>NZ_KI911783.1:4566600-4881165 GCF_000515415.1 Bradyrhizobium sp. WSM1417
TGGTTGGCCATTCCTCCCGTGTCCGAAGTGTAGCGGCGACCTGCGCATGCTCAAGGAGGCGCTCAAGACTGAGGTCCCAAAGTACGCAAGGAGCATAGACTTCAATCCCAACACGCCGGAGCGCTTCACGATGATCCTGCAGTGTGCACGGTCAGGATGCGGGGAGGTAGTTGCGGCCGCCGGGGAAGTATGGACCGAGCCGGAGGCCAATCATGAGAATGAGGTGGAGTGGGTGAGAGGCTACAGGCCGCACTACATGCGTCCTGCACCACCACTCATCGAGGTACCCAAGAAGACGCCGGCCGAAGTGGTGAAGGAGCTGAAGCTGTCCTTCGAGCTGTATTGGGTGGACTACAACGTGTGCGCATCCCGGCTACGTACCAGCCTGGAGCGGATGATGGACCACTTTGGTGTCACGAAGACACGCATTCATAAGAAAGACCCAGCCAAGCCCGGCAAGCGCAGGATGCTCGACCTGTCTGCACGCATCGACATGTTCGCGAAGAAGGTTGGTACCAAGGAGCACTCTGACACCCTGCATGCACTGCGTACTATCGGGAACCTGGGTGTACACAGCTCGAAGGTGTCACAGGCTGCAATGCTCGATGCGTACCAGCTCTACGAGATAGCTCTGGAGGACCTGTTCAAGGACAAGGGCGAGAGCACCAAGGACATCATCAAGAGGCTCAGGGCTCATAGGTAGGTTGCATCAAGTACGGTACCAAGATGGTGTCAGAATGCCCATAATTGTCTTACTGGGTGACACCAAAGCTTCTGGAAAGGCCGGTACAGGGGTTGTACCGGGTAAAAACCCGCACTACAAAGAGTCAACAAGAAGTTGACCGACTCAATGAGTCAACGCAGCGGGAGGACGACGTACGGTGGTCCATCTTAATCAGATGGTAACATGTCCCCAGCGAGGCTCTGGCGAGAGCGACTCGCCATTGAACCCTCAACTCAGTTTCGCCGACCGAACCTCTGCCTGGTCGGCACATCAGATTTCTGGGTAACCCCAGAAATGGCAGAGGGGCCGCCCTTAGGCGACCCCCCATCTTACGTCGGACTACGACTCCTGGGCCGCCTTCAACGGCTCGGGAGTCCCCGACAGTGAGAGCAGACGCTCTCCCAACGCCCGAACCGGAACCGCATATACGCGATCACGAAGACGGGCATGTGCACGGGACAAGTCTTCAAGAGACCCTCCTATTTCACCGAGTGCGGCCTGAGCCCGCACGCCCCTTGGGGGCCTGTTGTCAGAGCCCCAAGCCTGTGATGAAGGAGCTGGGACCAGGACGAATCGGTGAGTGCACAAGTCGAAACTACTAAAAAAACAAGAGTCACCGTAAGGCAACTCAGGCGCTATCCTCCACTAATGAACAGGGATCCTGGGGTTTTACAGCCTTAATCACTTGAAGACGTCCTCCTTGGCGCGCTCGGTGAGCGCGATTTCGTGGCCGTTGCGGGTGATTACGCTGTTGTTCTTCAGATTGGTTAGCATCGGCGAGATGCTCGCCATCGGGACCTCGCGGCCCTTGATCTTCGTCAGGAAGGTCTGGATCTCGGCGGCCGTCCACCAGACGTCGCCGCAGTTGCGCATGAGCAGCATGGTCAACTGCTCTAACGTCTCGTTGCCGGTCATGACGTCGCGCACGACCCTGACCAGGCCGGCGCCGCCGTCGTCATCATCCCCGCCGCCTTCTTCGCCCTCGACGTGGTCTTCCTCTTCTTCCTCAGCGGTGGCGAAGTCGCGCTCGGCCTCGACCAGGTCACGGTGGGTGAACTCGCTGGGGTGGAGGCGGGTGGTGATGCCGTAGGAGCCGGAGGAGAGCAGGGCGTTCATCTCGGTCGAGGCCGTGCCCATCTGCGGCGGCAACACCGTCATCGGCAGCGAGGCCTTCTCGGTCGCGCCCGACAAGCGGAGCAGCACCTTCTCGGCGGTGTAGAGGTCGCGGTCCTCCTCGCACAGCGCGGAAATCTGCGACCAGATTTGTCGCCGCCGGTTCCGCACACTGTTGAGGTCAGGGGTGCCCATTCCCCCTATGTACCACGAAACAAAGGTTTTGCAAAACCTAAGCCTTTGTTTTCAGATAAGTTTTAGGAACAAAAGTAGAACATTAAGTATATTCGGTTCTATGCTACCGTCTCGCGGCTGACGCCCAGCCGAGCCAAAGAAGAGAGAGCGCGAATCACCGCACACCGGCTGGCGAGTGGTCAACAAGAAGGGCGGCCTTTCGGCCGCCCTTGGACAAACGACCATTGTGACGCACGTCGCCCCTCACGAACACCCCGTCGTGCTGCCGCACGTATCGCACTTCATGCACGTGCCATTCCGCACGAGCGTGAAGTTTCCGCACTCGCTGCACATCTCGCCTTCGTAGCCTTTTGCCTTCGCTTCCGCGCGGCGCTCGGCCTTGCTGGGCACCGCGACTTGTGCGCTGCCGGCCTTGCTCCACTGCAGGGCCTCGAGCTTCTCGGTCGGCGAGAGGTCGTGGGCCACTTCCTGCTTCAGCGCGACCGCGCCTTCCAGGACGTCGCCGGCACGGCCTGCGCCGTGGGAAGCCAGCGAGGTCACCTTGGAGCCGCCCGCCGGCGCGCTGTCGTTGCCTTGCGCGACCGCGGTCGAGCCGCCGCGCATCACCACGAGGTTGTCGGTGCGGGAGCGGGTGAGGCCGCGCGACACCAGCTTGGAGGCGCGCTGGCCGTGATCATCAGGCTCCTTGCCTTCCTCGACGCCCTTGCCGAGCACGTCGAACCCGGTCTCGCTGGGATCGACATGAGCGAGGTCGAAGCGGCTGAGATAGCTCACAGCCAGTTCGCGGAAAACGTAGTCGAGGATCGAGGTCGCGTATTTGATGCTGTCGTTGCCCTGCACGGGGCCCGCCGGCTCGAAGCGGGTGAAGGTGAAGGCGTCGACATATTCGTCGAGCGGCACGCCGTACTGGAGGCCCAGCGACACCGCGATGGCGAAGTTGTTGATGAAGGAGCGCAGTGCCGCGCCTTCCTTGTGCATGTCGATGAAGATCTCGCCGATACGGCCGTCGTCATATTCGCCGGTGCGCAGATAGACCTTGTGGCCGCCGACGACCGCCTTCTGGGTGTAGCCCTTGCGACGATCCGGCATCTTCTCGCGCTCGCGCATCACGATGATGCGCTCGACCAGCTTCTCGACGATCTTTTCCGAGACCTGCGCGGTGCGCGCCGCCATCGGCTTGTCGTAGAGATGCTCGATCGCATCGTCCTCGTCCTCATCGTCGGCGATGAGCTGCGAGTTGAGCGGCTGGCTGAGCTTGGAGCCGTCGCGGTAGAGCGCGTTGGCCTTCAGCGCGAGCTTCCACGACAGCATGTAGGCGGACTTGCAGTCCTCTACAGTTGCGTCGTTCGGCATGTTGATGGTCTTGGAGATCGCACCCGAGATGAAGGGCTGCGCCGCCGACATCATGCGGATGTGGCTCTCGACCGAGAGATAGCGCTTGCCTACCTTGCCGCAAGGGTTAGCGCAGTCGAACACCGGATAGTGCTCGGCCTTGAGGTGCGGGGCACCTTCCACCGTCATCGCGCCGCAGATGTGGACGTTGGCCGCCTCGATCTCGCGCTTGGTGAAGCCGACGGCCTGGAGGAGGTCGAAGCCCGGCGCGGCAATGGCTTCAGCGCCGATGCCGAGCTGGTCGCGAATGAAGTCTTCGCCAAAGGTCCATTTGTTGAAGGCGAACTTGATGTCGAACGCGGTCGGCAGCGCCTTCTCGACCTTGGCAATGGCTTCGTCGGTGAAGCCCTTGGCCTTCAAGGTCGAGGCGTTGATGCCGGGCGCGTTGGAGAGCGAGCCGTGGCCGACGGCGTAGGCCTCGATCTCCGCGATCTCGCTCTCGCGATAGCCGAGCGCGCGAAGTGCTGCGGGGACCGCGCGGTTGATGATCTTGAAGTAGCCGCCGCCGGCGAGCTTCTTGAATTTCACCAGCGCAAAGTCGGGCTCGATGCCGGTGGTGTCGCAATCCATGACGAGGCCGATCGTGCCGGTCGGCGCGATCACCGTGGTTTGGGCGTTGCGATAGCCGTGCTTCTCGCCGAGCTCGAGCGCCGCATCCCAGGCCGCTTGCGCATGGGTGACGAGGTCTGTCTGCGGACAGGACACCAGGTCCATCGGGACGGGATTGACGCTGAGCGCCTCGTAGCCGTTGGACTGGCCATGGGCGGCGCGGCGGTGGTTGCGGATCACGCGCAGCATGTGCGCGGCGTTCTTCTTGTAGCCGGGGAAGGTGCCGAGCTCGGACGCCATCTCGGCCGAGGTCTTGTAGGTGATGCCGGTCATGATCGCGGTCAGCGCGCCGGCGATGGCGCGGCCTTCCTTCGAGTCATAAGACAGGCCCATGGTCATCAGGAGGCCGCCGATATTGGCGTAGCCGAGGCCGAGCGTGCGGAACTCGTAGGAGAGCTCGGCGATCGACTTCGACGGGAACTGCGCCATCATCACCGAGATTTCGAGCACGATGGTCCAGAGCCGGCAGAGATGCTCGTAGCCTTCGACGTCGAAACGCTTGGAGGGGATATCGTAGAACGTCAGCAGATTGGCGGAGGCGAGGTTGCACGCCGTGTCGTCCAGGAACATGTATTCCGAGCACGGATTGGAGGCGCGGATGTCGCCGGACGCCTTGCAGGTGTGCCAGTCGTTCATGGTGGTGTTGAAGTGCAGGCCCGGGTCGGCTGACGCCCAGGCGGCGTAGCCGATCTTTTCCCAGAGGTCGCGCGCCTTCAGGGTCTTGGTGATCTTCTTCGTGGTGCGTCCGACCAGATTCCAGTCGCCGTCGGTCTCGACCGCGCGCAGGAAGTCGTCCTTGAGCGAGACGGAGTTGTTGGAGTTCTGGCCGGAGACCGTGAGGTAGGCTTCCGAATCCCAGTCGGTGTCGTAGACGTCGAACTGGATGTCCTTGTAGCCCTGCTTGGCAAACTGGATGACGCGCTTGATGTAGTTGTCAGGCACGAGGCTGCGACGCGCCAGCTTGATCTCGCGGCGCAGCGCCGGGTTCTTCTCGGGATCGAAGCAATCGTCGCCCGAGCCTTCGCAATTGACGCAGGCCTTCAGCACGGCCTTGAGGTGCTTCTGGTTGATCTTGGATCCGGTGACGAGAGCCGCGACCTTCTGCTCCTCCTTCACCTTCCAGTCGATATAGGTCTCGATGTCGGGGTGATCGACGTCGACCACGACCATCTTGGCCGCGCGGCGCGTGGTGCCGCCCGACTTGATCGCGCCCGCCGCGCGGTCGCCAATCTTGAGGAAGCTCATCAGGCCGGACGAGCGGCCGCCGCCGGAGAGGCGTTCGCCTTCGCCGCGCAGGCGCGAGAAGTTGGAGCCGGTGCCGGAGCCGTATTTGAACAGGCGGGCTTCGCGGACCCAGAGGTCCATGATGCCGCCCTCGTTGACGAGGTCGTCACCGACGCCCTGGATGAAGCAGGCGTGCGGCTGCGGATGCTCGTAGGAGGATTTCGACCGGGTCAGCTTGCCGGTGAAGGGGTCGACGTAATAATGGCCCTGGCCGGGGCCGTCGATGCCATAGGCCCAGTGCAGACCGGTGTTGAACCATTGCGGCGAGTTCGGCGCGACCATCTGCATGGTCAGCATGTAGCGGAGCTCGTCGTAGAAGGTCTGGGCGTCCTCGTCGGAGGAGAAATAGTTGCCCTTCCAGCCCCAATAGGTCCAGCAGCCGGCGAGACGGTCGAACACCTGCTTGGCCGAGAGCTCGCTGACGAAGCGCTCTTTCTCGGGCAGCAGGGCAAGCGCCTCGGTATCGGGCACGGAGCGCCACAGGAAGGAGGGGACGGACTCTTCCTCGACCTTCTTCAGGCGCGCGGCAACGCCGGCCTTGCGGAAGTACTTCTGGGCCAGGACGTCGGAGGCGACCTGCGACCACGCGGTCGGCACCTCGACATTGTCGAGCTTGAACACGACCGAGCCGTCGGGATTCCTGATCTCCGACGTGGTCAGCCGGAACTCGATGCCGGCGTAAGGTGACTGTCCCGAAGTGGTGTGGCGCCGCTCAATCCGCATGGTCTTGCCCCGTCCTATCTTTGACCGGACCGCCTCCGTTCAGGCGTGCCGGGTCATCATTTCATTTCGCGGCGCTTGAGGGCGGTCGGGCCCCTTGGCATCGCAGCTCAGCCGGTAGACCCGGCCCGTTTTCTCCCGACGCGATTGCTCGATGCGCGCACCGATCACCCGCCGGCACGTCCAGACCCATCCGCCCCAAAGGGATGAGCCCGACATGCGTTCAACGCCCCACAACGTCACGTCTTCAACCATTGCCATCCGGGCCTGTTTCCAGCCCGTTCAGGCGCCCGAAAAATCCGCTCTCGCCGGGCAGACAAGCCCGTATCCCGCTGCCTTTGTCTGGCTTGGCGGAGTGCTGTTTTGCAGACCCTTTGGGGGAGTGCCGGCGGGACGCAAACACACTCGCGCCGAACGGATCGAAAACTAGGACTCTCCGTTACGCCCGTCAAGAACTAGTGCGAGTTCCTGAATCAAATACTAAATATGGTGGATTGCGGGGGATAACAGGGGGAAGCCCGCGCCTGTTGTTGAGCCAAGTATCAGTGAGTCCTCAGGGATTCCCAACCGAAAAAATTTGCATCTTGGAGTGCTGGCGAGGCTTCACCCCGCTGTTCACAGGGCAGGTATATTTTTGAATCGCGGGCTTGCCTCCGGGGGACTCACGTAGGGCTACGGAAGGTGAGGGCAGGCATGCCCGCCGGGGTGGTGGTGGGAGGCCCGAATCCGCGCCAAGCTCGGTCAAATTTTGCCGGACTACCCTCATGCTTGATTCGACTCGGCCGGTGCTGCGACCGCGCATCGCTCCGGCCGGCCTGATGTTCCTCGCCATCACCTCGGTGGGCTGGGGCTTCAACTGGCCGGTGACGAAATTCCTGCTCTCCGAGCTGCCGCCGCTGACCTTGCGCGGGGTCACGGGCGTGCTGGGCGCGGTGCTGCTGGCGGCGCTGGCGCTGATCCGCGCTGACAGCCTCAGGGTCCCGCGCGAGATCTGGCCGCGGCTCGTGACCGCCGCGCTCCTGAACGTCACCGGCTGGATGGTGCTGATGGGGCTGGCGCTGCTGTGGCTGCCAGCGAGCGAAGCCGCGCTGATCGCCTACACCATGCCGGTCTGGGCCTCGCTGATTGCCTGGCCGGTGCTCGGCGAGCAGCCGACCTTGTTGCGGACCATCGCACTGGTGATGGCCTTTGCCGGCCTTGCCTCGATCATGGGCGGCAACGGCTTTGCCGCCACCGCGGACAAGCTGCCGGGCATCATCATGGCGCTGTGCGGCGCGCTCGGCTTCGCGCTCGGCACGGTGTTTTCGAAGAAATATCCCATCCGTCTGCCGCCGATCACGGCCGCGGCCTGGCAGATCGGGATCGGCTGCCTGCCGATCACGATCATCGGCCTCGCCGTCGAGACCACGCATCTGGAGCTGGTGACGCCGGTCGGCTGGTGGCTGCTGGTCTATTCGACCGTGGTGCAGTTCTGCATCGCCTATGTCAGCTGGTTCGCAGCGCTCGCGCGCCTGCCGGCCTCCGTCGCCGCGATCGGCACCATGGCGGTGCCTGTGATCGGCGTCGTGGCATCCGCGATCGCGCTCCACGAGCCGCTGGGAGCAGGGCAGATCGCCGCGCTGGTGCTCACACTGGCGGCGGTGGTGCTGGCGACGCGGTAGGGGCTGGCCGCTCGATGTCCGGTTGCCTATCGCGCCGCGGGCGCCGGAGCGGCGTCGACAAAGCCAATGACTGACTTGAAGCGACCGTCATCGGCAATCAAGGCAAAGTCGGTGCCTTTGATGTAGAGCGGAGCATCCGGAGTGCCGCCCGCGACCCAAGAGAACCGCACATAATCATGATGAGTTTCAATCCCGCTCGCGAGATTGAGCCGATAGCCCGGGAACTGCCCCTGGGCCTTGGCGATCATGCCGTCGATGGACTCATGTCCACGCCCATCACGAACCCTATCGACATAGGTGCCGTCGTCAGTCCACGTCGCCGCTATGAGATCGCGACGTTGCTTCGTGTCCTGCTCGTTCCATGCTGCCAGATATCGCACGACGATGTCATTGACGCTGACCACTCTATTTCTCCCCTCGTCTGCGCGCTCGGCTGCAAGCACACCTGATGAAAAGCGCGCGCCCAATGCAGTCAACGCGATTGCGACCAGAACATTTCGCCTGTTCATTCCATTCTCCTTGAGACCCTCTGAGCTTACTCGCGGCGGGATCCTCACGTCGCCGGCAAGATGCGTCTTACGTCGGAGGGTGTCGATGACCTCGGAAGTCAAAATAGCTTTTCGGGGTGGGAGTATATGTGAACAGTGGTCGCGTGATCGGTGCTTCCTCCCTGTAGCGCCTCTGCAACCGTCAGCGAGAGCATCACCGGGTGTTTTTCTTGAAAGGCGCGGTTCTAAATCGATGGGCCATCTGCCTGGCATGCGGACCAGGCCGATCGATCAGCCCACTCTGGACGCGAGCGGAGCGCCGCTGGCCGACAGTTTGGCGTCATTGACCATGTCCTTCACAATGGCGATTGTGGCCTCGTCGGCCGGAAACAACATTTCGAGGGCAAGCTCCGACAGTGTGATGTCGGCGGGGGCGCCGAAAACGGTTGTGGTGTTCAGGAACGAGACTCTGCCGAACCCGGTCTGAACACGAAGAGGCGTCACATACCGCTGAGGGCCATCACTTGATGCGAGCGCCACGGCACCCTTCGGGGCCGGATACGACAACACCTCGGTCAGCAGCGCCTGAATGACGGGATCCGCTCTTGCCTCAATCTGCTGCTTCAGCACCGTGATGGTGTGGGCGCGCCACTCGACGAAATTGTCGATGCGCGGCCCCATCCCGTCTGGATGCAGGATGAGGCGCACGGCGTTGACGGGACCGCGAAGCAACTCCGGAGAACATCCCTCGTATAGCTGCGGCAGCGCCGCATTCGACAGAACGACGTTCCAATGTCGGTCCAACACATAGGCCGGATAAGGAAGATGGACCCGTAGGATCTGCTCCATCGCGGACGTCGCAGACGACATTTCTTCGAGACACCGTTCGGCGAACTCGGGCGCAAACCCTGCGGCCAACAGAAACGTGTTTTGATCCCGGAACGACAATTTCAGCTGCTCACCCAGGCGCAGGACCATTTCCTTGCTCGGATGAGAGCGACCGGTCTCGAGATAGGACAGGTGCCGCGTCGAGCTGTTTGCGGCCAGCGCAAGCGTGGTCTGCGACATACCCCGGCTGGCGCGCCACCTCCGTAGCAATACGCCAAATTCAACTGCGCGAACGGCCATGTTTCACCTTATGAACTGCCACCCCCGCCAGACTATTACCTCCCACGTCAAATTCGCACCGCAGGTCCGTGTTTCTTTTACCTGCGACGTTATCGACCGACCGCGGTCGCGTGAGGCACCCTTCCGCGTGCGCTAACGAGGGCGCGAGCCGTGCAGCGGCGCCAGCGTCGTTATTTCAAGGAGATGACTATGGAAAGCCCAAGCAGTCTGGCCGACCGCTACGTCGCCGTCTGGAACGAAACCAATGCAGAGCGGCGCAAAAGCCAAATCGCGGAACTATGGATCACCGGGGGCCGGCACTATGTGGGCGATCGGGAGGTCGAAGGGTACGAGGCGCTCGAGAGACGAGTGCGGGAGTCTCATGAGAAGAACGTCAGGGATAACGCCAACCGATTTCGGGCCGCTGATGATGCTCGCCGGGTGCACGACGCTGTGGTCTTTCACTGGGAAATGCTTCCCGCCAGCGGCGACGCCATTCTGGCCCGCGGGCTCGAATTTCTCATCGTGGATGGCAGCGGAAAAATCGTTGCCGACTATCAGTTCTTTCCGGCTTGAGGCCGACGGATCGTCCTGCGGGAGGCCATCCTCCATCCAGCAAGTGCCGCCTAGCGAACACCGAGGCAAATCATCGTGCCAGTCACTTATGTCATTAAATTCAACGTCGTGCCCGAGCAACGCTCGAGTTTTCTGCAACTGCTCGGGACGGTACTCGATGCGATGAGAGATGAGCCGACCTTTCACCAAGCGGTTTTGCATCGCGATACAGCCTCCGAGTATCGCTTCATGCTGTACGAGACGTGGGAGAGCCATGAAGAGGTTTTGAACGTTCAAATGAAGCGGCCGTATCGGGACGCATGGCAACATGCGCTTCCCGGATTGCTCGCGTCAGACCGCGAAATCGAAATCTGGGAGCCGCTGCGGAGCGACCATCCCTGAAGTTTTCTGACGCAGCCCGGCCTGGTGTTTGCAGGCACCGAACGTTGACTCTCATCGGCTTACAGCATTGATTCACATGAGGTCACGTCCCAGGTGAGAGCGGCTCCGGCGTTCGGCTCGGCAAGCCGAGAGCAAGTCAGGAACTCGTCCAAGCGTTGCGGATTAGCTATGTCGGCCAAACTGAGTGCCTCCTGCGAGACCGCTATGGCGAGCGAGCGCAATACATTCCTCGGCGTCGCGGCGTGCGACCTTGCTCTGCCTGTTCCCCTGCCTCCTGGCGAAGCCGACATCGTCATCTTCGGAGCTGCCGACGCAACGCCGCATTTGAAGGGCCGGACCAGCCATGCCGCGAATGGCCCAACGGCCATTCGCAATGCCTTGCGCGTTTACCAGACCGACCTTGCCAGGTGGGATTTCGACCAGGACGGAATCCTGCTCGACCCGGAGCAGATCCGGGTCGTCGATGGTGGCGATCTTGCCACGTCACCCGATGCCCCCGAGCAAAACCGGAAAGCAATCAGGACGGCCACCAAAAAGATACTGAAGTCCGGGGCGGTACCCATGCTGCTGGGCGGAGATGATTCCGTCCCCATACCGTTCTTCGAGGCGTTCGAAGACATGGGCAGGCTGACCATCCTGCAGATCGACGCGCATCTGGATTGGAAGGACCGGCGCGACGGCTCAGCACATACTTTTTCCAGCACGATGCGGCGCGCCAGCGAGTTGCCTTGGGTCGAACGCATTGTGCAGGTTGGTTTGCGGGGTGTCGGTGGCTCGGGCCCGCAGGAGCTCAGTTGCGCGCGGAATTGGGGCTCCAGGATTTTCACAGCACGAGACGTGAGAAGCCTGGGCGTTCAAGCTGTCCTCAGCGCAATCGAGGACAACGCGAATTGCCTGATCACGATCGACTGCGACGGCTTGGATCCGTCCGTCATTCCGGGTGTGCTTCTGCCGCAGCCCGGCGGTCTGTCTTATTTCGACGTCGTAGACCTGATCGCGGGCATCGCCTCGAAGGCCAGAATTGTCGGTCTCGATCTGGTTGAGTTGGTGCCAGAGCGTGATCTGCAGAACATTGGGGCGATCTGCGCAGCGCGGATCATCTGCAACGCCATCGGACATATCGCCAAGCAGAAACGCTAGCCGGCCGGCATGTCTCCGAGCGCCTTCCGGATCATCTCGGCGAGCTGGTTGCGGCGGTAGGGTTTTGTCAGGAGCATGACGCCGTCGTCGAGCTTGCCGTGATGGACGATGGCATTGTCGGTGTAGCCGGAGGTGTAGAGCACCTTCACCCCGGGGCGGATCGTCGCCACCTTATCGGCGAGATCGCGCCCGCTCATGCCGCCGGGGATGACGACGTCGGTGAACAGCAGATCGAACGGCTGGCCGGCCTGGATCAATTCGAGCGCGGCCTTGCCGTCGGGCGCGGCGACGGTCTGGTAGCCGAGACTCTGGAGCTGCACGGTGACGAAGTTGCGCACCAGCGGGTCATCCTCGACCACGAAAATGGTCTCGGCGCCGCCTTCGGCCTGCGGCGTCGTGGTGGGGGCCACCTCGGCCATGCCTTCGCCCGGCGGCAGATAGAGCTTGATCGTGGTGCCGTGGCCTTCCTCGCTGTAGATCTTGATGTGGCCGCCGGATTGCTTGACGAAGCCGTAGACCATGGAGAGGCCGAGGCCGCTTCCCTTGCCGACCTCCTTGGTGGTGAAGAACGGCTCGAACGCCTGCTGCTGCACCTCCGTCGGCATGCCGGTGCCGGTGTCGCTGACGGCGAGCATCACGTAAGGGCCGGGCCGCACGTCGGGATTGTTTTGCGCATACGCCTGGTCGAGCACGACGCGGTGGGCCTCGAGCAGCAGCTTGCCGCCGTTCGGCATGGCGTCGCGGGCGTTGATGGCCATGTTGAGCAGGGCATTGGTGAGGCGGGACGGATCGATGTGCGCGGTCATCTGCCCCTGTTCCAGCACGGTCTCGATCTCGATCTGCTCGCCGAGGGTAGGGCGCAGCAGTTTGGCGATGTCGGCGACCGCGGCGTTGATCTCGACGTTGCGCGGCTGCAGCGGCTGCCTGCGCGCAAAGGCGAGCAGATGCTGAATCAGCTCGGCGCAGCGTTCGGCGGCCTCGTCGATCAGGCGCGCCACGCGCTGCAGCTCGGGCTGCTGCTTCAGGCTTGCCACCAGCGTCTCGGTATTGCCGGAGATCACGGTCAGCATGTTGTTGAAGTCATGCGCGACGCCGCCGGTGAGCTTGCCGATCGCATCCAGCTTCTGCGACTGGTACAGCTGCCGCTCGGTCTCACGCGAGGTGGTCGCGTCGTGATAGACCAGCACCGCGCCGGAGACTTTGCCTTGCCCGTCCAGCATCGGCCGGCCGCTGATCATGAGATGGCGGGAAGGATTGCCGCTGTGCGGGCGGACGATCATCTCCATGTTCTCGAACGGCTCACCGCGCAGCACGCGTGCCGACGGCAGCTCGTCGGGCTTGAGCGGGGTGACGCCGTCGCCGTGAAGCACGCTGGACATCGCCCGCAGATTGCGCAGGTTCATGCCGGTCCGGTGCAGCAGCATGCGCTCGGCGGCCGGATTGGACAGAAGGACATTGCCCTCGGCATCGATGACCAGCACTGCCTCCGCCATGCTGTGAAAGGTGCTCTGGAGCACGTTGACCGACAGGCGCAGCTCGTCATGCGCGGTAACCAGATGCTCGGTGCGCTCGGCCACTGCGGCCTCGAGCTGCTGATTGGCAGCCGTGGTCTCCAAGAGCGTGCTCTTGAGTGCGCCCTCGCTGCGCCGGCTCTCGCGCATCATCATCACGACCAGCAGCAGGATCACCAGCGCGCCCGCGACATCGATGCCGAGCAGCACGATGCCGGTGCGGCGCGAATCCTGGGAGCGTGCCGCGAGCAATCGTTCTTGCTCTGCGCTCAAATGATCGAAATTGCCCATCACCGTGTCCATGAGGCCACGGCCCTCGCCCTTGCCCTGGACCGCGGCAATGCCGGCCTGGTCGTTTCCGGCGCGCAGGCGCATCACTTCTGCGGCGATCTCGATCCGGCGCAGCGCCAGCGGCTCGGTGCCCTCGAGCAGCGCGACGTGTTCGGGAGTGTCGCGCACGCTGCGCTTGAGGTCGGCGAGCGCCGGTGCGATCCGGGCGTGCACCGCCTGGAATTCCTCGCTGAAGCTCGGGTTGCGATAGATCTCGTAGCCGCGTGCGGCGCTCTCGGCGCTGCGCATCAGCACGCGCAGGTCGGAGATCTTCTTCAGCACCTGGACGGTGTGATTGACCCAGGCCGCGTCGGACCGTGACTTGACGTCGAGGCCGATCGAGGCTGCGGTGATGATCAGGAGGATGGCAAGTCCAGCACCGAGAATGACGCGCTGCGTTGGGATCAAGGGGCTTCTTTCTTGTCCTTCGGCTGCGAGCCATCGCCCGGCGCGGCGATGCATTCCCGGATCGTGGTCAGCAGCGCGTCCGGCGTGAACGGCTTGCGCAGGCAGCGGGTCGCGCCGAGCTCCAGCGCCATCCGGAGGAAGTCGGGAGAGGGCGAGGCGGATGAGGCGAAGGCGTAGCCGGACATCGCGATCAGCGGAACCGCCGGCGCGCGCTCGTGAAAGATGCGAATGGACTCGAAGCCGCGCATATGCGGCATGAAGATGTCGACCAGCATCACGTCGAAACTCTGAGTTTCGAGCGCAGCCAAACCCGTTTCTCCGCCGTCAGTCAACGTGACGTCGAAGCCCTGGCGTTGGAGGAGGATCTCGATGGTCGCACCGACCATCGGATCGTCATCGACCACGAGAATACGCGGCATGACACTTCCCAGTCATCGAAGTCCCCATAGCCAAGTTGATACAGGTGAATCGCGCGTCGGGTCAATTTGGGATTGGATAAGGGTAGGTATGCACGGTGCGGTGAATAAAGGTCCGCTCGCATCGGTTGTACGCGACAATCGCCGATGGCGAACACGAGGCGAGCGAAACAGGTGAGCCACCCGCATGCGAAAAAGGCGCCGCACCGCTGCGACGCCTTCTTCTTCAGTTGCAGGTCGTGTTACGGGCAGGGATGACGCTGGCCGTCATAGCCGAGATAGGTGCCCGACGCCGGATCGTAGGACTTGTAGCGCTGCGCGCAGTAGCCCGCGGAGTCGCCGCCGCTATCGGGGACCACGGCTACTGACGGCTCATCATAGTAGCTGTCGTCGCCATAGTAGTAGGGGTCGTTGTAATAGCCGCCGCCGTAATAGGCGTAGGATCCGAGGCCGCCGATCGCAGCACCCGTGGCGAAACCAGGCCAGAAGCCGCCGCCGTGACGATGATGCCAGTGACGACCACTCCAATTGCCGCTACCGCCCTGCCAGTTGCCGGCAGTCGCGACGCTGCGTGTACCGCTGTAGGACGGCGAGAAGGCCTGTCGGCTCGCGCCGCCTACGAAGCTCCCACCGCTGGGACGTACCGCTGCGCCGGCGGCGAAATTGCCACCGCCGCCGCCGATCCGCGCGCCGCCGAAATTGCCGCCGCCCATGCGGGCGCCGCCACCGCCAAAGTGAGCCCCGCCACCACCGAAGTGAGCGCCACCGCCACCGCCGCCGAAGTGGGCACCGCCACCTCCGCCGCCAATATGTGCGCCGCCTCCGACAACCGAGGCCCGACTTTGTGCAAAGCTCGGCGTCGCCAACGGGATAACCAACGCGACCGCCGCAGCCGTGCTCAAGACTTTCAGACTTTTCATGATCAAAACTCCTTTTCCCGGAAGCAAACCCCATGAATGGGCTGGAGTTCCTGGGATCACGGGGGTTTGCGTGCGAGGCAGGCTCTCATGGCGACGCTGTATCCGGCATGAACGGATCGCGTCCGATTTGCGGCAGCGTTCCGTGCCGGGAGACCGCATCCGCAGCGGGGCAGCGCCGCCCGCGCCGAACTGGACATTTCGACGTCCGGATGGCATCAGGACCCGACGAAGCAGGGCCCTTGCCGCATGAAACAATTCTTCCTCAAGTTCTTCACCTGGTGGAATGGCCAGACGTTTGGCACCCAACTCTGGACCAAGCGCTACGGCGAGCTGGTCGGCCAGGACGAGCAGGGCAACCTCTATTATCGCACCCGCGGCGGGGTGATCGACCCGGCGCTCGGCTTCGAGCGGCGCTGGGTGGTCTATAACGGTTACGCCGAGGCCAGCCGTATTCCGCCGTCCTGGCACGGCTGGATGCATCACACCGTCGACGTGCCGCCGACGCAGGACAACTACCAGCCGCGCGAGTGGGAAAAGCCGCACCAGCCCAACCTCACCGGCACGGCCAACGCCTACCGTCCCTCGGGCTCGACGCTCGCCAGCGGCAAGCGGCCGAAGGCGACCGGCGACTACCAGCCCTGGACGCCGAGCTAGGCTTCCGATTCCCGTCTCAACCCTTGTCGTGGGAGTGGATGCACCCGCATCCGCCTCGCGCTGCTGTGGACAGCGGGAACAGCGGGGATGAGTCCTGCGCGGGCATTGCAGCCACGCGGGCGATGCGGCTCAATGGTCGCATCTTACGGAGATGGGAGACCATCGCGTTCGGTTCGGGCAACAGTTCGCGACTGTCCCGAAATGCAGCGGCCGCCGACCAGGACTCGATCGGGAGATAGGCCCCCGGTCTGGAAGCTCCAAAATCGCCCGATGAAATGTGCAGCCGCCGTAAGACAGGAAAGGCCGCTCGGGAAACCGGGCGGCCTTTTTCTTTGATCTGCTTTTCGGCTGGCGCGGCCTCTCAAACATAAAGCCGCGGTGAGTTGCCGACCGGCATCATCTCATAGGGCGCCTTCCAGCCAGGCAACGCGGCGACACGCCGGCGCCAGGCATCAATGGCCGGAAAAGCCGCGGCAAGATCGAAACCTGTCTCCTCGGTTGGATAGTACAGGTAACCCAACAGGGAGAAGTCGACGATGGTCGGCCGGTTGCCCAGCATGAAGCTGCGGTCGGAGAGGTGCCTGTCCACGATCGCGAAGGCGCTTTCGGTCCGGGCTCGCAGATAGGCGAGCACTGCGGGATGAGCGGGCTCCGGCATGAAGCAGCGTTGAAACCGATGCTGGGCAAAGCTCGACGTGAATTTGTGGTTGTCGAACAGCAGCCAGCGCGTCGCCTCGAATGCTTCCTCGCGCGTCGGGCCGAACATGTCGTGAGTCTCGGCAAGCCAGGCCAGGATCGCACCCGACTGACTCATTCGCCGGCCGTCGGCCTCGAGGACGGGGACTTCGCCCATGGCGTTGGTTGCGGTCCGCCAGTCCGGTGTGCGGGTTTCGCCGCCGGCGAAGTCGACGCCGACCGGCTCCCAGTCGAGGCCGGCGCAGTTGAGGAACAGCGCGACCTTGAAGGAATTGCCAGAAGCTCCGACGCAGTGCAGCCGGTATCGCGTCATGCTCAAGTCCTCCCGCGCGCCCGACCGGATGGAGGTGCAGGAGCGCGACGTAGATTGTCGCGAAGAGCTGCTGACAGCGTCGTGTCAGCAGTGC
Organism: Bradyrhizobium sp. WSM1417; assembly: GCF_000515415.1. Taxonomy (NCBI): domain Bacteria; kingdom Pseudomonadati; phylum Pseudomonadota; class Alphaproteobacteria; order Hyphomicrobiales; family Nitrobacteraceae; genus Bradyrhizobium; species Bradyrhizobium sp. WSM1417. The sequence continues at coordinate 4,583,333 of NZ_KI911783.1, forward strand.
GGGTCTATCGGGGCTATAAAGCAGCGCCGCGTTGGGGACACGCCGGCGGAGGCTACATCATCCGCTCAGCCGCACGCTTCACCGCCTCTAGCCGCCGCGCCTGGCCCTGCGCGCCACGCTCTTTCAGCAGCGCCAGCACCTCGGCGGGCGCGGTATCGGGCGAGCCTGCGTTGAACGGCGGGGCCGGATTGTATTCGAGCTGAAGCTGGATCGCCTCCGCGGTGGTGCGATCGACCATGATCGACACCAGGGTCAGCGCGAAATCGATTCCCGCGGTGACGCCGCCGCCGGTGATGCGGTTGCGGTCGACGCAGACGCGCGTCTTGGTCGGCGTCGCGCCGAACTGAGCCGAGCATCTCCATCGCGCTCCAATGCGTGGCGGCGCGGTAGCCCCTCAGGAGGCCGGCGGCGCCGAGCGCCAGCGATCCTGTGCAGACCGAGGTGACGTATTTGGCGCCCTCGGCCTGCCGGCGCAGGAAACCGAGCACCTCCTCGTCATTGAGCAGATCGTTGGTGCCGCCGCCGCCGGGCACGCAGATCACGTCGAGCTGCGGACAGTCGGCGAAGGTCGTGGTCGGCGTCAGCGTCAGCACGGAATCGCTCGGCACCGGCTCGATCCGTTTCCAGATCAAGTGCAGTTTTGCGCCCGGGACGGAGGAGAACACCTGCAAAGGGCCCGTGAAATCGAGCTGGGTGACGCGCGGAAACACCAAGAGACCGATCTGGAGCGGGGATGACATGAGAGCCTCCAATTATGAGCTTGACGGACGCAGCCTGTCATGATGCCCTTCCGTCCAAAATGGCATATTTCCCTCGCTTTCGGACATGACCATGATTGGCATCCTGATTTTCCCGGACTTCCAGTTGCTCGATGCGGCCGGCCCGATCTCGGTGTTCGAGATCGCGGCGCGCTGCACGGGCAAGACGACGACCGGGATCCGCGTGCTGGCGGTGAACGCGGGGCCCGTGCGCAGCTCGTCCGGCGTCGAGATGATGGCGCGCGACTTCAAGTCGGCGAATGCGATCACGACGCTGGTCGTGGCGGGAGGCGCGGGCGTAACGGACGCCGCGCGCTGCGAGGTGACGCGCGCCTTCGTGCAGCGGCTGGCGCGGCGCGGCGTGCGGGTGGCGAGCGTCTGCTCGGGCGCCTATGTGCTGGCCGAGGCGGGATTGCTCGACGGCCGCCGCGCCACCACCCATTGGGGACGCACGCGGGATTTCGTCGCGCGCTATCCCAAGGTGAAGTTCGAGCCGGACCAGATTTTCACGCGCGACGGCGATGTGTGGACGTCGGCAGGCATCACGGCGGGCATCGACCTTGCGCTCGCGATGGTCACCGAGGACCACGGCGAGCAGATCGCGCAGGACACTGCGCGGCAGCTCGTGCTCTATCATCGCCGCAGTGGCGGCCAGTCGCAGTTCTCGTCACTTCTGGAATTGAAGACGCCGAACGGCCGCTTCGGCGTGCTGCTGTCCTGGGCGCGCGAGAACCTTGACGCCCGCTTGACGGTCGAAGATCTCGCCGACCGCGCTGGCATGAGTGCGCGGCATTTTGCCCGCGCCTTTGCCGCCGAGACCGGCACGACGCCCTCGAAGGCGATCGAGCGATTGCGCATCGAGGTCGCGCGCGAGCGCGTGCAGTCCTCGCGCGAGGCGATCGAGCTCGTCGCGGAGGCGACCGGTTTCCGCGATCCCGAGCGCATGCGGCGCGCTTTCATCCGCGCCTTCGGCCAGCCGCCCCAGGCGCTGCGGCGCGCGGCAAGGGCCGGGTAGGGAGACTTCATCGATTTTGAGAGGCCGCTTGAGCGGGTGAGCAGACTTGCATATTCCCCGGCCTTGCGTCACCCGTTGCAGGCGATCAGTACAACACGTACCGTCGCTGATCCCGATGCAAGGAACCCCAATGACTGATCGAGAAAAGATTCTGATTGCCCTTCGCGAAAAACCTCTGAAGACTTTCGACATCATGAAGCGCGTGAACATCAAGAACCAGGACGACTGCCAATCGCTCCTGTTGAAGATGCGCGACGAAGGCGCCGTGAAGTTCGATATTCACAAGGGACATTGGCGCGCTGCGTGACGACATTCGCTTGGTCACCAGCGGTTGACTTGCGGATTGGTTCAGCCCGATGCAGCCTTGCCGCCGGTCGCCGCGGCGCCCAAGGCCTGTGCGCGCGCCGTCAAGCGCCGCGCGATCGGCGTCAGCATGTAGGGCGCCAGGTGAATGGGAAACTGCGTCATCGCGAAGTAAAGCCAGGTGGTGGGCGGCAGCGCGCCGGCGGTCGCGGCGAGCATCAGGCCCAGATTGCGCTGTGACACCATCAGCCCGAGCGCCAGCGCGCGTTCATAGCCGATGCGGCGGAACAGCAGCGTGGTCACAGCGAGCAGCGTGAAATAGATCGCGAAGGCGAGAGCTGCGAAGCCGAGGGTGGAGACCGGTCGGGCGACGAGATCGCTCGCGACGTCGCCCATGATCGCGGTCGCGAAGACGAGCAGGATGACGATGTTGAAGCCGTCGATCGGCTGCCTGTGGCGCTGGATCGCGGCCGCGCCGAAGATCTGTCGGAGCACGGTCGCGGCCAGCAGCGATGCGGCGAGGATGCCGAGCAGCTTCAACCCGAGCGCAGGCGGCGAGATGCTGAGCATGTCGCCGAGGAACAGGCTCGCGAACAGCGAGGCCGTGAACGGCACCAGCGCGGTCGCGCTCACCAGCGTGACCAGCACCAGCGTGGCGTCGAGGCCCATCAGCGCCGCCAGCGCCGGCGCGGCCATCATCGGCGAGGCCATGCTCTGGAGCATCAATGCGAGCGCAAGGTCGGGCGCGCGCGCCGTGAGCCCGGTGACATGGACGATCAGCCCGACGATCACAGGCACGCCGATCATGGTCCAGACGGTCGCGGTCCCGACCAGCGCCGGCCGGCGCAGATGGCCTGAGAGCGCGGCGAGATCGACCCGCATGAAGGAGATGCAGAGCAGAACGAAGATCGCTTCGGTGACGTAGGGGCGCAGCAACGCCCCGAGCGACGGCACCGCGAGCGCGATGAATACGACGGCGGCCACCGCGCGGGTGCCTTGGCCGCCAAGCCATGTCAGCCCGCGCAGGGGGAGGGCGAATATGCTTTGAAGAACGGGCGGCATCGGGAACGGCGTTTCAGCCCAATCCTTTCAGCCACGCGCCGATCTCGCTCACGGCGACATTGGCCTCTCGCAGCAATTTTCCCATCGTGATGAAGCCGTGGAACTGACCGGGATAATGCTTGGTAGCCACGGGGACGCCGGCCTGCTTCAGGCGCTCGGCATATTCGTCGCCTTCGTCGCGCAGGGGATCGGCACCGGCGGTGAGCACATAGGCCGGCGGCAACCCGGCCAGGTTTGTTGCCCGTGCCGGCGAGGCGCGCCAGTCGTGGATATCGGCGGCGCCGTTGAGATAATGGTCGCGGAACCAGCGGATCACCGAATGCGTCAGCAACACGCTGGTCTCGGGTTCGCGGTGAGAGCCGTGCGTCATGGCGAAATCGGTCGCCGGATAGATCAGCAACTGGCCCGCGACCGCGGGACCGTTGCCGTCGTGCGCGGCGAGCGCGACGACTGCGGCGAGATTGCCGCCGGCGCTGTCGCCGCCAACCGAAAGCCGGGAGGCGTCGATGCCGAGCTCGCGCGCGTTGGTGGCGACCCATTTGGTCGCGGCGATCGCGTCATCGGTGGCGGCGGGGAATTTGTGCTCGGGCGCGAGGCGGTAATCCACCGAGATCACGATCAGCGCGCCGGCGTCGGCGAGCTGGCGGCAGACGACGTCATGGGAATCGAGATCGCCGATCACCCAGCCGCCGCCGTGGAAGAACACCAGCGCCGGGGACAAACCATCATGCCGGCGCGGCTCTTTCGGAACATAGAGGCGCGCGGGAATGGCGCCGTGCGGTGCCGGGATCGATAGCGGCGTGACGCGCGCGAGGTCCGGTGGCTCGGGATTGGTCGCAAAGCGCGCCTGCGCGTAATAGGCCCGCGCTTCCGGTGCGGTCAGGGTCTCGTAGGCGGGCCGGCCGGCCTCCTGGAAGGCCTTGTAGACGGCGGCGGCATCGGGATCGAGCACGACGGGCATGGGGGAGTGACCTTGCGGGTTTCGGATTGTTCGTTGGACGTCGTTTTCGGGGGCGATGCCCGCCTGACCCCTGAGAGGAGTGCTCGACTATCCCATCCGGGGGCCGATCTGGCCAGACCGGGCCGGGAAGGGCAGGGATGCCGCCCTTCCCCCGCCGTATTCGCCGTGTTAACCGGATGGCCTGCGAGCGGCGGTATCCCCTGTAGAATGTCCAGCAAGCCCGATTCGCTGTTGAAGCCGCGCGAGATGTTTCGAACATTTACCCTGACAGGCCTTGCGGCGCTTCTGGCCGCCACCGCACTGACGGCTGCGACGCCGGCGCAGGCGCAGATCGGCACGATCTTCTCCGATCCGCCGCCATTGCGGCCGCCCGGCACCATTCCGCGTGGCCAGCCCCAACCGCAGCCGCAGATCCCCGACGACGACGAAGAGGTGCCGGAGCTGCCGCCGCAGGGCCGTGTGCTGCCGTCGCGTCCGATGGCGCCGCCGCCGGGCCGGCAGGGCAATGTGATGCCGGGACCGGTCGAGACCCAGCCTCTGGCGCCGCCGCCAGGGTCTAGCGCCGCTCCGCCAAACCAGCCGCCGTCCGTCGCGGTCGCTCCACCCAATCCGCAAGGCGCGCCGGGTCAGCGCCAGCCGCAGCAGAAGGGCGGGCCGGGCGGCGCAGTCCCGCAGACGCCGGCGAGCCTTCAGCCGGGCGACGAGGTGGTCACCGAGCCGCCGGCCCAGAAGATCGTGAACAAGAAGGCGACCTTCTCCGGCCTCGACAAGATCACTGGGCGCATCATCAATTTCGACGAGGAGATCGGCGAGACCGTGCAGTTCGGTGCGCTGCGCGTCAAAACCGACGCCTGCTACACGCGGCCGGCGACCGAGGCCGCCAACACCGACGCCTTCGTCGAGGTCGACGAGATCACCTTGCAGGGTGAGGTGAAGCGCATCTTCTCGGGCTGGATGTACGCGGCAAGTCCGGGCCTGCACGGCGTCGAGCACCCGATCTACGATATCTGGCTCACCGACTGCAAAGAGCCGCAGCAAACGATTGCGACCGCGGCACCGGATCCCGGCACCAAGCCGGCACCACCGCCGCCGCCTGCCCAGAAGAAGGCTGCGCCGAAGCAGGTGCAGCAGCGTCCGCCGCAGCCGCTGCCGCCGATCCAGCAGCAGCAGCCGGCACCGCCGCCGCCACCTCCGCCGCCCGAGCAGCGGCCGGGTCTGTTCGGTATCCCCGGGTTTGGCCGCTAGGCCAAATCTCCGGGGGGTTGGCCGCTAATATCCCTGATTATTGGCGCGCGGCGATGATCTCGAGCGCGCGTGCACCCGGGATCGCTTCACCGGCGGAGAGCCTCAGGAAATCGCCGGGCTCGCCCGCGAGCGCCTTGTCGAGCAGCGCGGTGTAGCGCCGCCGCGAAATCTCGGCCGCGCCAAAACTCTTCAGGTGCTCCGTGACGTATTGGGTGTCCAGCAGCTCGAAGCCGCCATGGATGAGCCGCGCGACCAGATGAACCAGCGCGACCTTGGATGCATCGCGCGCGGTGTGGAACATGCTCTCGCCGAAAAAGGCCCGGCCCAGGCTGACGCCGTAAAGCCCGCCGACGAGGTCCTCGCCCTGCCAGGCCTCGACGCTGTGGCAATGGCCGAGCTCGTACAGCCCACCATAGAGGTCGCGGATGCGCTTGTTGATCCAGGTGTCCTCGCGCCCCGCCTGCGGCGCGGCGCAGCCGGCGATCGTGGCCTTGAAGGCGGTATTGACGGTCACACGGAATGCATCCGAACGCACGGTGCGCGCGAGCCGCGAGGCCACGCGAAATCCGTCGAGCGGGATGACCCCGCGCAACTCCGGCTCGACCCAGAACAGGGTCGGATCATCGGCGCTTTCGGCCATCGGAAAGATGCCGCAGGCATAGGCGCGCAGCAGCACGGCTGGCGTGATTTCAGACGGGGCAGAGTCGCGCGAAGTCATGGCTCGCCATAATAGCAGGATCGCAACGCGGTTGCGATGGGCGTGCGGATCAGTTCGCTGCGGCAGCAGCCGGCTTGCCGGCGGCAGCCGGTACGCGGCGGAACGTCAACATGATGCGGGTTCCGGAATGGGTGGGGTCGCGCTCGACCGAAGCGTCGAGCTTGGTGGCCATGGCTGCGACGATGCGCTGGCCCATGCCGGTGGAGCGCGGATCGGCCTTGACGTTGTCGCCGACGCCATCGTCGCTGATCGACAGCAGGAGATCGTCGCCCTGCGAGGTCAGCTCGACATGGATCGGGCCGGCGCCGTCAGGGTAGGCGTATTTCACCGCGTTCATCACCAGCTCGTTGACGATGATGCCGACGGCGACCGCACGGTCCGGATCGATCTCGATCGGTTCGGCCTTCAGCGTCAGGCGCGACATCCGGTTGCCCTCGGCCGAACGCCTGAGATCCTCGAGCAGCGAATCCAGATACTGGTTTAGGACCACGCTCTTCAGATCTTGGGAGGTGTAGAGGCGGCGGTGCACCTGTGCGACCGCGGCGACGCGGCCCATCGCGTTGGTCAACGCAGCCTTGACCTCGTCCTGCGCAGCGGAGCTTGCCTGCAGATGCAGCAGGGAGGCGATGATCTGCAGCGAGTTGCCGACGCGGTGGTTGACCTCGCGCAACAGCAGCTCGCGTTCGGCTGCAAGAGCAGCGTAGCGGTCGCGCGAGGCGTGGATCTCGGCTTCGGCTTCCTCGCGCGCCTTCTGCAATTCGGCCTGGCGCAGCGCGCCCTCGGCCGCGACGTGAAGTAGGGGGATGAAGTCGCCCTTGACGTCCTTGACGAGATAATCGGCCGCGCCCGCTTTCAGCGCCGTCACCGCGATGCTGGAATCCTGCGACGCCGTGACGAAGACCACCGGCGGCGCGCCCGGTATCGCCATGATCTGCTCCAACGTCTCCAGTCCGTCGAGGCCGGGCATGTATTGGTCGAGCGCGACGACGTCGATACCGCCGTCAATGCTGTCCTGCGCGCCCGCGCGGCGGATGAGCTCGAGGCCTTCCTCGCCGCTCGCGGCGTGAACGACCTTGTAGCCGCGCCGTGTCAGGCCGCGATCGACCAGGCGCGCAAGCGCCCCGTCGTCGTCGATGTAGAGCAGTGTGGGCATGCGCTGGTTCATGGGGCGGCGGGCGGGACCTGGATGACCGAGAAGAACAAGCCGAGCTGCCGGATGGCATTGGCGAAATTCTCGTAGTTCACGGGCTTGGTGATGTAGACGTTGCAGCCGAGCTCGTAGCAGCGCTTGATTTCCTGGGAATCGTCGGTGGTAGTCAGCACCACCACGGGCGAGGCCTTCAGATATTTGTTCTCCTTGATCTGCTTGAGAATGTCGATCCCGGTCATGTCGGGGAGGTTGAGATCGAGCAGGATCAGGAGCGCATTACCTTTCTGAACGAGCCCGCTGCCGTCGGGTCCGAACAAATGTTTCATCGCGTCCGTGCCGTTGGCAAAGGAGATGATCTCGTTGTTGACGCCGGATCTTCGGATGTTCCGCTCGATCAGCCGCGCGTGCCCTTCGTCGTCCTCGATCATGATGATGCTGACGGGTTGAGTCATTGATCCGCGTTCCGGTTGCTGGCGTTCCAGGTGATGGGCAGCGTGATGGTGAAGGTGCTGCCCGTATTCAGTTCCGATGATACCGACATGGTGCCGCCGAGGCGACGCACAAGTGCACGCACATGCGCAAGACCGATGCCCTGACCGGGCTTGTCCTGGGTTCCGGCGCGGCGAAACAGGTCGAAGATCCGCTGGTGGTCCTTGGGGTCGATGCCGCGGCCGTTATCGCTGATCTCGAAGATAGCGTAGCCGAGCTTGGTGCGCCCGCGAATTCTGATTTCACCGGGGACGCCGGGCTTGAGATATTTGATGGCGTTGTCGATCAGATTGGAGAAGATCTGCTCCAGCGCCAGGCGGTCGCTGACGAGATTGGGCAGGGGTGCGACATGGATCTCCGCCTGCGCCTCGGCGGCCTGATGCGCCAGCGTCGATACGATCGCTTCGATCAGCTCGGCGGTGTCGATCTTTTCCGGCTGGAACTCGCGCCGGCCCTCGCGGGTGAGATTGAGGATCGCCGAGATCAGGCGGTCCATCTTGGCGATCGACGACTTGATGAAGCCCAGCGCTTCGGAGAAATCCGCTGAAAGCTGCTTGTCGGGACCTTCGAGCGCGATCTCGCCGTCCGGCAGCGGCGGCCCGTCGGCCGGGACATGGGTAAGGGTGCCGATACGGCGAAAAATGTCGCCGCCGAGCTCTTCGAGCTCGCTGGTGAAGCCCATGATGTTGACGAGTGGCGAGCGCAGGTCGTGGCTGACGATATAGGCAAAGCGCTGGATCTCGTTGTTGGCTTCGCGCAGATCGGCCGTACGTTCGTCGACCACGCCCTCCAGATTGACATTGGCATCGCGCAGGCGCGCCTCGGCATCGTCGCGGGCGCCGGCCGAGCGCCGCACCAGCCAGATCGAGATGAGGGCCAGCAGCACGACGAGGCCGCAGCCGATGCCGGTCATCGACGCGGCCAGGGTCTGGCTGCGGTCCGAATTGACCGTTCGGAGCCGGAACAGCCGTTCTTCTTCCTGGATCATCCCGGTCGCGACATTGGCGATCGCGGCCGTGGTGTCCGTGGAGGCGATCTCGCGGACCAGCGCTGCGGCCTTCTCCGGCTCGCCCCTCCGGATGAAGTCCATCTCCTGCGCGAACTGGCCGAGCCTGGTCTCGATCGCCGCGCTCAGCTTCTCGATGCTTTGGCGTTGCTCCGGATTGTCGCCGATCAGGCGCGTGAGCCTGTCGAGAGCCGGGATGATGGCCGCGACGGCCTTGTCATGGTCGAGCTTGAAATCCTCACCTTGTGTCAGAAGGTAGCCGCGAGCGGTGCTCTCGGCTCGGCGGATTTCCAGCAGGAGGGCGTTGATCTGGTTCTCCGCCTCGATGGTGTGAACCACCCATTTGCTGTCGTCTCTCGCCTTGTTGACGAGGTAGACGGAGCCGGCGCTGATCACGGTCAGCACCAGGAGTCCCGCTGCGAACAACAGGATCTGCCAAAATCTGCGCCGTCGCTGCGCGTCAGCGGTCACGACGGTCTCGCTCGATCAGGATTGCCGGACTTCAAAACGCCCCCTCGGAACTGTCCCCATCGTCCCAAACGCGATTGGGGCCAAAGGGTTCCATGGGCAGGGACGGCTACTTCGGGGCGGGCTCCGCCTTGCCGGCAAGATATTGTTCCAGCCAATGGATGTGGTAGTCGCCGTTGATAATGTCGTCTTCGCGTACCAGAGCGCGGAACAGCGGCAGGGTGGTCTCGATGCCCTCGACCACCATCTCGTCCAAGGCCCGGCGCAGCCGCATCAGACACTCGCCGCGGGTTTTGCCGTGCACGATCAGCTTGCCGACCAGAGAGTCGTAATAGGGCGGGATCGTGTAGCCCTGATAAACGGCCGAATCGATCCGCACCCCGAGCCCGCCGGGCGGGTGATATTGCGTGATGCGGCCGGGCGAAGGACGAAAGGTCTCCGGATTCTCGGCGTTGATGCGGCACTCGATCGCGTGGCCGATGACCTGGACCTCTTCCTGCTTCGCCGGCAGGTCGCCGCCGGCTGCGATGCGGATCTGCTCCAGCACGAGGTCGATGTCGGTGATGCTCTCGGTGACGGGATGCTCGACCTGGATACGCGTGTTCATCTCGATGAAGTAGAACTCGCCGTCCTCGAACAGGAATTCGATCGTGCCGACGCCGAGATATTTCATCTCGCGCATCGCCTTGGCGCAGGTTTCGCCGATCTTGGCGCGTGCAGCCGCGGTCAGCACTGGCGAGGGGCCTTCCTCCCAGACCTTCTGGTGGCGTCGCTGCAGCGAGCAGTCGCGTTCGCCAAGGTGAATCGCGCCGCCGCGGCCGTCGCCGAGGATCTGGATCTCGATGTGACGCGGCTTCTGCAGATATTTCTCGAGGTAGACGGAGGCATCGCCGAAGGCGGACTTGGCTTCGTTGGCGGCCGTCGACAGCGCGACCTGAAGATCGGTTTCGCTCTCGGCCACCTTCATGCCGCGGCCGCCGCCGCCCGCCGCGGCTTTGACCAGCACGGGGAAGCCGATCTTCCTGGCGATCGCCATCGCGTCGTCGTTGGGGCCGACCCCTCCGTCGGAGCCGGGCACCACGGGAATGCCGAGCTTCTTGGCCGTCCTCTTGGCCTCGATCTTGTCGCCCATCAGGCGGATGTGCTCGGCCTTCGGGCCGATGAAATGCAGATTATGCTCGGCGAGGATTTCCGCGAAGCGCGCGTTCTCCGACAGGAAGCCGTAGCCGGGATGCACGGCATCGGCGCCGGTGATCTCGCAGGCCGCGAGCAGCGCGGGCACGTTGAGATAGCTGTCCTTGGACGCCGGTGGTCCAATGCAAACGCTCTCGTCCGACAGGCGCACATGCATGGCGTCGGCGTCGGCGGTGGAGTGCACGGCGACGGTCGCGATCCCGAGCTCCTTGCAGGCCCTGAGGATGCGAAGGGCGATCTCGCCGCGATTGGCTATGAGGATCTTGTCGAACATGGTGTCCTTATTGGACTGACGCGCGAAAAGCGGCGAGGGCGATGAGACCGCCCTCGAACATCACTCAATGATCACGAGCGGCTCGCCGTATTCGACCGGCTGGCCATCCTCGATCACGATCTGCGTCACCGTGCCGGCGCGCGGCGAGGGGATCTGGTTCATGGTCTTCATGGCTTCTATGATCAGCAGCGTCTGGCCGACCGAGACCTTGCTGCCGACCTCGATGAACGGCTTGGCGCCGGGCTCCGGCGCCCAATAGGCGGTGCCGACCATCGGCGAGGTCACGGCGCCGGGATGCTTCGACAGGTCGGCAGCGGCAGGCGCGGCGGCAGCTGTGGTCGCCGGGAGCGCGGCGGGGGCGGCCGCCATCTGCATCGGCATGGTCGCGGCAACGCTGATGTTGCGGGCGACGCGCAGGCGCAGGCCGGCTCGCTCGATCTCGATTTCGCTGAGGCTGGTCTCATCGAGCAGCAAGGCGAGCTCGCGGACGAGGGCGGAATCCTCGCTGGAAAACTTTGCGGCTGCTTTGTCGTCTGGCTGGCGCGCCATGTTGTTTGATCCGAATGTTCTGTGTGAAGGGGGAGCGTCAGGCTTTGGGCTTGATGCCGAGCTTGGCGGCAAGGCCCTGGATGGCGAGGCGGTAGCCCTCGATGCCGAAACCGCAGAGCGAGGCGAAGGCCGCGCGCGCGGTGTAGGAGTGATGACGAAAATTCTCGCGGGCGTGGATGTTGGTGACGTGCACCTCGACCGTCGGGATCTGCACCGCGAGCAGCGCGTCGTGAAGCGCGATCGATGTGTGCGAATAGCCGCCGGCGTTGATGATGATGCCCTTCATCTTGCGGGCGTGTGCCTCGTGGATGAAGTCGATCAGCTCGCCTTCGCGGTTGGACTGCCGGCAGTCGGCCTTGAGACCGAACGTCGCCGCCGTCTCCCGGCACAGTGCCTCGACGTCGGCCAGCGACGCATGCCCGTATTTCTCGGGCTCGCGTGTCCCCAACATGTTGAGGTTCGGCCCGTTCAGGACAAGGATCGTGTCGGTTGCTGGTTCGGCCATTCCAATCCCGCAAGAGGTGCTTCGGCGTGGCGGGGGTTATAGGTAACAAAGCGCGTGAGGGGAAGCCTTGAAGGACCTCCGAGGGGGCTTCAGATAGCTCATCCGGGGTGCAAAAACCTGTGCGCAAGCTACGGAAATTGCTTGTTAACCAGCCCGAAGCATGGCTGCCGGCCAAACGGCAAAGGGGGCGGGCATTGCTGCCCGCCCCCAGAGCTTGCCGGGTATCGTCTCAGGTGTTCAGGACAGCCACGATCTCATAGGTGTCCGGATTGATGATAACGATCTCGTCCTTGACCAGGACGTAGCGATAGGTCCGCCATTCCGGATAGATCGTCACGACGCGGGACGGCAGGGTGTGCAGCTCGATGCCCTCGCGCGGAATGCGGGTGCCGACCGAGATCGAGAAGTTCACGTTGGTCACCGGACGCACGTGCTCCTCGCGGATCACCGAGGTGATCTGCGTGCGCTGCTCGGTCGAGAGCTTGGCGCCGGCGCCGGCCTGGCCGACAGTCGTGTTGGTGCTGCTCTGACCCTGCGCGTTCTGGTTCGTGCTGGTGCCGGTCTGGCCCTGCGCGTTCTGGTTGGTGCGCGTGTCGGTGCCCTTCTGGTTGTCGGCATTGTTGGTGCTGCTGGCGCCGCTCTTGGTGCCCTCAGCCTTCGTGTCCTTCTGGTCCTTGGTGCCGGACTTGGTCGAGTCCTTGCTCGTGTCCTGGCTCATGCTCTTGGACTTGTCCTGCTGACCCTGCGCGCGGTCGTCAGTGTGCTGGCCCTTGGTGGCGCCGGACTTGTCCTCAGCCGCGTTCTTGTTCATCTCGCGGCCGGAGTGCTCGTCCTTGCTCGCGCCGGAGGACTTGTCCTCGGCGGATGTGCCGGACTTCATGCTGCTGGAGCCGCCAGCCTGGCCGACGGTGCCCTTCTCATGGGCGGAGTCCTTACCCATCGAGCCGCCGCGTTCGGCGGCGCCGCCGGAAGGCTGCGAATGCTGCATCTGCGCACTACCGGCGCCGCCACCGCTGTCGCGGTTCATGGTGCCCTGTGCGTTCGCCAGACCGGTGCCCGCGACGAGCGCGAGTGTGGCAACCGAGATCATAAAGCGGTTAGACATGGAATTCTCCTCACGTGTTCATTTGCGTCATTGCCCGCGCCGACAACGAAAGGAGATTTGAGTAGTTCCGGAACTTCGGTGGTTCCGAGGCTTTTGTTTGTTGAATGCCAGATGAACGCGCGCGCCAGATTTCGGCGCAATGAAAAGGCCGGCGTTTCAGCCGGCCTTTTGCATGCGTGAGTTGTAGACGTGATCCGCAGATCGCTTGTCAGCAAGTCGCCTTGTTAGCAAGTCGCCGTGTTAGCAGGTCGCTTTGCCGCAGCGGGCCACAGCGATCTTTTCCTTCAGGCTATCGACACCGACGGCGCCGACCACGATCTGCTTGCCGATCACGTAGCTGGGCGTGCCGTTCATGCCCATTGCTTCGGCGAGCTTGAAGTTCTCCTCGATGGTGCTGCGCACCTCGGCGCTGCCGATGTCCTTCTCGATCTTCGCGACGTCGAGACCGGCTTCCTTGGCCGCCTGAAGCGCGCGCGCCTTGTCGGCCGCGCCACGGCCGCCGAGCAGCTTCTGATGGAAATCGAGATATTTCTTGCCGGAGGGATCCTGCATGCGCACGGCGACGGCGACCTGGGCTGCTTCGACCGAGCCCTGGCTCAGCACCGGAAATTCCTTCAGCACCACCTTCAGCTTCGGATCAGCCTTCATGAGGGTGAGCATGTCGTCCATCGCCCGCTTGCAGTAGCCGCAATTGTAGTCGAAGAACTCGACGAAGGTGACGTCGCCGTCCTTGTTGCCGAGCACGACCTGGCGCGGCGAGTTGAAGATCGCGTCGGAATTCTGCGCGACGCTGGCCTCGTGCTTCTGCGTCTCGGCCGCGGCCTGGCGCTTGGTGAGCTCGGCCATCGCTTCCTCGAGCACCTCGGGATGGGTGACGAGATAGTTCTTGATGATCACCTCGATGTCCGTGCGCTGGGCATCGGAGAAGCTGTCGGCCGACGCGGGCGCGGCTGCGCCGAACATGGCGAGCGCAAACAGCGCGGGAGCAAGCAGGCGCAGCGAAGGCATAGGCAAATCCTCTTATCCAAAGCAGGTTTCGGAAAACGTCCCGGCGGACTTAAGCGCGGTGTCGTGACGTCGTTTCGTAAGGCGTCGTGGCGGAAGTGTCGTCGTGTAAGGTCGTCTTGGTCTTGTCAGTTGCGTGGCGGTTTCGACGCCACGATGTCGTCGGCCTTGACCCATCCAGGCGTGCCGACGGCGAAACGGGTTTTCGCGCGCGTCGCAAGCTCGCGGGCGGTCTTGTTGTCGCCGCGCAGATAAGCGGCCTGCGCCGACGCCAGATCGGCCTCGGCATAGTCGCCCTTCCGGCCATAGGCCATCGCGAGCTGCATGTAGCCGAGAATGGCCTCCGGTTCCCGTGCGACCGCGGCCCGGAGAATCCGAACGGCGTCATCGGTGTAGGCCTTATTATCGGACCCAACCAGAGCCTGCCCAAGTAACATCTCGATGAGGGGCGCGTTGTTCGAGAGTGCGACAGCCTTGCGCAGGGCAGGGATCGCCTCGGCCGGCTTGCCGCCCTCCAACAGGGCCTGGCCGCGCACCTCGTAAAAATACGCATTGTTGGGCTGGACCTGGATCAGCGCGTCGATCTGGGTGAGCGCGCTGCGCAAATCCCCGTGCAGATAGGTGCTGATGGCGCGGGCGTAGCGCGCCGGCATGCTGTCGTTGGTCAGGGGATAGCGGCGATACACCGTCTCCGGCCGCTCCATGAAGGCGGAGATCTTGGCGCGCACCATGTCGTGGCGGAGCTGGAGCGCGGGATCGTCCTTCTTGTCCCAATAAGGGCTGGAGCTGGCGAACTCTTGCAAGGAAGCGACGCGCTCGGCGGGCATCGGGTGCGACTGGAGATAGGGATCGGCGCCGCGTGCCGCGAACAGGCTCTCGCTGGTGAAGCGCTTGAACGTCTCGTACATGCCCTTCGGCGATTGCTGGGTCGCAGTCAGGAATTTCACGCCGGCGCGATCGGCGTTCTCCTCCTGCTGCCGCTGGTAGGACAGCAACGTCCGGCGGATCATCTCCTGGGGGCCGGCGAGGGCAGCGGCTCCGGCATTGGCAAGGCCATTGTTGCCGGCGCTGCCACTGCCGCGGGTGCTGCCCACGGCCATCGCGCCGGCGCCGAGCAGCATCGCGATGATCATCTGGGTCTGGGCGTTGGCGAGCTGCTCGCGCAGCTTGGACAGATGGCCGCCGGCCAGATGCCCGGTCTCGTGCGCGAGCACGCCGATGATCTGGTTCGGCGTCTCCGACTGGAGGATCGCACCGTAATTGACGAAGATGCGGCGGCCATCGGCGACGAACGCGTTGAACGAGCCCTCGTTGACGATCACCATCTGGATGTTCTGCTTTTCCAGACCGGCGGCGCGCAGGATCGGGCGCGTGTATTCGCGCAGCAACTGCTCGGTCTCGGTGTCCCGCAGGACCGGCGGCCCCTTGGCCTGCGCATGCGCGGCCGAGAACGGCGTCAGCGCGATCGCAGCCGCCGCGACGAGGGAGGTGAGGGCGGTGGCCGTCTTGCGCAATGCGATCTGGAACAACATCAAGCGGTCTGGGTCAAACGGTCTTGTCAGCGGGCTGGTCAAGCATTCTTGGTCGGGCAGTTTCGTGATTGGTTTTGGCGATTGGCGGCGGACCGGATACGCGATATGCCCTTTTGAGCCGTTCCCCTTATGAGCCGTACAATGCGGCCAGTCTGGGGCGCAAGCACCCCGTTTTTCCCGGGTCGGACGGATCGGCCCCGCCAGCGAATAGCAGAAATCGATGCACGATGCGACATTGAGGAACCGGTTGGGGCAGTGGCTCGCGCCCTCCCGCCGCAGTGATGTTCCCCCGTTCATGGTGATGGACGTGATGGCCGCGGCGGCCCGGATCGAGGCGGCCGGAGGCCATGTCATCCACATGGAGGTTGGCCAGCCCGCCGCCGGCGCGCCGAAGACCGCGATTGTTGCCGCCCATGCGGCGCTCGAGGCGGGGCGGATTGATTATACCTCAGCGCTCGGCATCCCCTCCTTGCGCGCGCGCATCGCGCGGCATTATCGCGATGCCTATGGCTGTGACGTCAGCCCCGAGCGGATCGTGGTGACCACCGGCTCCTCCGGCGGGTTCATTCTGGCATTCCTCGCGATGTTCGAGCCGGGCGACCGCGTTGCAGTAACGGTGCCGGGTTATCCGCCGTACCGTCATATCCTCACCGCGCTCGGTTGCGAGCCGGTGCTGATCGAGACCACGAACGAGACGCGCCATGCGCTGACAGGCGAGGCGCTGCTGGCCGCCCATCGCAAGGCGCCGCTGAAGGGCGTGCTGGTCGGCAGCCCCGCCAATCCGACCGGGACGATGATGTCCCGCGAGGCGCTCGCCGGCCTGATCGCTGCGGCGGAAGGCGCGGGCATCCGTTTCATCTCGGACGAGATCTATCATGGGCTCGACTATGCGTTTCCCGCGGTGACGGCGGCGGCGCTGTCGGACGACGCGCTCGTGATCAACTCGTTCTCGAAGTATTTCTGCATGACGGGCTGGCGCGTCGGCTGGATGGTCGTGCCCGAGATTCTGGTGCGGCCGATCGAGCGGCTGCAGCAGAACCTGTCGATCTCGGTGCCGTCACTGTCGCAGATCGCGGCCGAAGCGGCCTTCGATGGCGCGGCCGAGATGGAGGAGATCAAGCACGGCTATCAGGAAAACCGGCGCATCCTGATCGAGGGATTGCCCAAGGCCGGCCTGACCAGGTTTCTGCCGGCTGACGGCGCATTCTATCTCTATGCGGACGTCTCGGACTTCACCTCCGACAGTTTCGAGTTCGCCAAGCAGATGCTCGAACAGGCCCATGTCGCGGTCACGCCGGGGCTCGACTTCGATCCCATTCATGGTCGTTCATTCATACGGCTCTCTTATGCGCGTTCGGCTGCGGAGATGCGGGAAGCAGTTGACCGGATCGCTCACTGGCTTAAATAGCCGCCAGTTTTCGACAGCCTTCTGGAGTGCAATTTGTCTGACCGTTCCGTCCCGTCTACCGCCACGCATTCTCCTCTCGCCGCATTGATGTGGCCGATCCGGCCCGGTGAAACCGTCGGCGCCTTGCGCGCTGTCGTGCTGATTGCGCTCGGCACCGCCTTGATGGCGCTGTCGGCCAAGGTGAACCTGCCGCTGCCTTACGTGCCCATGACATTGCAGACGCTGGTCGTGTTGATGATCGGCGCCGCCTATGGCTGGCGGCTTGGCAGCGCAACCATGATCGCCTACCTCGCCGAGGGCGCAATGGGCCTGCCGGTGTTCGCCGGTCCGGTTGGTGGAATCGCACCGCTGGTCGGCCCGACCGCGGGCTATCTGTTCGGCTTCATTGGCGCCGCCTTCGTCACCGGCTGGCTCGCCGAGCGTGGCTGGGATCGCAGCGTAACGCTGCTGTTTGCGGCCATGGCCGTCGGCCACATCCTCATTCTGGCCGCGGGCTTTGGCTGGCTGGCCTTCGGCCTTGGCGCCGCAAAGGCGTGGCAGGTCGGCCTGATGCCATTCGTTGCGGCCTCGCTGGTCAAGAACGCGCTGGGCGCGACGTTGATGCCGGCGATATGCCGGGTGGTCGATCGCGGGTAAAGCGCGCAATATCGAGCAGTTCCGATTGACAGGGCCGGCCAAGTTGATCTTGGCTGGCCCGGCGTTTTGAGGGGGAGTGAAACAATGACGACGACAACGATGGTGGGGGCGCCGGTCGCGCCGCCCGCCGCCAAGCCGTGGTACAAGGTACTTTATATCCAGGTGCTGATCGCGATCGTGCTCGGCGCCATCGTCGGCTGGCTCTGGCCGTCAGTCGCCACCAACGAGTGGATCAAGGCACTCGGCGACGGCTTCATCAAGCTGATCAAGATGGTGATCGCGCCGATCATCTTCTGCACCGTTGTCTCGGGCATCGCCCATATCCAGGACGCCAAGAAGGTCGGCCGCATCGGCGTCAAGGCGCTAGTCTATTTCGAGATCGTCTCGACCTTCGCACTGGTGATCGGCCTGGTCATCGGCAATCTGGTGAAGCCGGGTGCGGGCTTCGGCGGCGCCGCCGCCAACGCGCAGGCCGTCGCCAACTACGCCAAACAGGCCGAAGGCCAGAAGTCGGTCGACTTCGTGCTGCACATCATTCCGGACACCGTCGTCGGCGCCTTCGCGCAAGGCGAGATCCTGCAGGTGCTGCTGTTCTCGGTGCTGTTCGGCTTCGCCATCATGGGGCTCGGCGAACGCGGCCACACCATCCGCAGCTTCATCGACGACGCCGCGCATGCGGTGTTCGGCGTCATCTCCATCGTGATGCGCGCGGCGCCGATCGGCGCCTTCGGCGCGATGGCCTACACCATCGGCAAGTTCGGCACCGGGGCGATCCTCAACCTGATCGGCCTGATCGCGACGTTCTACCTGACCGCGGCGCTGTTCGTGTTCGTCGTGCTCGGAATCATCGCGCGCTTCGCCGGCTTCTCCATCTTCAAGTTTCTCGCCTACATCAAGGACGAGCTGCTGATCGTGCTCGGCACCTCGTCCTCGGAAAGCGCGTTGCCGTCCTTGATGGAAAAGCTCGAGCGCCTCGGCTGCTCGAAGTCGGTGGTCGGCCTCGTGGTGCCCACGGGCTATTCGTTCAATCTCGACGGCACCAACATCTACATGACTCTGGCGACCCTGTTCATCGCGCAGGCGCTGGGCTTCGATCTCACCTTCGGCCAGCAGCTCACCATCCTGGTAGTGGCGATGCTGACCTCGAAGGGCGCCTCCGGTATCACGGGCGCGGGCTTCATCACGCTGGCGGCGACGCTCGCCGTGGTCGATCCGCGCCTCGTGCCGGGCATGGCGATTGTGCTCGGCATCGACAAGTTCATGAGCGAGTGCCGCGCGCTGACCAATCTGTGCGGCAACGGCGTTGCCTGCGTGATCGTCGCCTGGTGGGAGGGCGAGCTCGATCGCGACAAGCTCAACGCCAACCTCGCCAAGCAGATCGATCCGACCGACATGGAAACGGCCGTCACGACGGATTGATCTGCAAGCTGTCACTGACGGCGCCAGCCGCGCCGTCAGGTCTTGAAATAGCAGGGCTGGTCGAGATCCTCGATCAGCCCTTTTTCTTGCGGCCGCACTCGCGATCCTCGCCGCGTGCGCAGAGGGTTAGAACCGCTCCGGCCGGTACGGCATCGGATCGATCGCCGGCGTTTCGCCGCTCATCATCTCGGCGAGCAGGCGCCCGGTCGCGGGCCCCAGCGTAAAGCCCTGGTGGCCGTGGCCGAAGTTCATCCACAGGCCGGGATGGCGTGGGGCTGGGCCGAGCACCGGCAGCATGTCGGGCGTGCAGGGGCGGGTGCCGAACCATGGGTCGGGCTCGACCCGCTTGCCGAGATCGATCAGCTCGCGCGCGGAGGCTTCCGCGCTGGCGAGCTGCACGGGCGTTGCGAGCGCGTCCAGGCCGGTCAGCTCCGCGCCGGTGGTGATGCGGATGCCTTTGGCCATCGGACCCATGGCGTAGCCGCCGGCTTTGTCGACGAGCGGCAGATCGAGCGAGGCGCCACCGCTGTAATGCATGTGGTAGCCGCGCTTGCGCACCAGCGGGATGCGATAGCCGAATTTGAGCAGGAGATCGGGCGACCACGGCCCGAGCGTCACCACGGCATGGGTGGCGTCGACGTGTCCAACGTCGGTCTTGACCGACCAGCCGGTGGCGGTCTGCTGCAGGCTTTGGGCATCACCGAGCACGATGGTGCCGCCGAGGCGCTCGAACAGATCGGCATAGGCCGTGACCAGCGCGCCGGGATCGGACACGGTCCAGGTGTCGAGCCAATGGATCGCGCCGGGCAGGTCGTCGCGCAGGACAGGTTCGGCCTTGGCGAGCTCGGCGCCGGAGAGCGCACGAAACCTCACGCCGAATTCGCGCTGGTCCTCTTCCGCCGCCTTGACGGCGAGATCGAACGAAGCTGCGTCGCGATGCAGGTGCCGGTATCCCGCGCGGCGGATCAGATTATCGGCGTGAGCTTCGCGAATGAGGATGTCGTGCTCCGCCGTCGCGTAGGCGATCAGCCGCGCCCAGGCGTCGATCGCCTCGCGATGCCGCTTCGGCGCCGAATGCCACCAATAGCGGAGCAGGGGCTCGATATGGAGATGAAGCGACGAGAGGCTGTAACGCACGTCGTTGGTGCGGCCGGTCGCGATCTTCAGGAGCGTGGCGAGGTCGCGCGGCATCGGATAGGGGCGCACCGCTTCCGCCTGGATCATGCCGGCATTGCCGTAGCTGGTCTCGCGGCCCGGCTCCCTGCGGTCGACCAGCGTGACGGACCAGCCGCGCTGCTGGAGGTGCAGCGCCGCGCTGACGCCGATCATGCCGCCGCCGAGGACGATCGCGCTTTGCATTTGAACTGACCTCTCCAAATCAAAACCGCCCGGCTTGGCCGGGCGGTTTCGACTGTCTTGTTCGCTCTATTCGCCGCCGCCGAAGCGGCGGGACCACCAGCCGGCACGACGCGGTGCGGCCGACGTTTCGCTTGCCGCTGCGGGCGCGGGCTCCGGAGCCGCTGCGGGCGGGGCAACCGGCTCGGCCGCCTGAGCAACCGGTGCCGGTTCACTCTGGCTGCTCGACAGGAAGCTCACCTTTTCCCGAACCGTCGAACGGCGTCGTGCGGCCTTGTCGTCGGCGTGCTCTTCGTCCGCGGCAGCAGGAGCCGGCTCAGGCTGGGCCGTTGCCTCGATCTTTGACTCGGCGCGCGGCTCTGGCTGGGTGACCTGCGGCTGCGAGGTGTGCTCGGCCTGTGCAATCGAGGGCGCAGCCTCGCCGCCAAAACCGTCGAAATCGGCGACTGCGTCGGTCGCTTCCGACGGCGCATTGGCAGTGAGCTCGTCGCTGATGGAGCCGGCGAGACCTTCCTCGCCAGGACCACGACGGCGGCGACCGCCACGGCGCCCACGCCGGCGCCGGCGATCGGCGCTGCCCTGCTGCTCGCCACGGGCTGCCTGTTCCTCGCCTTCCTCGCCTTCTGGCTCGGCCTCGGCATCCTCTTCGCCTTCGCCGGCTGCCATGGCCGTCTCGGCAAGAGCGGGAGCGCCATCCTCGCGCATCTCCTCGTCGCGCGGGCCACCGCGACCGCGGCGGCGACGGCGACGCTTGCGGCGCTGGCTGTCCTGTTCGGTCGCGGCGTCGCCTGCGGCCTGCTCCTCGACGAGACCCTCGGTCTCCTCGGTCTCGACCTCGGATTCGGTCTCGGGATCGAACTCCTCGTCGTCATAAGCCTCTTCGACCAGGGGCGGCGGGCTTGCGGCCGCCTGCGCCGCCAGCAGAGCCTTGGCGGCTTCAAGCGTATGCACCTGCTCGCCGCGGTCGATGACATAGGCCTGAGGCCCGTTGACGCTCGGGTCGGCGATGACCGACAACGTGACCTTGAAACCGTTCTCGAGGTCGCGCAGATGGCCGCGCTTGTGGTTCAGCACATAGAGCGCGACGTCGGTGCGGGTGCGGACCACCAGATTGTGGGTCGCGCCCTTCATCAGGATCTCTTCGAGGCCGCGCAGCAATTGGAGCGCAACCGAGGACACCGAGCGCACATGGCCGGTGCCGCCGCAATGCGTGCAGGGATCGGTCGAGGATTCCAGCACGCTGGCGCGGATGCGCTGGCGCGACATCTCGAGCAGGCCGAAATGCGAGATGCGTCCGACCTGGATCCGCGCGCGGTCCTGCCGGAGGCAATCGGACAGCTTGCGTTCGACCGCGCGGTTGTTGCGCTTCTCGTCCATGTCGATGAAGTCGATGACGATCAGGCCGGCGAGGTCGCGCAGCCGAAGCTGACGCGCGACCTCCTCGGAAGCTTCGAGATTGGTCTTGAGCGCGGTGTCCTCGATATGATGCTCGCGCGTCGAACGACCGGAGTTGACGTCGATCGAGACCAGCGCTTCGGTCTGGTTGATGACGATGTAGCCGCCGGAGCGCAACTGCACGGTCGGCGAGAACATCGCATCCAGCTGGCTTTCGACGCCCATGCGCGAGAACAGCGGCTGGCCGTCGCGATACTGCTTCACCGCGCTCACATTGGCTGGCATCAGCATCTTCATGAAGTCGCGCGCTTCACGGTAACCAGATTCACCGGCAACTGAGATCTCGTCGATCTCCTTGTTGTAGAGGTCGCGCAGCGAGCGCTTGATCAGCGAGCCTTCCTCGTAGACGAGGGTCGGGGCCTGCGACTTCAGCGTCATGTCGCGCACCGTCTCCCACATCCGGATCAGGTACTCGAAATCGCGCTTGATCTCGGGCTTGGTGCGGGCGGCACCCGCGGTGCGCAGAATGATCCCCATGCCCTCGGGCACGTCGAGATCCTGCACCACTTCCTTCAGGCGCGAACGGTCCTGCGCGCTCGTGATCTTGCGGCTGATGCCGCCGCCGCGCGCGGTGTTCGGCATCAAGACGGCATAGCGGCCGGCGAGCGAGAGGTAGGTCGTCAGCGCCGCGCCCTTGTTGCCGCGCTCTTCCTTGACGACCTGCACCAGCATCACCTGGCGGCGCTTGATCACTTCCTGGATCTTGTACTGGCGGCGGGGACGGAAGGTGCGTTCCGGCACTTCCTCCAGCACATCGTCGCCGCCGACGGATTCAACGACGTCCTCTTCGGCTTCCTCGTCGTCCTCGTCTTCGTCATCATCCTCGGCCGTCGCGTCGGAGTCGTGATGCGAAGCCTGCGCACTCTCGCCGGGGGCGTACACGGCGTCGGCAGGCTCAGTAGCCGATGTCACGGCCTCGGCAAGATCGTCGGCGTGTGCGTCGGAGGCAACCTCCTGCGGCTCGGCAACGGCCTCGGTGGCGACCGCGGGCTCGGCGCCGATCGCTGCGACAGGCGCCGGTGTTTCCTCGGCATGGTCGTGGCCGTGATGATCGTGCTCGCCGTGATGATCGTGGTCGTGATGTTCGTGCGCGTGATGATCGTCACCATGGGCATGATGATGGTCGTCGTGGTCATGCCCTTCGTGGTCATGCGCTTCGTGGCCGTGATCGTGATGATCGTGGCCGTCGTGCTCGCCGTGATGCTCTGCGCCGGCGTGCAGGTGCTCGCCCTGGTGCGAAGCGCCCTCGGGCAGGGCCTCGCCCTGGACCTGCCGGGTCGCGGGATCGGTGCCTTCGACGATTTCGCTGCGGACGCGCTCGCCATGGCTACGGCGGCGGGAATTGCGGTGGCGGGAGCGGCGGCGGCCCTGGGAGCGGTTCTCGCTCTCTTCCTCGGCCTCGCGATGGGCCTGCTCCTCGGCTTCGATCAGCGCCTGTCGGTCGGCAACCGGGATCTGGTAGTAGTCGGGATGGATTTCGCTGAAGGCGAGGAAGCCGTGGCGGTTGCCGCCATATTCGACGAAAGCGGCCTGGAGCGAGGGTTCGACCCGGGTGACTTTGGCGAGGTAGATATTCCCGCGCAGTTGCTTGCGTTGCGCGGTCTCGAAATCAAACTCTTCGACGCGATTGCCGCGGACCACGACGACCCGGGTCTCTTCCGGGTGGGTGGCATCGATCAACATCTTGTTGGGCATGTCTTAACTCTTGGCGGCGGCGGGCGCGATTCACCGTGGGCGCCATCAGCGCTGCCGGGTGACGCGACGGTCCACCTGATTCGGGGGTGAGGGGAAGGCCGAAACGCTGTCTCTCGCGCCTTGCCGAACCGGAAGCCGGAGGACCAAAGTGGCGCGCGGAATTTTCACTCCGCAGCGTCGCGAATGGTCCTTCAGAATTGGTCGGCACAGTCTGGCGCATCAAGCGTCGGCCCGTATGAAACATTGGGCGGCGGGGCCGCCCCTCAATCAGTTGCTGTTGGCCAGGCATGGCGCGAGCGCGCTCGCCTTGGGTATTACGAACCGCTCCCTTGGGATTAAGGGACCGGGTAACGGGTTGCGCCGCTGTCAGAACCGTCCCGGAAACGTGGTGGTAACCGGGGACCGTCCGCCGCCGGGGCTTGCCCCGTCCACCTCGCTGCCGCGCACCGCGCTGGACTTAGAGGGGAACGGAAAAACGCTGGAATTCCCAAACCTTGAGAGTTCCGGCGCTGCACCGGGAGGCTGAATGCGACACAACCGGAAATATCGGCCGTCAGCATTCCGTACATACGTGGATTGGGCCATCCGTGCAAGGAGCGTCGCACGGCGGTCACAGTCAGCGAGTTTCGCGTGTCCGTCATTAAGGATCGTTTAACCCTGTGGTTCTATTGCGTTAAAGAGGCTGCTCGGAGGCACGGAATCGGTGGCGAGCCGCGCAAATCAAAGGATCTTGCTGGGATGCGTGCTGCTCTGCGCGGCGGCATTGCCGTGTGCTGATTCCTCGCGCCTGAAGGCCGCGGAAAGTCAGCCTCAACTCCCTGTTGCATCAGCGAATTTCCCGACGGCCTCGGCCGCCCGGCTTGCCGGTGACGGCAGGCAAACTCGCTTTGTCCTCGACATCGACCAGACCGTTACCTTCCGCGCCGTCACCCTGGCCGACCCGTATCGGGTGGTGGTCGACGTCCCCCAGGTCAATTTTCAACTTCCCGCCGGCACCGGGTCGGGCGGACGCGGACTGGTCAAGGCCTTTCGCTATGGGCTGGTGATGCCCGGCGGCTCCCGAATCGTGTTCGACCTGACGGGCCCGGCCAAGATCGCCAATTCCTACGTGGTGGAGGCCGCCAACGGCCAGCCGGCGCGGCTGGTGCTCGAAATGGAGGAGGTCGAGCGCGCCGCCTTCGTGCCGTCGCTGGCCCCGGAAAACCGTCCTGAGCTGCGGCCGGCAATTGCCGATCCGCCGCCTGCGACGGTTCCCGCATCTGCACACCCTGAAGCCGGGCAGAAGGCCGATGGCCGCGCGGTGGTCGTGATCGATCCCGGCCATGGCGGCATCGACAACGGCACGCAGTCGAGCGGCGAGAGCGAGAAGAATCTGGTGCTGGCCTTTGGCCTGGCGCTGCGCGAACGGCTGGAAAAGACCGGCAAATATCGCGTGGTGATGACACGGGACGACGACACCTTCATCCCGCTCAACGACCGGGTCAAAGTGGCCCGCAGCCTCAAGGCGGCGTTGTTCGTCTCGATCCACGCCGACGCGCTGCCGCGCGCCGAGGGCGATGCGCAGGGCGCGACCATCTACACGTTGTCCGACAAGGCCTCCGACGCCGAAGCGCAGCGGCTGGCGGATGCGGAAAACCGGGCGGACGCCATCGCCGGCTTCAACCTCGCGGAGGAGCCGACCGATGTCGCCGACATCCTGATCGATCTGACCCAGCGAGAAACCCGCACCTTTTCAAGTCGTTTTGCCCGCCTGTTGATGGGCGAAATGAAGTCGACCGTGCGGATGCACAAGTATCCCCTGAAGTCGGCGGGCTTCCGGGTGCTGAAGGCGCCCGACGTGCCGTCGGTCCTGGTCGAGATCGGCTATGTCTCCAACAAGGGCGACCTCGAGCATCTGGTCTCCGAAGGATGGCGTTCGCGTGCCGTGGGCTCGATGGCACAGGCGATCGACGGGTTTTTGGCCAAGCGGATGGCCACGGCAGGGTCTTCGAATTGAGAGTGATTTTCCGTCCCGCCGCAAAAGCCCTAGTTTGGCCACAGCGGGCGCTTTATAAAAACGCCGCAGGGGGTTCCGGAATCGGCGAGAATCCCGCTCGGCAAGCGTCTTGAGTCCGGCACTGATAGTATTGAGTAAGGCCGCTGAATTCGCGATGGTTTGGTGCCTGTTTTCGGTGCCGAGGGCTGATCTTTAGCCGGTCTTGGGCTGATCTTTGGGCTGATCCAGAGTTTGAACGGATAAACAGATAATGCGCTTGCTGGTGCGGTTCATGGGCTTCCTGTTCGCCGCGGGAACGGTGTTGTTCCTTGTCGGGGTCGGTGCCATCGCAGGCCTGATCTGGCATTTCTCCAAGGACTTGCCGGACTATTCTCAGCTTCAGGATTACGAGCCGCCGGTGATGACCCGGGTGCACGCGACCGACGGCTCGCTGCTCGGCGAATACGCCAAGGAGCGGCGGCTTTACCTGCCGATCCAGGCGGTGCCAAAGCTCGTGATCAACGCTTTCCTCGCGGCCGAGGACAAGAATTTCTACGAGCATGGCGGCATCGACTACACCGGCATGGCGCGCGCCGGCGTGGTCTACATCCAGAATTACGGCTCCAACCGCCGTCCGCAGGGCGCGTCCACGATCACCCAGCAGGTCGCCAAGAACTTCCTTCTGACCAACGAGGTCTCGTTCGCCCGCAAGATCAAGGAAGCCTTGCTGGCGATGCGGATCGAGAAGACCTACTCGAAGGACAAGATCCTCGAGCTGTATCTGAATGAAATCTACTTGGGCTTAGGTGCCTACGGCATCGCGGCTGCGTCGCTGGTTTATTTCGACAAGTCGGTGAACGAGCTGACGGTGGCGGAAGCGTCCTATCTCGCAGCGCTACCGAAGATGCCCGCGACGCTGCATCCCGTCCGCAACCGCGACCGCGCCATCGAGCGCCGCAACTACGTGATCGATCGTTTGGTTGAGAACGGCTGGGTCAAGCAGGCCGACGCCGACAAGGCGCGCAAGGAGCCGCTGGCCGTGACCAGCCGTTCCAACGGCGCCCACACCTTCGCCGGCGAATATTTCGCCGAGGAAGTGCGCCGCGATATCTTCGAGCGTTATGGCGAGAAGAAGCTGTATGAGGGCGGTCTCTCGGTCCGCACCACGCTCGATCCGAAGATCCAGGTCATGGCGCGCAAGACCATGGTCGCCGGTCTCGTGAACTATGACGAGCAGCAGGGCTATCGCGGTGCCATCAGCAAGCTCGATATTTCCGGCGACTGGGGCGTGAAGCTCGCCGAGATCAAGTCTCTGTCCGATATCTCGCCATGGCGCATGGCGGTGGTGCTGGAGACCAGCGACCAGTCGGCGCGCATCGGCTTCCAGCCGAGTCGCGAACTCGGCGGGGCCATCAGCAAGCAGCGCGAGACCGGCCTCATCACGCTCGATGGCATCAAATGGGCAAAGTCGGCTTCCGGCGCCACCAAGGGCAGGGCGGCGAGCGCGGTGTCGCAGGTGCTCCAGCCCGGCGACGTGATCTACGCCGATCCGCTGTACAAGGACGCCCAGCCTGTCGAAGGCCAGTACCGGCTGCGCCAGATCCCCGAAGTGTCCGGCGCGATGGTGGTGATGGACCCCTGGACCGGCCGCGTGCTGGCAATGGTCGGTGGCTTCTCGTTCGACCAGAGCCAGTTCAACCGCGCCACGCAGGCCTATCGGCAGCCCGGTTCGTCGTTCAAGCCGATCGTCTATTCGGCCGCGCTCGACAACGGCTATACGCCCTCGACTGTCGTCCTCGACGCTCCCATCGAAATCGACCAGGGCCAGGGCGCGGGCGTGTGGCGGCCTGAAAACTTCTCCTCGGGCAAATTCCAGGGGCCGGTGACGCTGCGCAATGCGCTGCGGCAGTCGCTCAACACGGTGACGGTGCGCCTCGCCCAGGACATCGGCATGCCCCTGATCGGCGAATACGCCCGCCGCTTCGGCGTTTATGACGAACTGCCGAACTATCTCTCCTACGCGCTCGGCGCCGGCGAGACCACGGCGATGCGCATGGTCACGGCCTATTCGATGCTCGCCAATGGCGGCCGCCGGGTGAAGCCGACTCTGATCGACCGGATCCAGGATCGCTACGGCCACACCATCTTCAAGCACGACCAGCGCGAATGCCGCGGCTGCGACGCGCCGGGCGGCTGGAAGAACCAGAATGAGCCGCAGCTGATCGACCGCCGCGAGCAGGTGCTGGATTCCATGACTGCCTATCAGATCACAGAGCTGATGGAAGGCGTGGTCCAGGCCGGTACCGCGACCGTGGTCAAGCAGGTCGGCAAGCCGATCGCCGGCAAGACCGGCACCACCAACGAGGCCAAGGACGCCTGGTTCGTCGGCTTCTCGCCCGACGTCGCCGTCGCCATCTATATGGGCTACGACAAGCCGCGTCCGCTCGGCAAGGGTAACGCCGCGACCGGCGGCCATCTCGCAGCTCCCATCGCACGCGACTTCCTCCAGCTCGCGCTCGCCGACAAGCCCGCGGTGCCGTTCAAGGTGCCGGCCGGCATCAAGCTGGTGCGGGTCGTCGCCAAGTCCGGCATGCGCGCCGGTCCGGGCGAGACCGGCGGAACCATCCTCGAAGCCTTCAAGCCGGGCACGGCGCCGCCGGATAATTATTCGGTCATTGGCGTCGCCGATGCCGACGGCCGCACGCCGGCATCGCAGCAGCAGCAGCCGGATTCCGGTTTCTTCATGCGGCCGGGCACCGGCGGGCTGTACTAGGGCTTAGGACAAGACAGACGTTCGTCGCCGCGGCGGTTGCGCTTTGCAGCCGCCGCCGCTACATCCCGTTGTCATTAGACGCGGAACAATCCCGCGAGACCAGAGAATCACATGCGCGCCGAAGTCGAACGGTTGGTAGAAGAGATCAAGCAGTCTGTCGGGCTGCTGAGGAGGCATCTTTGACGTCGAGAAATCGACGGCGCGCCTCGCTGAGCTGAACAAGCTCGCAGAAGATCCCAACCTCTGGAACGATCCCCAGAAAGCCCAGAAATTGATGCAGGAGCGCACCTCGCTTGAGGATGCGCTCTCCGGCATCGGCAAGGTCGAGCAGGAGCTCGAAGACGACATCGGCATGATCGAACTCGGCGAAGCCGAGGGCGATGAGGGCGTCGTCAAGGAAGCCGAAGCCGCGCTCAAGGCCCTCAAGAAGGAAGTTGCCCGGCGCGAGCTCGAGGCGCTGCTGTCTGGTGAGGCCGATAGTTTCGATTCCTATCTCGAAGTGCATGCCGGCGCCGGCGGCACCGAGAGCCAGGACTGGGCGCAGATGCTGCTCCGCATGTATTCGCGCTGGGCCGAAACCCACGGCTTCAAGGTCGAGATGCTGGAAGAGTCCGAGGGTGAAGAGGCTGGCATCAAGTCCGCGACCATCCAGGTCTCCGGCCACAATGCCTATGGCTGGCTCAAGACCGAGGCGGGCGTGCACCGCCTGGTGCGGATCTCGCCGTTCGATTCCAACGCGCGGCGGCACACCTCGTTCTCATCCGTAGCTGTGTTTCCGGTGATCGACGACACCATCAAGATCGACATCAAGGAATCCGACGTCCGCGTCGACACCATGCGCTCCGGTGGTGCCGGCGGCCAGCACGTCAACAAGACCGAGTCCGCGGTACGGCTGACGCATATCCCGACCGGCGTCGCCGTGGTCTGCCAGGCCGGCCGCTCGCAGCACAAGAACAAGGCGCAGGCCTGGGACATGCTGCGCGCCCGGCTTTACCAGATCGAGCTGAAGCGGCGCGAAGAGAAGGCCGCCGCCGACCAGGCCGCCAAGACCGACATCGGCTGGGGCCACCAGATCCGCTCCTACGTGTTGCAGCCCTACCAGATGGTGAAGGACCTGCGCACGGGTGTGCAGACCTCCGACACATCAGGCGTGCTTGGCGGCGATCTCGACGACTTCATGGCCGCGACCCTGGCGCAGCGCGCCTTCGGCACTCCCGGCGCCGACATCGAGGACGTGGACTGATGCCCCGGATCGCCTTCATCGGGCTTGGGCGGATGGGCCACGGCATGGCCGGGCGCTATCTCGATGCCGGCTTCACGGTGACCCTGTGGAATCGCACCAAGGCCAAGGCGGAAGATCTGCTTGCGCGCGGCGCGCAGTGGGCGACCTCGCCTGAGGACGCGGCGATCGACGCCGACGCCGTCGTGACCATGGTCGCCGATGACGAGGCCTCGCGCGCAGTCTGGCTCGGGCCCAAGGGCGCAGCCAAGACGGCCAAGGCCGGCACCATCGCCATCGAATGTTCCACCGTCTCCTATGACCATGCGCGCGAGATGGGCCGCGAAATGAACGCGCGCGGGCTGATCTATATCGATTGCCCCGTGACGGGATTGCCGGATGCTGCCGCCAGCGGAAAGCTGACGCTGCTCGTTGGTGCCGATCCCGCCGATCTCGAACGCGCGCGGCCTTATCTGACACCGATCGGCTCGACCATCCGCCACTTCGGCGCGGTCGGCGCCGGCACCGTCTACAAGCTGATCAACAATCTGATGGGCGCGATCCAGATCGCCGGCCTCGCCGAGGGACTCGCCATCGCCGAGCAGGCCGGGCTCGACATGAATCTGGTGCTGGACTCGATCCAGGCTGGCGTCGCCGCAAGTCCGCAGGTGCAGCGCCACTCCAAGCGCATGGTCGCCCGCGATTTTTCCGGCGCAACGTTCACGGCGGCGCTGCGGCACAAGGATGCCGCCTACGCGGTGAAGCTCGCCGAGAGCCTGCTGGCCGATAAGCCGCTGGTCGCGGGCGCCGCGGTGGAGGCCTACGCGCAGGCCAAGGCTGCGATGCCTGACGACGACGAAGGCAAGATGATCGAACTGGTGTCGCGGCCGAAGAAACCGTCCTAGCGGATCACATCGACGTGGGGCAGCCTCGTTTACCTCCTTCGAGCATCGGTCTTGTAAACCGGTGCGTCATCGGAAATCGGGTGGCGCTGTTCGCCGCGTTGTCTTAGGCGGCTGTGTCGCCCACCGACATGGGACGCCATGCCCCCGAACGACAACCGGATTGACGCGCGAGACTGGTCGCTGCTCGCTTTGCTCTCGGTGCTCTGGGGCGGCTCGTTCTTTTTCAACGGCGCGGCGCTGCGGGAATTGCCGCCGCTTACGCTGGTGCTTTTGCGCGTTGCACTCGGATCGGCCATTCTGCTGCCGCTGATCCGCATGCACGGCATCGGTTTTCCCAAGGGCATCGCCGGTTGGAAACCGTTCTTTGCGATTGGGCTCCTCAACAACGTCATCCCGTTCTCGCTGATCGTGGTCGGCCAGACTTTCATTCCAAGCGGGCTGGCGTCGGTCCTGAATGCCACCACGCCGCTGTTCACGGTGATCGTGATGGCCGCGGCGGGCGAAGAGGCCTTACGGCTCCGCCGCGTCGCCGGCGTAGCACTGGGCCTCGCCGGCGTGATCATCCTGCGCGGATGGGGCGTCGAGACACGGGCGGGGCAGGGGCTGGGCATCCTGCTCTGCCTCGGCGGCGCCTTCAGCTATGGCTTTGCGGCGTTGGCGGCGCGGCGGTTGTTGAAGGACTCTCCGCCGCTGGGGACGGCAGCATATCAACTGATGGCTTCCACGGTGATGATGTCGATCGTCGCCGGCGCAGTGGAGCAGCCCTGGCGTCTGCCGGTGCCGGGCGTGACGATTTGGCTCGCGGTGCTTGGCCTTGCCGGCCTGTCGACGGCACTCGCCTATATCGTCTTCTTCCAGATCCTGCGGCGCTCGGGCGCGACCAATGTGATGCTGGTGACGCTGCTTATTCCCGTCACCGCCATTCTTCTGGGATGGCTTGTGCTGGGCGAGCCGATTTCCATGCGCGAGATCGCGGGCGCACTTGTCATCGGCAGCGCATTGCTGGTGATCGACGGACGCCTCGTGAGCCTGCTGCGGCGCGGCACATAGTTCGAGAGCCGCCGTTTCACCTCACGGAAAATCGCGGTGCTTGCCAGTCGCAGTCGGCCTTGCGACACTCTCGACAAAACAAGACTACAAAACACAGGGGAGAGAACGATGCCGGGTCGTCGCAATAACCTTGCTGCCCTCGCCATTCTTGTTGCCGGCGTGCTCGTCACGACACCGGCCCTGGCGCAGAAGAAATACGATCCCGGCGCCACCGACACCGAAATCAAGCTCGGCAATATCATGCCCTATAGCGGGCCGGCATCGTCCTACGGCGTGATCGGCAAGACCGAGGCCGCGTTCTTCAAGATGATCAACGACCAGGGCGGCATCAACGGGCGCAAGATCAATTTCATCAGCTATGACGACGCCTATTCGCCGCCGAAGGCGATCGAGCAGGCGCGCAAGCTGGTCGAGAGCGACGAGGTCTTGCTGATCTTCCAGCCGCTCGGCACGCCCTCGAACTCCGCCATCATGAAATACATGAATTCCAAGAAGGTGCCGCAGCTCTTCGTCGCCTCCGGCGGCACCAAGTTCGGCGACCCCAAGAATTTTCCATGGACCATGGGATTCCAGCCGAACTACCAGAGCGAGGGGCGGATCTACGCAAAATATATCCGTGACAAGTTTCCGAACAGCAAGATCGCGGTGTTCTGGCAGAACGACGATGCCGGCAAGGACCAGTTCAAGGGCCTGAAGGACGGGCTCGGCGACAAGGCCAATATGATCATCGCCGACAAGTCCTATGAGGTCAGCGATCCCTCGATCGACTCGCAGATCGTCGCGCTTCACGATTCCGGCGCCGACATCTTCTTCTCATGGGCCGCGCCGAAAGGCTCGGCGCAGGCGATCCGGAAAGTCGGCGAGCTCGGCTGGAAGCCAAAATTCTTTCTGGCCAACACCGCGACCTCGGTTGCCTCGGTGCTCAAGCCAGCCGGGCTCGACTATTCCAAGGACATCATCTCGACCGTCTATTTGAAGGACCCGACCGATCCGACCTGGGACAAAGATCCTGCGGTGATCAAATGGCGCGAGTTCATGGACAAATATTACCCTGACGGCGACAAGGCGAATTCCAACAATGTCTACGGCTACGTCCAGGCGGAGGCGATGGCGCAGGTGCTGAAGCAGTGCGGCGACAACCTCACACGTGACAACGTGATGAAGCAGGCCACGAACCTGAAGGATTTTCACACCGACCTGATGCTGCCCGGCATCATGGTCAACACCTCGGCCGACGATTATTTTCCGATCGAGCAGATGCAGCTGATGCGCTTCAACGGGCAGGCCTGGGAGCTGTTCGGCGAGGTCATCACCGGTGAGGTCGGCCACGAGCGGGGCCAGTAGTCAGCCTCATTTCGGCGTCTCCCGCTTATTCGGTGACGAGATCGGCGGCGCGTTTCGCCTTCTTGCCGGCATTCTTGACTGTCTTTTCTCCGACCTTTTCGGCCTCGGCGCGAAGCTCACATTTGGTACGGATCTCGTCGAGCTCGTCGTCGGTCAAATGCTCAATTCCCACGAATGAATTGTGCGCCGCGCTCACCCGGATCAGTTCGTCGAGCTTCACCTGGATGGCCGCGCTATCGCGATTCTGGGAATTCTGAATCAGGAAGACCATCAGGAACGTCACAATTGTGGTGCCGGTGTTGATCACCAGCTGCCATGTGTCGGAGTAATGGAAGACGGGACCGGTGACCGCCCAAACCAGGACGATGCCGGCGGCAATCATGAATGTCAGCGCGCGCCCGGCAGCTTGAGATGTTCGGTTAGCAATATCGCTGAAGAGTTGAGCCGCGCTGTTACGTGGCTGGTCCGCTTTACCCTTGGCCGGACGAGCTTTCTTATCGGTCTGTTGCATCAGAAGATCGCGCCATTGAGGACCTGCGACCTAACGCGGAGGGAACTCCGAAGTTCCGCCATGTAAACCCGGACTAGGCGAGCGCGCTCCCAACGAGCCTAGCCCGCGCTGAGTCGCACGCCGGCGCGCAAGAACTTCTGCGGATCGACCGCTTCGCCGTCGATACGGGTTTCATAGTGCAAATGCGGGCCGGTGGATCGGCCGGTCGACCCGACGAGACCAACGACTTGGCCGATCTTCACGATCTCGCCGACCCGGACATTGATCTCGGAGAGATGGCCGTAGCGGGTCGCAAGGCCATTGCCGTGATCGACCTCGATCATGCGGCCGTAGCCGCCGGACCAGCCGGCGGAGACGACCTTGCCGTTGGCGGTGACGCGAACGGGATCGCCGCTCGCGGCGCGGAAGTCGAGCCCGGTGTGCATCGCGGGCCGGCCGAGGAACGGATCGCTGCGCATGCCGAAGCCGGAGGTGAACTCGACCTCGCCGATGACGGGCTTGCGATAGGGCACGAGTGCCAGCGTGCGATTGAGCCGGTCCATCTCGGCGCGGGTGCTGTTGATGCGGTAGAGCTGCTTCTCGAACGGCCCCGAACTGGCGGTGAGCTTCACGGGTACGAAAGGCCCGCCCATCGCCGTGCGCGGCACGGCGGCTTCGAGATTTGCGAGGTTCAGGCCGAGATCGCTGACGACGCCGCGCATCCGGCGCATGCGTGAATCCATGCCTTCCTCGACGGCGTTGAGCGCTGCCATCTGGCGACGCTCGACCTGGTCCAGCGAGGTCGTGAGCCGAACGACGATGTTGTCGAACCCTTGATTCTTGGCGAATTGATTGACGGATGGAGCTGCAAGGGTCGGCGCGCGCGACTCGAGCCGCGCTTCACGATCCGGCGGCGCCACGAAGATCACGGTGTCGCTGATCGGCGAGGGCTTTGGCGTGCCCTGCGTCGTCTGGCTGGCATCGCCACGCTGCGGGGTGGAGCGGGGAATCGATCCGGTCACGTCCGGCATGGACCCGAGCGCCGTGGCACGGGACTCCAGCGCCGTCTGGCGCTTCATGATCTGGTCGAGCTTTTGGTCGAACTGCTCCTGATCGAGCAGCTGCCGACTGGTGGTGCGGTCGACCTTGGCGCGGAGCTCGGCGATGCGGTCCTCATAGGCGTATTGCATCTCGGCCTGCCGGGCGATCAGCCGGGTGAGGACGTCGTCGCGGAAGGCGAAATAGGTCGCGGTTGCGGCCGACCATAGCCCGAGCAACACGACGGTGCCGACCACGATCCAGAACACCACAGGCCCCAGGCGAACCTGCTTGCCGTGATGCACGATGGTGTAGGCGTCGTCGGTGTCCGGAAGGGGAAGTGCGGTTGCCACCGCGGCAGCACGGCGATGAAAGGCTCGGCCGTGGTCGTGGGGGTGATGTTGGGGGTACTGCGAGAACTGGGCAGAACTTTTCGACATCGGCACTCCCGCGCCGATCGGATGAGTCCGTGCGGCCTAATTGCCGCGGCAATCTGGGCCGGTCATGGTTAATTTTCCGGAAACGGAACCGCTTGAATTTAAATGATTGGTTAAAGGCTCCTTGCGGCTTCCAGCACCTCGTCGGCGTGGCCGTCGACCCGGACATTGCGCCAGATCCGGGCGATCTTGCCGTCGGCGCCAAGCAGCATCGTGGTGCGAAGAACTCCCAGGAAGCTCTTGCCATACATGGACTTTTCGCCCCAGGCGCCGTAGGCCTCCAGCATCTCGTGCGTCTCGTCTGAAATGAGGGGCACGCCGAGACCGTGCTTGTCGCGGAATTTGTCCTGAGCCTTGACCGGATCGGCGGAGATACCGAGCACGGCGGTGCCAGCCGCGGCGAAGGCGCCGGTCAGCCGGGTGAAATCGATGGCTTCCCTGGTGCAGCCCGGCGTGTCGGCGCGGGGATAGAAGAACAGGACCAGCTTCTGCCCCGCATAATCCGACAGCGCGACGACACCGCCACCGTCGCGGGGCAGGCGGAAGGCGGGGGCCTTCTGACCCTCGGCCAAGCCGGCCTTCGCCGTCGCTTTGAGCGCTGCTGCCGATTTGGAAGAATTTAACCGTTTCGATGCGGCCTTATGCGATGCTGTCTTTGCTATGGTCCCAGTTGATTTGCTCGCCGGTGTCCGCTGTGTTTTCGCGGACTTGGTTTGAGTCGCAGCCCGCACTTTCACGGGTGTCTTTTTAGCCGTCGGACTGCCGGAGGGCGTTTTGGACGATTTCTTTCGGGATTTCTTAGACATACGCCTTCCTTTCGTCGCTTTCGGCGGGTCAACCAAAGCAGTATTGCAGCCCTCTTCCGGTCTGCCGGAATCGTGCCCTCGGCTGGGCGAGTCTGACGACGCCGGAGTCTGGTTACAAGGAATTCCACGCACCACCCCACTGCTCGTTGAACGCGCTCCCGGGGCGACATGACGAACAGAAGGAATATTCGAGGTATGGCGGCAATGCCGGCGCGGGAAGCTTCGCTTCCCGTCGACGGCTGCGGCCCCGGCGGCGCTCAATCCCACGACGGGCGCCTGTATCGAGAGGCAATGGCAAGGAATACGTCGCCCCAGGATTACAATCGGGATTCGGATCGGCGCGGCAGCCAACCAGAGCAGCAGCAATGGGACGACGCCGATTGGGATCCGGATCAGGAAGCGGCGGCGGGCTATCGGGCGCGCCGGCTGTTGTCGCGTTCCAATTCGGGCTTCCATCGATTCGCTGACGGGTTTGGTCCCTTGCGCCGCTGGCTGGGCGGCGGTCGCTGGCTGAGGCGCGTGGCCGTCGTCGTCGGTGCCCTGATCGTCATCTTCGTCGGCTGTTTCGGCGCGCTGTGGTGGCGGCTCGGCGCCGGTCCCATCAATCTCGACATTGCGACGCCATGGCTCGCGGCCGCGATCGAGGACAATATTGGTCACGGCAACACGGTGGAGGTCGGCGGCACGCAGATCGAGCGGGCCGGGCGGGTCCGCATCGCGGTGCGCATCCGTGATATCGTCGTGCGCGACCACGATCACGTCATTGTCGCCACCGCACCGAAGGCCGAGGTGAAGCTGTCGGGCGCGGGCCTGCTGATGGGGCATCTGCGCGCCGAAAGCCTCAACCTCGTCGATGCCGAGCTCGCGATCCGGATCGCACCTGACGGCACCGTCACGGTATCGGCTGGCGACACCGCAAAGCCGCTCGCAACCGGCGTCGCCTCCAAGAGGGACGCGGGGCTGCCGCCGACTTTCCCGCGCAACGGTGTCCCACCGCCGCCATTCGGCACCGGGCCTGCGACCCCCGACGCATCGCAAGCCACGACCCAGGCCACCGCCCCGACCGGCATTCTTCAGGGTCTCGACTGGCTCGACAGTCTGAGCATGACCGGCCTCGACGGCCAGAATCTCAACGAGATCGGCCTGAAGAACGGCAATCTGATCGTCGACGATCAGCAGCGCGGCAGCAAATGGACGTTTGAGAATATCACGCTCAGCCTACGTCGACCGAGTCGTGGTGGCGTCGCGCTTAGCCTCGGCGAGGAGGGCGCGCGTCCGTGGTCGTTGCGTGCCACGATCGGCCCCACCGAGAACGGCGTGCGCTCGGTCGATATCCGCGCCGACAAGGTCTCGACCGCCAACATCCTGCTGGCGCTGCGGGTGAAGGACCTCACCTACACCGCCGACCTGCCGCTGACGGGCGAGCTCAAGGGCGAGCTCGGCCGCGACGGCGTGCCGACCTTTTTTCGCGGCAAGATTGCGGTCGGTGCGGGCAACATCATCGACACCGATACGCCCGACTATCCGATGGCGATCGACTCGGCCGAGATCAATGTCGAGTGGGACGCCAATCGGCGGGTGCTGGTCGCTCCGTTCAAGGTCCTCTCGGGTGCGAACCGCCTGACGCTTCTGGCTCATGTCGAGCCGCCCAACGGCACCGTCAACGACTGGCAGCTCGGTTTCAGTGGCGGTTCGATTCTGCTCGGCGGCATCGACAACGAGCCGCCGCTGGTCTTCAACCGTATTGCGATCGGCTTCCGCTTCGACACCGACCACAAGAGGCTGCTGTTGACGCAGGCCGATATCTCCAACGGAGAGATCGGCGTCGCCGGCACCGGTGCCATCGATTATTCGGGCGAGCCGCGGCTGACATTGGGTTTTGCGGGAACGCCGATGTCGGCCTCCGCGCTCAAGCGGATGTGGCCGACGCTTGTCGTTCCTGAGTTGCGCGAATGGGTGATCGAGCGGATCGAGCGTGGAACGCTCCAGCGCATCGAGATCGGCGTTAATTCACCGACGAAGAATCTTCCGCGCAAGGGCCCACCCATTCCCGACGACGGGCTGTCGGTCAATATCGTGGCGAGCGGTGTCACGGTTCGCCCCGTCGATGGCCTGCCGGTGGTGCATGATGCCGATTTGAAGGCGCGCGTGACCGGGCGCACTGCGACGGTGAATATCGGGCAAGGCATCGCCGATACGCCAGCGGGCCGCAAGATCACGATTTCCGACTTCGTCTTCGAGGTGCCCGATATGGCGCCCAAGCCGTCGCCGTCGCGGACCAGGTTTCGTGTCGAAGGCCCGGTGCCTGCGGCCGCCGAAATGCTTTCCAATGATCGCCTGAGCGATCTGTCGTCGACCGTCATCGATCCCAACACCAGCAAGGGGACGTTCTCGGCGAACGTCCAGCTTGGGTTGCCGGTCAAGGGTGAGCTGACCAAAGCCGACACCACCTACAGCGTTACTGCCGATCTCAATGGTTTTGGTGCCGACAAGCTGGTGATGAACCAGAAGCTGGAGGCCAACAACCTCAAGATCGTCGCGAGCAACCAGGGCTATCAGGTCAAGGGCGACGTCAAGATCAACGGGCAGGCGGCCTCGCTCGACTACCGCAAGCCGGCCGAGGGCGATGCCGACGTCAAATTGCAGACCACGCTGGACGATGCGAGCCGCGCGCGCCTCGGATTCGATCTGGGTCCCGCCGTCAGCGGATCGGTGCCGATCAAGCTGTCGGGCAAGATCGCCGGGGGGCCCGACCAGACGACGAAGCTCGGCATCGAGGCCGACCTGACCTCGGTCAAGCTCGACAACATCCTGCCCGGCTGGGTCAAGCTGCCGGGCAGAGCGGGCAAAGCCAGCTTCAAGGTGGTACCGACGGCGCAATCAACGCGTCTGGAGGACATCGTCATCGAAGGCGGCGGCGCCTCGATCAAGGGGTCGCTCGAGGTCGATGCCAACGGCGATCTCATGAACGCAAACTTCCCGACCTACGCGCCGTCCGACGGCGACAAGGCGTCGCTGAAGGTGGAGCGCAGCCAGGACGGCGTGGTCAAGGGCACCATGCGCGGCGACGTATTCGACGGCCGCGGCTTTCTGAAATCGGCGATCTCAGGCAATTCCAAGGACGACGCCAAGAGCAAGACGAAGAACGTCGATTTCGACATGGACGTGAAGCTCGGCGCCGTCATGGGTTTCAACGGCGAGGCGATGCGCAGCGTCGAGGCCAAGATGTCGCGGCGCAATGGTGCGGTCAAAGCCTTCACGCTGAGCGGCAGGATCGGAAAAGACACGCCTGTGGCCGCCGATTTGCGCGGCGGCCGCGCCCAGGGCAACCGCGAGGTGATCTATCTCCAGACCAGCGATGCCGGCAACTTCCTGCGCTTCACAGACACCACCAACAAGGTCTTCGGCGGCCAGATGGTGGTGGCCATGGAGCCGCCGACGTCAGAGCCTACGACGCGGGAAGGCCTGATCAACGTGCGCGACTTCTCGGTCAAGGGCATGGATCAACTCGATCGCGTCGCGGCGGGCGCCCCCAACGGCGCGCAGAGCGGCGTGGCCTTCACGGCGTTGCGCGCGGAGTTCACGCGGCAGAACGGCGCGCTCACGATCCGCGACGGCGTGGTCAAGGGGCCGATGATCGGCGCCACCATCGAGGGCTCGATCGACTTTCCCGGCAATCAGGTCTGCATGAGCGGCACCTTCGTGCCGATGTATGGCGTCAACAACATCTTCGGCCAGATCCCGTTGTTCGGCATCTTCCTCGGCGGCGGCAACAATGAAGGATTGATCGGCGTGACCTACGAGGTCGTCGGCACGCCGGCCGCGCCCGTGATGCGCGTCAATCCGATTTCGGCGATGGCGCCCGGTCTGTTCCGCAAGATATTCGAATTCAACACCGGCAAGCAGAACTCGCCGTTCGAGGAATTCCCGTCGCAGTCGAGCGATGGCTCGACTGGAACGACGCGCCAGCTCTCGAGCGGCTGCACCCTCGCGCGGCGATAGCGGCGAGGCTGCCGAGCTCCTTTCATAAGCGCGCAGAACGTGGATGGCGGGACAAGCCCGGCCATGACGACGTGCTGCGTTTGATGCCGGCCGTTTACGCCGCGCGCACGCCGGCCAGGAAGGTCCCGACTTCGCCGGAAAGCTGTTCGGCCTGCTTGGAGAGGTTTGACGCAGCTGCGAGCACCATGCCTGCGGCATTGCCGGTCTCGTTCGCTGCCGTGCTGACGCCACCGATATTGGTGGTGACTTCCTGGGTCGCCTCGGCCGTCTGCGAGACGCTGCGAGCGATCTCGGCGGTGGCGGCGCCTTGCTCCTCGATCGCGGCGCCGATCGAGGTGGCGATCCGGCTGACTTCCTCGATCGTGGCGGTGATGCCGCCGATGGCGTCCACCGCTTCCTTGGTTGCGCCCTGGATCTGGGCGATCTTGTCGCCGATCTCGCGGGTGGCTTCCGCGGTCTGGCTCGCCAGCGACTTCACCTCGGAGGCGACGACAGCAAAGCCGCGTCCGGCTTCGCCGGCGCGTGCGGCCTCGATGGTGGCGTTGAGCGCGAGCAGATTGGTCTGCGCCGCGATGCTGGAGATCAGCTCGGCGACGTGCTCGATCTGCTGGGCGCCGTCCGAGAGGGCACGCACGATGGTGTCGGTGCGGCGTGCGCTGTCCACGGCGCGGCCGGTGACCACGGCGGACTGCGCGACCTGACGGCTGATCTCGGTGATGGAGGAGGAGAGCTCCTCGGCGGCGGCCGCGACCGTCTGGACGCGCTGGCTGGCTTCGGTGGCGGCCGAGCCGACGACGGCGGCGCGTCGGTTGGTGCCTTCCGCGGTCGACGACATCGACTTGGCGGTGACCTCCAGCTCGCCGGATCCCGAGGCCATCAGGCCGACGAGCTGGCCGACGGAGGCATCGAAGCGATCGGCGAGCGAGATCAGAGCCTCGCGCTTCTCCTGCTCGCTGCGGGTCTTGGTGGCGACCTGCTCGGCTTCCAGCTTACGCGCCGTCAGCGCGGTCTGCCTGAGCACTTCGAGGGTCTCGGCCATGCGGCCGATCTCGTCGCCGCGACCGGTCTCCTCGACTGCCGTGTCGATGGCGCCTTCGGAAATGGCCTGCATGCGGTTCTTCTGGCGGTCGAGCGCGCCGAGCACGTCGCGCGCGATCAGCCAGGACAGCGTCGCCATCAGCAGCATCAACCCGATGCCGATCGCCCCCAGCTCCAGCGTCAAGGCTCGCACGTCGGCGTCGATATCGTCGACATAGAGGCCGTAGCTGATCGTCGCGTTCCAGGGCGCGAATTTGCGCGCGAACACGGTCTTGCGGACCGGCTCGGTCTGGCCGGGGCGGGGATAGAGATAGGAGGTCACGCCGCCCTGTGCGGTCTCAGCGCCAGCCTTGATAATGGCGTCGGCGATCAGGACGCCATTGGAGTCCTTCGCACCGGTGATCTTGCCTTCGAGTTGCTGGTTGGCGCCGTTGACGATGAGGGACGTATCGGCGTTGTAGACCACCGGATAGCCTTGGCCGCCATTGAAGCTCATGCGGCGACCGCGCAGATGAAACTGGATCTTCGCTTCGGCCTGCGACAGCTTGCCGGCGCCGACCTCCTCTTCAAGGGATTGGGCGAGGTTGTGGAGCATATCGACCGCGGTCCGCATCTGCTGGACGCGGTCCTCCAGCATGCGGCTCTTGCTGAGCACGGACGACACCCCGATGATGGCCGTGACCGTGAGCGCCGAGAGACAGACCATGCTGGCGAGCTTGGTGCGGATCTTGAGGTGACTCAGCAGCTTCATCACGGCCTCGACGGAATGGTTATTGTTGCTCGCGTCGGTAGCATGAAATTCTTACCAATCATGAATGGACGCGTGCGACGGCTGCCGCGCAAGCGGCGTCCGCGAGCCGCATGCGCAAACATCCACACGGAAATGCGCAGCGTCGGCGCTTGGCAAGTCAACTCGGAGAAAAATTGTGTGGGTCTTTAGTGGCGACCGAATCCGTTGGGAGCGGCAATGAACCGATTCGTTCACCGCTTCATCATGTCGATGCTGCTGGTCGCGGTCCTCGTCCTCGTCTGGAACGTGCTGGGCTCGCGCTGAGATGGCACCCGTAAATGTACGGGTGCCACCCCTTTATTCGCATCAATTGCTGACGCCTCAGCGCCGCGCGAACGCGCCGCCGATTGTGCCGCTAGTCCTTGCCCATCGCGGCATCGGCGCTGACCGAGCCGCCGCCGGCTGCCGAGAGATAGAGGCAGGCGAAGCAGAACAGGATCGCCGCGGTGCCACCATTGAGCAGCGGCAGGAACACCGGCGTCTCGCCCTTGAACATGTGGCCCATGAAGTAGGCGAAAGCCATCTCACCCGACAGGATGAACGCCGCGAGGCGGGTGAACAGGCCGATCATCAGCAGCGCGCCAAGCACGAGCTCAAGCGTACCGGCTGCGTAGATGATCGGCGGGATGTTTGCGAAGTAGGGAAGCACCGGAAACTTGAACAGCTTGGCGATGCCGTACTGGAGCAACAGGAGTCCAGTGATGAAGCGAAACAGGCTCAAGAGAACCGGTTGAAAGCGAACGAGATAGGGAAAGTTCATTGGTTTGTGCCCTCCATCCAATGCTTGCGACTAGGACCGCATTCAGTTCTGCCCTGCAAGCCGCCCAAGGGCAATTTGCGCTGACATTTTTGTCATGTCGGACAAAACACCGCAGCAGGGACTTTCAGCCACGCGCCATCCACATCTTTTCCAGCTGTTCGCGTCGTGCCCATCCGTAATTTCCCGGTGACGCGAATGTCCGCAGGTTACCTTCGGGAGACCTAGCGCCGCAAGGCGGGCACGACCAGGAACGGGATCATCCCGAGCACCACGCTCGCAAGCGCGAAGGCGAGCAGCGCGTTGTAGCCGTGGGTCGCGTCATGGATCAGGCCGCCGCTCCAGGAGCCGAAAGCCGAGCCGAGCCCGCTGCCGATCGAGATGGTGCCGTAGATGGTGCCGACGCGCTTACCCCCAAAGATCTTCATCGCGGTCGCCGTGATCAGCGGTCCACGTGAGCCCATCATGCTGCCGAAGCAGACCACGAATCCGGTGAGCAGGAGGAGATTGGCGGAGTATTGCAACAGCCACAGCAGGAAGATGCCGAGGATCGAGATTGCGTAGCTGAGCAGCACCGACGGCCGACGTCCGATCAGGCCGTCGAGCGCTGACACCCCTAACATGCCGAACACCAGCACGACGCCGGAGAAGCCCCAGGCCGTCGCGGCCTGGAGCGGTGGAAAGCCGGCATCGATCAGATAGGCCACGATCTGTGCGGCGATCGCATACATGCCGACCGAAGTGAAGAAGAAGGTCGAGAACAGCGCCCAAAAGGCGTGATGGCGCATCGCGCTCGGAAGGGTCCAGCCGTGATCGACGAAATCCGGATCGGTCTTCTTCGCGATCTGCGGCGAGCCCGAGGCGAACAGCCGCCATGGCAGCAGCATGAGCGGCACCAGCAGGCCGAGAGCGGCGAAGCCGAACAGCTGGTAGGTCTCGCGCCAGCCGAGATGATCGATCAAAAGCTGCGAGGCCGGCAGCAGCGCCAGCACGCCGCCACCCATCGCCGAGTAGACCACCGCCATCGCGGTCGGCAGCTTTGGGCCGAACCAGCGGCCGAGCAGGATCGAATTCGGCACATTGCCGATGAAGGCGACGCCGATG
Organism: Bradyrhizobium sp. WSM1417; assembly: GCF_000515415.1. Lineage (NCBI taxonomy): Bacteria > Pseudomonadati > Pseudomonadota > Alphaproteobacteria > Hyphomicrobiales > Nitrobacteraceae > Bradyrhizobium > Bradyrhizobium sp. WSM1417. The sequence continues at coordinate 4,626,369 of NZ_KI911783.1, forward strand.
CCGACGCAGAGCCCGATCGAGAGCTGGAACTGCCAGAGCGCCTGCGCTTGGCTTGCGATCAGAAAGGCCGAGCCGAGCAGCAACAGGCCGAGTGCATAGACGATGCGCGGTCCGGAATGATCGAACAGGCGCCCGACCAACGGTGCCATCAGTCCGCTGACGAGCCAGGTCAGCGAATAGATCGAGACCACCTGCGCGCGATCCCAGCCAAAGTTTTCCGAGATCGGCTTCAGGAAGACGGTGAAGCTTTCGCTGAGGCCGCGGCCGAGCACGGCGAGTGTGAAGCACAGCGCGAGCACCACCAGCGCGGTGCGCACGACGCCCTGCGGCGTCGCCGTGACGCGTTCCCCGGTCGCTTGCTTGGACTGTTCCTCTCGCGTGTTCTGGTCCATTGCCAATCAGGGAGCGCGCTTCAGCGCGCCCTGACAAGCAGCGAAAAGCTCATACGCCTATGCAGGCCTGAGGAGGATGTGCTTCTTCTTGCCGAACGAGAGCTTGATCACGCCTTCCGGCGTCAGGTCGGCTGCCGACAACGCCATCTTCTCGTCGGTGACGGGCTCGTCGTTGACGCGCAGGCCGCCGCCCTTGATCTGGCGCCGTGCTTCGCCATTGGAGGCAACGAGGCCCGCCTTGACGAAGGCATTGAGCACGCCGAGGCCGGCGTCGAACTCGCCGCGTGGAATTTCCACGGTCGGCAGGCTCTCGGCCAGCGCGCCTTCCTCGAAGGTGCGGCGCGCGGTCTCGGCCGCCTGGTTCGCTGCGTCGCGGCCATGCAGGAGCGCGGTCGCCTCGGTGGCGAGTACCTTCTTGGCCTCGTTGATCTCGGAGCCTCCGAGCGCCTCGAGCTTCCTGATCTCGCTCATCGGCAGCGTCGTGAACAGCTTGAGGAATTTGCCGACGTCGGCATCTTCGGTGTTGCGCCAGTACTGCCAGAAATCATACGGCGAGAACTGGTCGGCGTTGAGCCAGACCGCGCCCTGAGCGGTCTTGCCCATCTTCGCGCCCGACGCCGTCGTCAGCAGCGGCGTCGTCAGCGCGAACAGCTGATGAGTGCCCATGCGGCGGCCGAGATCGACGCCCATGATGATGTTGCCCCACTGGTCGGAGCCGCCCATCTGCAAGTTGCAGCCGGTGCGCCTGGCGAGCTCGACGAAGTCGTAGGCCTGGCAGATCATGTAGTTGAACTCGATGAAGCTCATCTCCTGCTCGCGTTCGAGGCGGAGCCGCACCGAGTCCATAGTCAGCATGCGGTTGACCGAGAAGTGCCGGCCGACGTCGCGCAGCATCTCGATGTAGTTGAGCTTTGTCAGCCACTCCGCATTGTCGAGCATGATGGCGTCGCTCTTGCCCTCGCCATAGCGCAGCACTTTTGCGAACACACCGCGGATCGACTCCTTGTTGGCCTCGATCTCGGCGACGGAGCGGATCGCGCGCGTCTCGTCCTTGCCGGAGGGATCGCCGACCATGGTGGTGCCGCCGCCCATCAGCGTGATCGGCTTGTTGCCGGACTGCTGCAGCCAGTGCAGCATCATCATGGTCAGGTAATTGCCGATGTGCAGCGAGCGCGCGGTGCAATCGTAGCCGACATAAGCCGTCGCCTCGCCCTTGGCGGCAAGGGCATCCAGCCCCTCGAAATCGGAGCACTGGTGGACGAATCCACGTTCCTGGAGCGTGTTGAGGAAATCCGATTTGAATGCAGTCATTTGTCGGCGCGCCTGACAATTCTTGGTTTACTGTTTTGGGAGCAATTTAAGGGTCTTCCGTGGGAACTCGGTCGCTGCCCGCCACTTTGGCCTGTGGCATTATAAGATGTATCCCTCTGGCACAAGATCGGCATGCCGGAGGGGGCTCTTGAGGACGCTGATCCATGATGTTGACGGCACTCGGTTTGATGAGCGGCACCTCGCTGGACGGGGTGGATGTCGCGCTGATCGAAACCGACGGAAAGCAGGTGAAGGCATTCGGGCCGTCCGGCTACCGGCCTTATAGCCCGGCGGAGCGCAACCTGCTGCGTCAGGCGCTGAGCGAGGCCGTGCACCTGCCGCAGCGCGATGCCCGGCCGGGAGTTCTGGCCGAGGCCGAACGCGCGGTGACGCTCGCGCATGCCGAGGCGGTCGCCGCCTTCGTCGCCCAGAACCGGATGAAACCGGAAGACATCGACATCGTCGGCTTCCACGGCCAGACCGTGCTGCACCGCCCCGAGAAGCGACTGACGGTGCAGATCGGCGATGCCCCGGCGCTGGCCAAGGCGATCCATATCCCGGTGATGCATGATTTCCGTGCCGCCGACGTCGAGGCCGGCGGCCAGGGCGCGCCATTCGTGCCGGTCTACCACCGCGCGCTCGTCCATTCGCTGGAGCGCGAAGGGCCGATCGTTGTCGTCAATATCGGCGGCGTCTCCAACATCACCTATATCGACGGCAACGACACGCTGATTGCCTGCGATACCGGCCCCGGCAACGCGCTGCTCGACGATTTCATGTACCGCACCATGAACCAGGCGTTCGACGCGGACGGAAAGTTCGCAGCCCTCGGCAAGGCGGACGAAGCCTGGATCGCGCGGGCGCTGCAGTTGCCGTTCTTCGCAAGCCCGCCGCCGAAATCGCTCGACCGCAACGATTTTGCCGCGCTGAAGCTCGGCGATGTCCCGCCCGCCGACGGCGCCGCAACGCTGACCGCCTTCACTGCGGCGGCGATCGCCCGCATCGTCCCGCTGCTGCCTCGCAGGCCGCGGAGCTGGATCGTTTGCGGCGGCGGCGCCCGCAACCGGACCATGCTGCAGATGCTGCGGGAGCGCGTCGGGTCCGCCACCGTCGAGGCCGCCGAAACAGTCGGCTGGGCCTCCGACGCCATCGAGGCGCAGGCCTTCGGCTTCCTGGCTGCCCGCGGCTTGAAGGGCCTGCCGTTGTCGTATCCCGCTACCACGGGCGTGCCAATGCCAATGACGGGCGGGGTGATCGCGCGGCCCTGAGCGGGCGGGCGCATGCGCGCTATTCCGTAGATCACCGCAACGAGGCTGGTGCGCTCGGGAAAAAGATACTCGCTAGACTTGCAGAATTTTTCAATTTAGGATTGAGGAATTTCAAAAGTGCATTATTGGGTGGCGGAGATTTCCCATGTCGGAAGACAATTCGCCGGCGCAGGGCGCTATTCAGTCCCAAGGCGTCGTCACGCTCGAAAGCAGCTACACGCGCGGCCAAATCAACGGTGCATTGTCGCTGTCCGAATATGTGCTGAGCACGGGTTTCCAATCCGCGGGCGGCGAGGCGGTGCCGCTCGATGCCGTTGAGGTGATCCAGGGGGTCGCCATCAAGCTTGGGATATTGGCCACAGGCGATGGATCAGCGCCGCGACCGGAGCGCAGCATTTCGGCGGCCGACTGGAATGATTTCGAGCGCGCCTATTATCGGCTCGCGGCTTTTGCGAGTCCGGTTACTGCGGAGACGCTTGATGCGACGCGGGCTATCACGTCGATCTCGGATGAATCAGAGACGTGGTGGAATCGTCTGATCGGCAATTCTCCTGCCCTGCGATTTGCGCGGCGGTTTTCCCTCGTCGCGATTGTTATCGCGGCAGCGATCTTGACCGGCGAATGCCTTGTCTACTACTGGGGTCTAGATGCAGACACGACGCGTTATGCTTGGCAGCGGAACCTGGCGCAGATACTTCTGCCCTGGGGCTACGGCGCCCTCGGCTCCTGCGCCTATCTGCTGCGATCGGCGCACTATTTCATCTATCAGCGTTGCTTCGACTTGCGGCGCAAGCCGGAATACTTCAATCGCGTGCTGTTGGGCGCAATATCCGGCGGCGCGATCATATTGTTTGTCGACTATCTCGTCGACAGTGATAGCGGGGACACGCTGCATTTGAGCTCAGCCGCGCTCGGTTTCGTTGCAGGCTACAGCACCGACTTCTTGTTCAATACGATCGAGCGCATCGTGGCCGCGATATTCCCAAGGGACAACTCCGATCTGAACCCGAAGCAGCAAGTTGGAAAAACAGCCGCGCTCCCGAAGAAGCAGGCCGGCGATGGGTCGCCTGGCGAAGTTGATAAAAAGCTTGGAGAGGAAAGCGGAGCCGATGCCGAGCCCCGACGGCCGAGAAGCAGGAAGAGCTCGATTTCCCCTGCAGAGGGCATGGGCGGAGCGCCGGACGGGACGCAGAAAAAATGAGGCCGGCTGAAGCGCGTGCTCCGGGGGGGTGGCGGCCGTTGCGGCTCCGGATGATCAAGCTTCTCCTGGGCCTTGTGCTCACAGTCGCCGGTGGTTCGGCTTGGTGCGTTGAGGACGTGCCGCGTCCGTTGCTTGAAAAGGGCGGTCAACCAGTCGATTGGTGGTTCACTTTCAAGTTCAATGCTCAGAAGTCGTTCGCTGGCTGCGGTCCCGTCGAGGGACCGCGTGCCTGCATCTTCGGCGGCAAAGTACGGGCAAAGGATCGCTTCGGACAGCAGTTCGCGTTCGCGAGCAGCAGCGCAAGCAAATTGAGCCAGGGTAAGGGCTGCGTCGGCGCCACGACCACCGATCCGGTCGGCGCCACCTTCGATCAGGTCTACAACGGTAGTTTCTTCTACCTGATCTGGAACGATCAGTTCTACGGCGATCCGATCAAATCGGCCAACTCACCATGGGGCCATTCCAAGGGGTTGCTCGCCTGGAACGATGCAGGCGAGGGCTTTATCATGCAGGTTTCGACGCCGTCGTGGCCGGGTTCGGGCAGCCACCGCATCGTTCGAAAGGCCGGCAACACTCTTGGATGCATCAGCAGCAACAACAATCTGCTGGCCAGCCAGCATTTCTTTGCGCTCAAGCTGACCAAGGACGATCTGGTCGAGGTTCTCAAGGGGCTGAAGGCGGCGGGCGTGGCGACCGATCCGACCAAGAAGCAGATCGTTCGAAATGGCGGTCCGGATGATGTTCAGGAACTGGTCGGCGAACTCGGTGAACTTCCGAAGAAGAAAAAGCCGAGCACCGCGACGGGAGATTTCTTCACCCGCCAGGATCTGTCGACCAAAGTCATCCTGATTGCCAAGACGGCGAGCCTTACCGCACCTCCCTGGGAGTTCGTATCGGCGGTCCTCAACGGCACCGCAGAGCGAAGCGCGACGTGGTGGACCAAACCCAAAATTCCTTCCACCAACAAGAATTCGAAGGTGAAGTGCCTGGAGCCGTTCGAGTTGGACAAGAAACCTGGGCCGGTGGCCATCGCGTTGACCGGCGGATGGAAAGATCAGCCGATCAAGCTGAATGCGCCGTCCAACCACGCAAAGATCGGGGTCTCGAGCGCGGGCGGTCACAGCTACGTTATCTTTGGCGATCTGAATCAGCAGGGAGCATTGAATCCGCCAGGTTGCGAGAGAAGCCAGAACGGTCGCGGCGGCTTGTTTTTTGTGATCGACAACAAGGCCTTGCACGACAGTGTTGCCGAACTGATCGACGGCGATACGGCCGCGATGAAGTGACGGGTCCGGGCCATAGGGACGCTTATCTGAATCCTTGACATGTATGCAATTGCATGAACAATTCATGCAGATGCATTAATTGCGAGGAAGGCCATGACTGCGTCACTGAAACTGATCAGCCACAAGCTTTGCCCCTATGTGCAGCGCGCCGTGATCGCGCTCAACGAGAAGGGCGTCGCGTTCGAACGCATCGACATCGACCTCGCCAACAAGCCCGACTGGTTCCTGAAGCTGTCTCCGCTCAGCAAGGTGCCGGTGCTGGTGGTCGCGACCGACAAGGGCGAGGTCGCGCTGTTCGAGAGCAACGTGATCTGCGAATACATCGAGGAGACGCAAGGCGGCCGAAAACTGCATCCGGCTGATGCGCTCGAGCGTGCCGAGCACCGGGCGTGGATGGAGTTCGGCTCGGCGATTCTCGGCGATCTCTGGGGGCTGGAGACCACGACTGATCCTGCGACATTCGAAAGCAAACGCCAGGCGCTTGCGGCCAAATTCGCGCGCATGGAAGCCGCGCTCGTGGCGGGGCCTTATTTCGCAGGCGAGGCGTTCAACCTGGTCGATGCGGTGTTCGCGCCGATCTTCCGCTATTTCGATCTGTTCGACGAACTGACCGAGCACGGCATCTTCAAGGATCTACCGAAGGTTCGGGCGTGGCGCGCCGAGCTGACAAAGCGTCCGAGCGTCCGTACTGCGGTGGGCGCGGACTACCCGCAATTGCTGCGCGCCTTCCTCGTGCGCCACGACGCGCATCTGCTCAAGCTTGCGGCCTGAGCCCACGCCGATGTCGCAATCCCTGGCCTGGCTGATGCTGGTGATCGCCGGCGCACTTGATGTCGGTTGGGCGATCTCGATGAAATATGCGGAGGGCTATTCGCGCGCTGGATGGAGCATCGTCTCGCTCGTGCTGCTCGCAGCCTTCGTTGCCCTGCTCGGGCGTGCCTTGAAGGTGCTCGAGGTCGGCGTCGCCTATTCGGTGTGGACCGGCATCGGCGCCGCCGGCACCTTTATCATGGGCGTCGTGCTGTTCGGCGAGACCTTGAGCGCGATGAAGCTTGCGGGCATCGCGCTCGTTTTGTTGGGAATCGTTGCGCTCAAGCTGGCTTGAGCGGTGCCCCTCAGCGTACGTTGGCAAGCCGCATGTCGAGATAGGCGGTGATGGTTTCCATCAGCGGCTCGAGCTTGGCGTCGAAGAAGTGGTTGGCGCCGGGGATGACCTGCTGGTCGATCACGATGCCCTTCTGCGTCTTCAGCTTCTCGACCAGCGTGTTGACGTCCTTGGGCGGCACCACCGCATCCTTCTCGCCATGCACGATCAGGCCCGAGGACGGGCAGGGCGCGAGGAACGAGAAGTCGTAGAGGTTGGCGGGCGGCGCGATCGAGATGAAGCCCTCGACCTCCGGGCGCCGCATCAACAGCTGCATGCCGATCCAGGCGCCGAAGGAGAAGCCGGCAACCCAGCAGGCGCGCGCTTCGGGATTGATGGTCTGCGCCCAGTCGAGCGCCGCGGCCGCGTCCGACAATTCGCCGGTGCCGTGGTCGAACGAGCCCTGGCTGCGGCCGACGCCGCGGAAATTGAACCGCAGCACCGAGAAGCCGCGATGCGCGAACGCATAGTAGCACTGGTAGATGATCTGATGATTCATCGTGCCGTGGAACTGCGGATGCGGATGCAGGACCATCGCGATCGGCGCGTTCTTCTGCTTGGCCGGATGGTAGCGGCCCTCGAGACGGCCGGCGGGGCCGGTGAAAATAACTTCAGGCATGATGATCTCTTGATTGATCCCTTGAAGACGCTCTTCAACAATCAACCGATTGTGCGGATTTCATCGGCTGCTGGGCCGATGAAACCGCGAATGGAAGGGTGGAGCGGCGCCCTCGGATGATGCGCGAGCGGCGCGCGGCGAACTGACGCGCGCGTTCTAACATGAGGCGAGGGTCAAAAAGCAAGCATCTTCGGCATCTCTCAACGAGCTCAAGAGCTTAGCTGGTCGTGACGATGTCGTGAGCGCCCGGCGCATGTGCTCCTGCCGCTGTCGTCTAGCGGCAGGAGCGACGATGTGGGCCGCAATTGAGCTCATGAGCCTCCGGCAAGTGTTTGGAATTACGGCGTTTTATCGTTCGTTCGGCGATCCGGGGGCATTTCCCGTGATTGCCGCCCGGCCCCGAGCGAGATGACCGCCGGCCGGTAGCGGCGGCTGCCCCCAAGCGTCTGCCCGTTGTCGAAAGTGAGTTCGAAATCCCCAGATGGCCTGAGGTCGAGGCTGCTCACGCGGTCGAGATTGGCCAGCTTTGTGCGGTGGACGCGCACGATGCCAAGGCGCGACAACTCGCTCTCCGCCATTGCGAGCGTGCCACGGATCAGGTGCTGGGTGCCGTCAGCGAGGCTGTATTCGATATAATTGCCGGCGGAGGCGACCCACAGGATATCGCGGGGCACGACGCGAATGCGGCTTGTGCCGTCTCTGAGCCAGATCAGATCGGGGGGCGGGGATCGTTGCGGGCCTGCTGGAGCGGGCGGGATCGACGTTGCAACGTTTTTCAGCTCGCGCCGGCTTTCGAGCAGCCAAAGCGTGCTGCCGATCAGGAACACGGCCACGCTGTCCTTGCGAAACTCGTACAGAACCGTCGCAAGCGAGAAATGGAAGTCATAGGCGCCTCCGGCAAGCCAGAGCGCGAGCTTCCGAATCCAGACCATGCCGGTGATGTGAAGGGCCGAGAAGCCGAGCAGGGCGACGACGCCGATCCAGACCCGCATGAGGGCCCCGGCGCGACGCATCCGCCGCATCGCGAGCACGAGCATCGGCAGCAGCAGCAGGATCACGGCGATGCTCGAGAGCTCCCAGAAAAGCCGCTTGCCGACGTCGGAACTGTCGCCGCGCCCGGCGGCATCCTGCGCTCCGGAGAGTGCATTCACGATTCCGATCGCGAGCGAAACCGCGGCGATCGCGACGAACATCGTCCAAGGATTGCCGCTGGCCCCTGAAGCCCCGCCGCTCGTCCCCGCGGGCGGCACTTCATCCCTTCGTTCCCTGTCCTGATCCCAAACCGGCTCGACGCGCTCGGTTTGTGAGGCATTTTCCGTGTCAGCCATGGCCGATGAACCGTATTTGGCATCCCCTCAAGGAGCAGAAAACCATGTCAACACCACTGCAACTCCCAACCGCGGAACGGCGCATCGACCTTGATTGGGTACGGATTTTAGCGTTCGGGCTTCTGATCTTCTATCACGTCGGCATGCTCTACGTGTCCTGGGGATTTCACATCAAGAGCGCGCACCGGCTGAGCTGGCTCGAGCCCCTGATGCTGGTCATCAATCCATGGCGGCTGTCGCTGTTGTTTCTGGTGTCCGGCGCCGCCTCTCGCTTTATGCTGGGCAAGTACAACCTCGGTGCCTTCGTCCGCACGCGCTCGGCACGGCTCCTGATCCCACTGATCTTTGGCATGCTCGTAATCGTTCCGCCGCAGTCCTACCTCCAGATCGTTGAGAGCTTCGGTTACCCCGCCGGCTTCGCCGATTTTTACGTCCGGCACTATCTGGCGTTCGGAGCGCAATTCTGCCCGAACCCCTGCATTGTGCTGCCGACCTGGAACCACCTCTGGTTCGTGGTCTACCTGTGGGTCTACACCGTCGCGCTGGCCGGCGTGCTCTGGCTGTGGCCCATGCTGGCCGATCGGCTCGGTGCGAGACTGGCTGTCCTGCTCGCCGGACCGGGGCTGCTGGTCCTGCCGTGCCTTTTGTTTGCGGCTTGGCGCTTGTTCCTATTTCCAGCCTTCCCGTCGACGCACGCGCTGTTCGGCGACTGGTACAACCATGCGGACCATGCGACCGCGTTCCTGATCGGCTTCCTGCTGGCGAAAGAGGGCAACATCTGGCGCGACATCGAACGTCAGCGCTGGATCGCGCTCGCCCTTGCCGCAGGCCTATTCGTTGTGTTCATTCTGCTTCGTGCCGGCCTGTTCGAGACATCGATGCCGAGGTGGTTCGCGGGCTTGGCATATGGTTGTTATCAATGGCTGGCGATGGCCGCTGTGCTGGGCTTTGCGCGCCGCCGCTTCACCGCCGATGGCGCCGTGCGCCGGTACCTGACCGATGCCATCTTTCCCTATTACATTGTGCACCAGACCGCGATCATCATGATCGCGCACGCACTCAAGGGCAGCGATTTGTCCGCCGGAAGCGAGGCCTTCATCGTCATTGCCTGCACCGCGGTCACCTGCGTGGTTACCTACGAGGTGGTACGGCGGATCGCCTGGCTGCGGCCGCTGTTCGGTTTGCGGATCGAGCGGTGCCGCGCGGCCGCGACCGCGCAGCAGCAGGCGGCCTGATGTGAATCGGCTTCCGATTGGCGCGAGGGCAAAAGGTGCTAAGAGGGCGACATGCCGACCCGTGTCTATCTCGACTGGAATGCGACCACGCCGCTGCGCTCCCAGGCGCGCGCGGCGATGGTCGCGGCCTGGGAGCTGATCGGCAACCCGTCCTCGGTTCATGCCGAGGGGCGGGAGGCACGTCGGCTCGTCGAGGCAGCCCGGTCCACGCTTGCCGAAGCCGTGGGAGCGCTGCCGCGGAACGTCGTCTTCACCTCCACGGGAACCGAAGCCAACGCGCTGGCGCTGTCGCCGGGGCTTCGGGGGGCGTCTGGCGGGCCTGTCGAGCGGCTTTTGGTATCGGCAATCGAGCATGCTTCGGTACTGGCGGGCGGCCGGTTCCCGACCGATAAGATCGGTCAGATCAGGGTCACGCGCTCCGGCGTGATCGACGTCGACCATTTGAAGGCGCTGCTCGGCGACGGCCCGCCGGCGCTGGTCTCCATCATGGCGGCCAACAACGAGACGGGCGCGATGCAGCCGGTCACTGACGTCGCGGGAATCGTTCACGGGGCCGGCGGCCTCCTGCACGTCGATGCCATCCAGGCGTTTGGAAAAATCCCTTTCGATATCAAGGTGATCGGCGCGGACCTTGCAACCTTTTCTGCGCACAAGATCGGTGGCCCCAAGGGGGTCGGCGCGCTGGTCGTGGCCGAGGGCGTGGCCGGACTTGAGCCGGTGCTGCGGGGTGGCGGGCAGGAGCTGAACCGGCGCGCCGGAACCGAGAATGTTGCCGGTATTGCCGGCTTCGGGGCAGCGGTGCGGGTTGCCCTTGAGGCTTTGCCGGAGGATGCGGAGCGGATGGCAAGCCTCAGAGATCGCTTGGAAAATGGCATTCGCTCCATGGCCAGCGCAACGGTCTTTTCAAGTGACGTCAAGCGGTTGCCCAATACCGTTCTTTTCACGGCTTCCGGCTTGAAGGCCGAGACCGCGGTGATCGGTTTCGACCTCGAAGGTGTCGCCGTGTCCTCCGGATCTGCCTGTTCCTCGGGCAAGGTGCAGCCGTCCCACGTGTTGTCGGCAATGGGGTATGATCCGACCGTCGCCCAGGGAGCGGTGCGTCTCAGTCTGGGCTGGTCCACGGAGCCGGATGACATCAATAGGGCGTTAGAGGCTTGGCGAAAGCTCGGTAATACCCTACTTAAGGGATAAGCGATGAAACACGGCTTGAACGGTTCTAAGCGCGTGCGTCCCGCCAAGAAACATCGTAATAGTCGTCCGAGTTTGATGATCCACCGCGGTCCTTGAAACCGCGAGCGGAGGATAGAATGCCAGCCGTGCAAGAGACGGTCGAGCGCGTGAAGCGCATCGACGTCGATCAGTATCGTTATGGGTTTGAGACCCTGATCGAATCCGACAAGGCCCCCAAGGGGCTGTCGGAAGAGACCGTCAAGTTCATCTCCGAGAAGAAGAACGAACCCGCCTGGATGCTCCAGTGGCGGCTCGAAGCCTATCGGCGCTGGCTGACCATGACCGAGCCGACCTGGGCGCGCGTCGACTATCCCAAGATCGACTTCCAGGACCTCTATTACTATTCGGCGCCGAAGCCGAAGAAGACGATCACCTCGCTCGACGAGATTGATCCCGAGATTCTGAAGACCTACGAGAAGCTCGGCATTCCCTTGCGGGAAGTCGCGATGCTCGAGGGCGTCGAGCCGAAGCCCGGCGAGGAAGACCCCAACAGGCGCAAGATCGCGGTCGACGCGGTGTTCGATTCGGTCTCGGTTGCGACCACCTTCAAGGCGGAGCTGAAGAAGGCCGGCGTGATCTTCATGCCGATCTCGGAGGCGATCCGCGAGCATCCCGAGCTGGTGCAGAAATATCTGGGATCCGTGGTTCCGACGTCGGACAATTTCTATGCGACGCTGAACTCGGCGGTGTTTTCGGACGGCTCGTTCGTCTACGTGCCGCCGGGCGTGCGCTGCCCGATGGAGCTGTCGACCTACTTCCGTATCAACGAGCGCAACACCGGCCAGTTCGAGCGCACGCTGATCATCGCCGACAAGGGCTCCTACGTCTCCTATCTCGAGGGCTGCACCGCGCCGCAGCGTGACGAGAACCAGCTGCACGCCGCCGTGGTCGAGCTCGTCACCCACGATGACGCCGAGATCAAATATTCCACGGTGCAGAACTGGTATCCGGGCAATTCGGAAGGCAAGGGCGGCATCTACAATTTCGTCACCAAGCGTGGTGATTGCCGCGGCAACAATTCCAAGATCTCCTGGACCCAGGTCGAGACCGGTTCGGCGATCACCTGGAAGTATCCGAGCTGCATCCTGCGCGGCGACAATTCGCGTGGTGAATTCTACTCGATCGCGATCTCGAACGGCTATCAGCAGGTCGACTCGGGCACCAAGATGATCCATCTCGGCAAGAACACGTCGAGCCGCATCATCTCAAAGGGCATCGCCGCCGGCAGGTCGCAGAATACCTATCGCGGCCTCGTCACGGCGCATCGCAAGGCGACCGGCGCCCGCAACTTCACCGCCTGCGATTCGCTGCTGATCGGCGACAAATGCGGCGCGCACACCGTGCCCTACATCGAAGCCAAGAACTCGTCGGCGACGTTCGAGCACGAGGCCACCACGTCGAAGATCTCCGAGGACGTGCTGTTCTACTGCATCCAGCGCGGCCTCACGCAGGAGGAGGCGGTCGGCCTCGTCGTCAACGGCTTCGTCAAGGACGTGCTGCAGCAGCTGCCGATGGAATTCGCGGTGGAAGCGCAGAAGCTGATTTCGATCTCGCTCGAAGGATCGGTCGGCTAGCGCCGACCCTCGCGGCGCGCATTGCGCGCCCCATGCATCATTTGAATAAACTGGACACCAAGATGGCTTTGCTTGAAGTGAAAGACCTCAAGGTTCGTGTCGAGGAACGTGAGATCCTCCATGGACTGACGCTGACCGTGAACGAGGGCGAGATCCACGCGATCATGGGGCCGAACGGCTCCGGTAAATCGACTCTGTCCCACGTCATCGCCGGCAAGCCGGGTTACGAGGTCACCGATGGCGAGATCCTGTTCAAGGGCGAAGACCTGCTCGCGATGGCCCCGAACGAGCGCGCGGCCAAGGGCGTGTTCCTGGCGTTCCAGTATCCGGTCGAGATCCCCGGCGTCTCCACCATGAATTTCCTGCGCACCGCGCTGAACGCGCAGCGCAAGGCGCGCGGCGAGAGCGAATATTCGACGCCCGACTTTTTGAAGAAAGTCCGCGAAGTCTCGAAGTCGTTGAACATCCCGCAGGACATGCTCAAGCGCGGCGTCAATGTCGGCTTCTCCGGAGGCGAGAAGAAGCGCAACGAGGTGCTGCAGATGGCGCTGTTCGAGCCGAGCCTGTGCATCCTCGACGAGATGGATTCCGGCCTCGACATCGACGCTCTGCGCATCGCAGCCGACGGCGTCAACGCGCTGCATTCGCCCAAGCGCGCGATGGTCGTCATCACCCACTATCAGCGGCTGCTGAACTACATCGTGCCTGACGTCGTGCACGTGATGTCGAAGGGCCGTGTCGTGAAGAGCGGTGCCAAGGACCTGGCGCTGGAGCTGGAGTCGTCCGGCTACGCCCAGTACGAGGACGCGTAAGGAATTTTGCGATGAACGTTGCTGTGGCAAAGACCGGAAACGGCCGCGCGGTGAGCGATCTGTTCGCCAGCGCCGAAGGCCGTCTGCCGGGTTCGCCTTCCGTGATCGCTGTGCGCCGCGAGGCGTTCGAGACCTATGAGCGTCTCGGCCTGCCGCACCGCCGGATCGAGGAATGGAAATACACCGACCTGCGCGCGCTGGTCGGCGAGGTGCTGCCGCTCGCGGCTGCGCCCGATGCGGCTGCGTTGAAGCGCGCCGCGGACGCCGTGAAAGCGCACGCGATCGCGGGCGCCCGCAAGCTGGTGCTGGTGGACGGCGTGTTCGCTGCCGATCTCTCCGACATTAAGGCGCTGGCCTCCGAGGTGAGCGTTAAGACCTTGCGGGAGACGCTGGAGAAGGATTCCAGTCTGTTGAAGACCGCGGCCACCGATGCGGTGATCGCGCTGAACGCGGCGATGGCGACCGACGGTGTCGTGCTTACGGTCGCCGATGGCGCGCAGCTCTCCGCGCCGATCCAGATCATTCACATCGCGATCGCGTCTTCCGCGTCGACGTTCACCCGCTCGCAGGTCGCGGTCGGGAAGGGCGCTCGTGCCACCATCATCGAGAGCTTCGTCGCGGCCGGCGCCAAGGCTTACCAGGTCAGCGATGCCGTCATCCTCTCGGTCGGCGACAACGCCGACGTCGCGCATATCCGCCTGATGGACGATGCGCCTGACGCGGTGAACATCACCTCGCAATTCGTCACGGTCGGTGCGAACACAAAGCTCAATTTCTTCAACATGACCACCGGTGCTGCGGTCAGCCGCCTGCAAGGCTTCATCACGCTGGCGGGCGAGGGCAGTGAGCTCTCCGTCAACGGCGTGAACCTGTTGCAGAAGACCGAGCATGGCGACACCACGCTGGTCGTCGACCACGCCGTGCCGAATTGTGTGAGCCGCGAGGTCTTCCGTGCCGTGATCGACGACCGTGCCCATTCCGTGTTCCAGGGCCGCATCATCGTTCGTCCCGATGCACAGAAGACCGACGGCAAGATGATGATCCGCGCGCTGCTGCTCTCGGACGAGGCGGAAGCCGACAACAAGCCCGAGCTCGAGATCTTCGCTGACGACGTCTCCTGCGGCCATGGCGCCACCGCCGGCGCGCTCGACGACAGCCTGCTGTTCTATCTGAAGGCGCGCGGCCTGCCGGAGAAACAGGCCCAGGCGCTGCTGATCCAGGCTTTCGTCGGCGAGGCGATCGAGCAGATCGCCGACGATGATCTGCGCGAGCACGTGATCGGCATTGCCGAACGCTGGCTGGAGCGGCGCCAATGAGCACGCATCCGGCAGTCAAGAACGGCTCTTACGACGTTGCGCGCGTGCGCCAGGATTTTCCGGCGCTGGCCATGCAGATCTATGGCAAGCCGCTGGTCTATCTCGATAACGCGGCTTCCGCGCAGAAGCCGAGCGCCGTACTCGATCGCATGACGCAGGCCTATACCTCCGAATACGCCAACGTGCATCGCGGCCTCCATTATCTCGCCAACGCCGCGACCGAGGCCTATGAGGGCGGCCGCACCAAGGTGGCGCAGTTCATCAACGCTGCCCGGACCGAGGAAGTGATCTTCACCCGCAACGCGACAGAGGCGATCAACCTCGTCGCCTCGTCCTGGGGTGAACCGAACATCAAAGAGGGCGACGAGATCGTCATCTCGATCATGGAGCACCACTCCAACATCGTGCCTTGGCATTTCCTCAGGGAACGCCATGGTGCCGTGATCAAATGGGCGCCGGTCGACGACGAGGGCAATTTCCTCATCGAGGAATTCGAGAAGCTGCTGACATCGAAGACCAAGCTGGTCGCGATCACGCAGATGTCGAATGCGCTCGGCACCATCGTTCCGGTCAAGGACGTCGTAAAGATCGCCCACGCCCGCGGCATCCCCGTGCTGGTCGACGGCAGCCAGGGCGCCGTGCATCTGCCCGTCGATGTCCAGGACCTCGGCTGCGACTTCTACGTCTTCACCGGCCACAAGGTTTACGGTCCGACCGGCATCGGCGTGCTCTGGGCCAAGTACGACCACCTCGTCGCGATGCGCCCGTTTAACGGCGGCGGCGAGATGATCCGCGAGGTCTCGCGCGACGTCGTCACCTATGGCGATCCCCCGCACAAATTCGAGGCCGGCACGCCGGCGATCGTCGAAGTCGTCGGCCTTGGCGCGGCGATCGACTACGTCAATTCGATCGGCAAGGAGCGCATCGCCGCACACGAGCACGATCTCGTCACCTACGCCCAGGAGAAGCTGCGCGAGATCAACTCGCTGCGGCTGATCGGCACGGCGCGGGGCAAGGGCCCGGTGATCTCCTTCGAGCTCAAAGGCGCGCACGCCCATGACGTCGCCACCGTGATCGACCGCCAGGGCATCGCGGTGCGCGCCGGCACCCATTGCGTGATGCCGCTTTTAGAGCGGTTCAACGTCACAGCCACCTGCCGGGCGTCGTTCGGCATGTATAATACGCGGGAAGAAGTCGATCATCTGGCACAGGCGCTGTTGAAGGCGCGGGATTTGTTCGCATGAGTGACACGGCCGAAATCAAAGCCAATCCAATGGAAACCCAGTCGGCGCTGCCGCCTGAGGAGACCGAGCGTTTGACCACTGAGATCATCGCCGGGCTCAAGACCGTGTTCGACCCGGAAATCCCGGCTGACATCTACGAGCTCGGCCTGATCTACAAGGTCGAGATCAAGGATGATCGCTCGGTCGACGTCCAGATGACGCTGACGACGCCGAATTGTCCGGCCGCCGGCGAGCTGCCGACCATGGTCGAGAACGCGGTCGCCAGCGTCCCCGGCGTCGGCGTGGTCGACGTCAAGGTGGTCTGGGAGCCGGCCTGGACGCCGGAACGCATGAGCGACGAGGCCCGCCTCGTGCTCAACATGTGGTGACGCGTAACCTTGGCTTTAGATCTTCGGCATTGAATTCGCTCGGCAACGGACCACATCACTGACATGACACAGATATCGTCGGGCTCGACACCAGCATCCACTCCGAAGCCGCGGCGGCCGCGCCCGCAGGTGATGCGGCTGACGGACGCTGCCGCCCAGCGCATCAACGAGCTGACCCAGCGGGCCGATTCCGAGATCGTCGGCCTGCGCGTCGGCGTCAAGAACGGCGGCTGTGCCGGTCAGTCCTATACGGTGGAATACGCCCATGATGTTCGTCCGACCGACGAGGTCGTCGAGGACAAGGGCGTCAAGATCCTGGTCGATCCGAAGGCCGTGCTGTTCCTGCTCGGCACCGAGATGGACTACAAGGCCGACAAGATGCAGGCCCAGTTCGTCTTCAACAACCCCAACCAGATCTCCGCCTGCGGCTGCGGCGAATCGGTCGAGCTGCGCCCGGCGCAGATCGACGGGTAGTTTTTCGGTCATTGCGAGGAGCACTTGCGACGAAGCAATCCAGACTGTCTCTGCGGCGACAATCTGGATTGCTTCGCTTCGCTCGAAATGACGGCGGTGGTATGAAGGCTGGCCTGCTCGCCCGAGAAGCCTGCCATGGACCGCGAATTCCTGATCGACTTGTTCGCCGATTTCGGCCCCGTCGCCATCCGAAAAATGTTTTCCGGCTACGGCATCTCCGCCGACGGCATCAATTTCGCGCTGGCGTTGCGCGCCGGCCTGTTTTTGCGCGCCGACGAGGTGACCATCCCGGATTTTGAAGCGGAAGGCTCGAAGCCGTTTCAATACGCGACCCGCGCCAAGACCGTGGTGGTGAACTCCTACTGGGAGCTGCCCGCGCGCCTGTTCGACGATTCCGCGGAACTCGCGCAATGGGCGAGGGCGGCGCTCGCCGCCGCCCAGCGCGCCAAGCTGAAGAAGCGGCCCAAGGTCAAGGAGACGCCGAAGAAGGCGGTCAAGAAGCCAACGAACAAGGTCGCCAAGCCTGCGAAAGCGGCGAAGAAAGTCGGCAAGAAGAGCCCGGCCCGCAAGCGCGCCACGCGAAGGGCTTGAGGTTCAATCCACGGCCTTGGTCAGACCAACCCGCATGTCCTTGGCAGTGAAGACGCAGGTGCCGTCGGCAAGCACGCGACCGTCGGCAATTCCGAGCACCAGCTTGCCGCGCCGGACCATCCGCATGGCGACCTCGTAGCGCACGCGTTGCGCGTTCGGTGTGACCTCGCCTGTGCACGCGACTTCGCCGACGCCGATGGCGCGGCCCTTGCCCGGAGAGCCCGACCAGCCCAGCCAGTATCCGACCATCTGCCACATGGCATCCAGCCCCAGAGACGCCGGCATCGTGGCATCGCCGCGAAAGTGGCAACCGAAGAACCAATGGCCGGGCGTGACGTCGAGCTCGCCGACGATATGGCCCTTGCCGAACTCGCCGCCGTCCAGGCTGATCTCCGTGATGCGATCCATCATCAGCATCGGCGGTGCCGGCAATTGCGCGTTGCCCGGGCCGAAATAGCCGCCCTCGCTCGATCTCAGCAGGTCGTCCCTGGTGTAGGACGGTTGCGGCGTGTGAAAATCATGCGGGTTGGGCAAGACGATAAGTCCTCCGGATGCGCGCAGTCGGACGCCTCAAGACAGCGAGGGAGATGTCGTTCGTCAGGCCAGAATGTCAAGCGCAGGTGGCGGTGCGCGGGTTCGGCGTCACGCCACCCGGTTGTGCGTCTCGACCGCGAATTCCGGATCGGCCTCGCAGATCACGCGGTTGCGGCCGTTGCGTTTGGCGGCGTACAGGCAGGCATCCGCGCGTTCGATCAGCGCGTCGGTGTCGTCGCCCTGCTTCAGCATGGAGACGCCGACGGAGATGGTGACGCGGCCGAGGATTTCGCCGGTGGACTTCTTTTTCAATTCCTTCGCCATCACCGCGCGGCGGATGTGATCGGCCACCGTGAGGGCCTGGCGCAGCGCGGTGTTGGGCAGCACGACCGCGAATTCCTCGCCGCCATAGCGCGCGGTGATGTCCTGGCCCTTGATGGTCTGCTTCAGCGACAGGCCGACCAGCCGCAGCACCTGGTCGCCGGTGAGATGGCCGTAGGAATCGTTGAACGACTTGAAATGATCGATGTCGACCAGCAGCAGCGACAGCGGCTCGCCGGAGGTGAGCGCGCCTTGCACGGCCATGTCGATCATGCGATCGAAATATTTACGGTTGCCGAGCCCCGTCAGCGGATCGGTCAGGCTCTCGGCGCGGATCGCCTCCAGGCTCTGCTGGAGGTTGCTGATCTCGCTCTTCGACAGCGTCAGCCGGTCTTCCAGCGCCTTGTTGGTCTCGCGCATCTCGCTGGTCGAATGCAGCAGGGTCTCGACGATCGACTTGATCTGCTCGCGGCTCTCGGCCGATGAGAGCTTTTCGGTCGCGGCCGACAGGCTGGCATCGTAGGAGCCGGTCATCCCGAGCGCGTCGCCGAGGACCTTCATCACGTCGTCGATCTCGCCGATGACGCGCGCGCCGACCTTGTCGATGCGGTCGGTGGTCTTGATGTGGGAGAGGTAGGTCTCGTAGATCTGATCGAGATCGGCTTCGGTCAGCTTGCCGCTCCGCGCCAGCGTCTCGTTGATGATCTTGTTGAGCGGGGCGTTGTAGCCGGTGGCGTAGACGAACCAGATCTCGTAATTGCGGGGAATTGCGGTCTGCCGTAGCGATCGGATTTGACCGAGCGCTACCTCGGCGAACGCCATCGTGCGTTCGTGTTCGTCGAGCACCTTGACCACGGAACATACCCCACAGCGATCGGCGTGCCGTCGACCGCAGCAATACTTAAATTATGTTCGTAGGCTAACGGACGATCGTGAACGCCCCGTAAATATACGTCCACGAATACGTCCAGAAAAGTGCGCGCCAGCTCTATTTCAACCAAAGCCGGCCGCACATCGGGCTTCAGGCGCCGGCTGGGGAGCGAACCGGACGCAGAAGAAAGGCCGGCAGATGCGAGTGGTCGCCCGGCTCGCTGTCGGCCTCGCGTTGGCGGCGCGGCTCGGGACGGCCGATCGACGGCACATGCGACGGATTGGCCTGCTGGCGCGCACCGTCACGCGGCTCGGATGATGGCTTGGCTTCGCGCGGAGGCCTGGCTTCACGCGGAGGCCTGGCATCACGCGAAGATCTGGCTTCACGTGGAGGCCTTGCCTCGCGCGCGGGCCTTGCTTCGGAAGCGGGCCTTGCCTCGGGAGTGGACCGTGCTTCGGCTGAAGGCTGTGCCTCGCCACGTGCTTCGCTCGGCCCCTGGCTGCGCTCACGATCGCGACCGCGTTGCGGCTTGCCGCGACCGCCGCGTGAACGTTCACGGCCGCGCTGCTCGCGCGGACGCTCGCTCGCATCGGAAGCATCGGTGCGGACTTCGAAATCGCCTTCGGCGCGCGGAATGCTCTGGCCGATCAGCTTCTCGATCGCCACCATCGACTTCTGGTCGGGCGGCGTGACGAGCGAGATCGCCATGCCGGACCGGCCTGCGCGACCGGTGCGGCCGACGCGGTGGACATAGTCGTCGGGATGGTGGGGAACGTCGAAATTGAAGACGTGGCTGACCTCGGGGATGTCGAGGCCGCGGGCGGCGACGTCGGATGCGACCAGCAGCGGCAGCTCGCCCTTGCGGAACTGCTCGAGCGCCGCCGTGCGGGCCGACTGATCCATGTCGCCGTGCAGCGCGCCGACGCTGAAGCCGTGCTTTTGCAGCGATTTGTGAACGACGGCGACATCGCGCTTGCGATTGCAGAAGATGATCGCGTTCTGGAGATCCTTGGCCTCGCGGAGCAGTCGGCGAAGCAGCTCGCGCTTCTCGTGCGCCTCGCGCCCGGCCGGGACCTGACACTGCGTAACGGTGACAGCGGTGGTGGCGGGCTTCGATACCTCGATCTTCTGCGGATTGTGCAGGAAGGTTTCGGTGATGCGCCGGATCTCCGGCGGCATGGTCGCGGTGAAGAACAGGGTCTGCCGCGTGAACGGGACGAGCTTGCAGACGCGCTCGATGTCGGGAATGAAGCCCATGTCCAGCATGCGGTCGGCTTCGTCGATGACGAGCAGCTCGACGCCGGTGAGCAGCAGGCCGCCGCGCTCCGTGTGGTCGAGCAGGCGGCCGGGAGTGGCGATCAGCACATCGACACCGCGCGTCAGCTTGGCATCCTGGTCGCCGAAGGAAACGCCGCCGATTAGGAGGGCGACGTTGAGTTTCTGGCCCACGCCGTAACGGTCGAAGTTTTCCTTGACCTGCGCCGCGAGTTCGCGGGTCGGCTCAAGGATCAGGGTGCGCGGCATGCGCGCCCGGGCGCGGCCCTTTTCGAGAATGGTGAGCATCGGCAGCACGAAGGCCGCAGTCTTGCCGGTGCCGGTCTGGGCGATGCCGAGCACGTCCTTGCGAGCGAGGACGTGAGGGATCGCCTGTTCCTGAATGGGGGTGGGGGTGGTGTAACCGGTGGCCGCCACTGCGGCGAGGACTTTTTCGGATAGTCCGAGATGGGTAAAAGACATTGAGCCTCTGGTCGAAACCGCCGTTCGGAATCGAGGGTAATAAGGCTGTCGCGTTCCACCCCAAAACGGCGCGCTCTCAAAGAAGCTGGGGGTGCTGACTCACGCGAACAAAGCGCCAAGCTCAGGAATCGCTCTTCGATACCGAGCCGCGTCGACCCGGAACATAGGCGGGAATCGGCCAAAGTCAATGGAGCAGCCGCGGGAAGGCCCTAAAAAACCTGAGGTTTTCGCTCAAATAGCGGGCGAGGCGGCAGTTTTTCCCCCAATCCAGCGGACGGCGGAGCTGCCCAACCGTCGGCTAACGCCCTTCCGGACCCTGGGCGCGGAAGTCGCCGGGTGCCATCCCGTAGGCGGCGTTGAAGACCCGGTAATAGGTCGCGAGGCTGTCGAAACCGCAGGCGGTCGCGATGTCGGCGATCAACCGGTCCGGGGCTTCGCGCATCAGGCGGCGGCTCCGGTTCAGGCGTTCCTCCGTCACGGTTTGCGAAAAACTCTTGGCTGCGCTTTCGAACAGCATGTGCAGGTGACGGACCGACACGCCGAGAAGGTCGGCCACCATCGTTGGCGCCATATCCGGGTCTTGCAGGTGACGCGCGATGAGGCGTCGCGCCTGCGAGAGCCGGGCGATCCGCAGCGCGGCCTGCCCGAGGCGGCTGCCGGGCCGCAGGATGCCGCGCTCGATCAGCGCCAGATGGGCTAAAGCCTGGACGAGGGGGGCGGTATCGGCGGCGCCGTCATCACCCGCGGCAACCGTACCGAGATCGGCAAAGCAGGCGTCGAGCAGGGGCGCCAGGTTGGGATCATCGAACGTCCGGGGCGCAAGCTCGCGCACGCGCTTGTCCTGCGTGGAGAGGCCGCTCACGGGAATCTTCAGGATCCGCAGGTGGAAGCCTCCCGCGCCCAGCGGCGCGGCGCGATAGGGCTGGTCGGTATGGCTGGTGGCGAAGCTGCCATTTGCGATCGTGAAGTCGCCGCCGCGCATGCCGCCGAACCAGGCGCCGCTGCCGAGCTGCTGATAGACGCAGAGGCTGTCGCCCGGCGCGTCAGCGATGTCGGTCATGCTGCGCTCGACCCCGTAATGGGAGGCCTTCAACTCGACCAGGCCGGCTCCGCCAAGCTGGCCCAGCGAGAATTCGCCGAAGAAATCCGCGCGCCGCTCGCGCTCGAGTTCGACGGTGACGCCGAACAGGCCCTTGGCGCGCACCTCGCGCCAAAAGTCGAAGCGGTCGTGCGGCTCGACCTCGTCGGTGCACCAGCGATACACGGCGTCCCCTCGCTTCCAGCGGAATTGCCCACAAGAATTGACCGAGAAAAAGCAAATTCCGGTGGCATCTACCATAGGCTAGACGACAGACCTGAGTCCTCAGGGCTGTTGAACCAGCGATGTGGCTGGGCCGACTATCACATCAACGACGCGGTTCCCATGAACCGCTGTTCGAAGGAACCGGCGTGGGCCGTTCTTGAGGGATTTTCGATGACGCGTTGGCTTTTCAGAGTACTGGCGGCGCTTGGCCTCGCGGCCGGCCTCAGCGGTTTCGCGCTTCCCGCCTGTGCCGAGAAGCGCGTTGCGCTCGTCGTCGGCAACAACGACTACAGGAACGTTCCGAAGCTGCTCAAGGCGGTCAACGACGCCCGCACCATGGGCGATACGCTGAAGCAGCTCGGCTTCTCGGTGATGCTCGCCGAAAACCAGAGCCGGCAGCAATTTTCGGAGACGCTGCTCGCGTTCGATCGGACGATCGAGCCCGGCGACACCGCGTTCTTCTTCTATGCCGGCCACGGCTTCGAAATCGCAGGCCAGAACTATCTGCTGCCGACGGACGTGCCGGCGGCGACGGAAGGGCAGGAAGAGCTGGTGCGTGACGCCTCCATCCTGGCCGATCGCATCGTCGAGCGTCTCCAGAACAAAAAGGCGCGAACCTCGATCCTGGTGTTCGACGCCTGCCGCAACAACCCGTTCGAGCGCAAAGGTACCCGTGCCGTCTCCGGTGGCGGCGGGCTTGCCCCGATGGTGCAGCTGCCCGAAGGCGTGTTCTCGGTCTTCTCGGCCGGTCCGCGCCAGACCGCGCTCGACCGCCTCTCCAACGACGATGCCAATCCCAATTCGGTGTTCACGCGCACCTTCGCCAAGGAGCTGCTCCAGCCCGGCGAGAACCTGGTGCAGGTGGCGCAGCGTACGCGCCGTCTCGTCAGTGAGATGGCCGATACCGTCAAGCACAGGCAAGTGCCGGTCTATTTCGATCAGATGGTCGACGACGTCTTCCTCAGCGGCATCGCCAAGGATGCCGCCGCGCGCCCGGCCGATCCGCCGGCGCAGAAGCTCGCGGCGCTGCCGCCAGTGTCGGTGCCGCGCGTGCCGAAGGACGAGACCACCAACGCGCCGATCGCGAGCTTCTCGCGCCACAATGGCGGCTGGAGCGTGGTGTTCTCCTTTGCCGATCCGACCCTCGGCGTTTCCTGGCGCATGGCCGGCAATGGCGATTTCCGCGAAACCGGCTTCATCGATACGCTCGACCCGCGCACGCGCAAGAGGATGCCGAACCCGTCGATCGAATTGCCGCCGGACGCGCAGGCCGGCACCATCGAGGTCCGCTATGTCGACCAGTCCGGTGACATGCAGGGCCCGTTCCCGATCAGGTTCGATCCCGAAGCCGCGCTGATCCGCGACCAGCGCAAGATCCTCGACATGACCGCGACGAGCTGGCTGTCGTTCCGCGAGTTCAACGGGCTGCTGGTCTACTACACGCACCTCGTGTCCTACCGCTGCGCCATCCGCGAGGTGCGCATCGGCATCGACACCGCCGTTCCGAACCAGGTGTTGAAGATGCCGGGCTGCGACATGCGCGATCCCAGCGCGATCAGCGCCGGCATGCCGCTCTACATGAAGCTCGCGCCGGCAACGCAGTTCATCTCGGTGGAGCTGACCTATCGCGACGGCAGCGTGTCGGAGATCAAGAGCTTCCGCAGCGCGAACCGCAGCAACAATTGATGGGGCGGCCGAAGGCGTCGCGCGCGCTTCTTGTTACCCGCGGCGCTTCCTGATGAAGCTCTTGAGCTTCTCCTACTCCTCGTACGGATAGCCGTTCCGTTCGATGCGCACCGGCGCAAGCGGCGGCCTGCGCGGTGCGATCATGATCAAGACGAAAAGCACGTTGATCAGGATCCAGACGCCGAGCAGTATGAGGATTGTCTGCACTGCAATTTCCTGAATGAGTCGGAATTGGCGTAAAGGCTAACGGCCATTCACAACCGCGGCAAATGAATCTTGCTTGCTGCACTGCACAGAACCTTGACCCCAAAATGAGAACCCGGCCGTGAAACCCGATACGTCGCAGAATCTCCAGGGCGCCTGGCTGAAAGTGCGGTGTTGCATTGTCGGCGGCGGACCGGCGGGCATGATGCTCGGCTATCTTCTGGGGCGCGCCGGCATCGATGTCGTGGTGCTGGAGAAGCATGCGGATTTCTTCCGCGACTTCCGCGGCGACACCGTGCATCCCTCGACGCTCCAGGTGATGGACGAGCTCGGCCTGATCGACGGATTCCTGAAGTTGCCGCATCAGCGCTTGCAGAAGATGGACGGCCTGTTCGGCGGTACCCCCGTTCGCATCGCCGATCTCAGCCGCCTCCGCACCAAGTACCCCTTCATCGCCTTCATGCCGCAATGGGATTTCCTGAATTTCCTGCGCGAGGCCGGCCAGCGCTTCGCCTCCCTGAAGGTGATGATGAACACGGAAGCCGTCGATCTGATCCGCCGAGGCGAGACCATCGCCGGCGTGCGGGCGAATACGCCGGACGGCATCGTGGACATCGAAGCCGATCTCACCATCGCCTGTGATGGCCGGCATTCGACCGTGCGCCAGCGTTCCGGCCTCCAGGTCGAGGAGATCGGCGCGCCAATGGACGTGGTGTGGTTCCGCGTCGGCCGCAAGGCGAACGAGACCGAGAACGTGTTCGCGCGCGTCGAGCCCGGCAAGATGATGATCACCTTCGACCGCGGCGACTACTGGCAATGCGCCTATGTCATCGCCAAGGGACAATACGACGCGGTGAAGGCGAGGGGATTGCAGGCGCTGCTCGACGACGTCGTTCGCATGGCGCCGATCCTGAAGAGCGGCATTGCCGATGTGAAGAGCTTCGACGACGTCAAGCTGCTCACCGTCGCGATAAACCGTCTGAAGCGCTGGACGCAGCCAGGCCTGCTTCTCATCGGCGACGCCGCCCATGCGATGTCGCCGGTCGGCGGCGTCGGCGTCAATCTCGCCGTGCAGGATGCGGTCGCGACCGCAAATTTGCTGGCGGACAAGCTGCAAAACGGCTGTCCGTCGGAGCACGAGCTCGATGCCGTGCGCCGTCGCCGGGAATTCCCGGTGAAGATGACGCAGCGAATGCAGATGATCGTGCAGAACAACATCATCAGCGGCGCCTTGCAGGGCGGCGACCGGCCGCTGAAAGTGCCGCTGATCGTGCGTCTCATCACTGCGCTGCCGTGGCTCCAGGGCATTCCGGCTCGCCTGCTCGCGCTTGGTGTCCGGCCCGAGCACGTGCAGTCGAAGGCTGCGCCGGCACGGTAGCGCAAGGACCCGGTAGGGATAACGCGGCGTTAAATCGCGCTCAGCGCGTTGCCTGCGTACAACAGTTCAGATGGATTGAAA
This sequence comes from Bradyrhizobium sp. WSM1417, assembly GCF_000515415.1. Classification (NCBI taxonomy): domain Bacteria; kingdom Pseudomonadati; phylum Pseudomonadota; class Alphaproteobacteria; order Hyphomicrobiales; family Nitrobacteraceae; genus Bradyrhizobium; species Bradyrhizobium sp. WSM1417. The sequence goes on from NZ_KI911783.1 coordinate 4,651,877, forward strand.
GCGCGCTGCTTGCCAATCCGGCGTCTTAACTGTCTTGATTCAAATTTGAGTAAGAACTGCGTGTGAGCGTGCACCCATCAAAGGACACGGGGTGTACCATGCGTAACAAGTTGATTGCCGCCTTCGCCTGCACGACCGCTCTGGTTTCGACCGGCGCCGCTTCCGCCGCCGATCTCGGTGCGCGTTACACGAAGGCGCCCGCCTATGCGGAGCCGCTGTTCAACTGGACCGGCTTCTATGTCGGCGGCCACATCGGCGGCGCATGGACCAACGAGCAGTTCATCAACAACGGGACCGGCGCGCCATTCGGCGATCTGACCCCGGGGCAGGGCTACCGTCAGCGCAACTCCGGCATCCTGGGCGGCGCCCAGATCGGCTACAATTGGCAGGCCAACAACTACGTGTTCGGTATGGAAGGCACGATCTCGGGCCTCGACAACAAGGGCTCGTTCTTGAACACCGCGTTCGGCGCGGGTGACGACGTGTTCTCCTGGCGCGCCAATGTGCTTGCCACCGTGGTCGGTCGCGCGGGCTTCGCCGTGCAGAACAACCTGTTCTACATCAAGGGCGGCTATGCCGGCGTGAACAACCGTCTGTCGGTCACCGATACAGTTGGCGTGGCCACCGGTTCCGGCGGTCAGACCCATTGGGCCAACGGCTGGACCGTCGGCGCCGGCTGGGAATACGGCATCACCCGCAACTGGATCGTCGGCCTCGAATACAACTACGCAGCCTTCGCTAGCCAGACCTATCAACTTGGCGGCACCTCGGGCAATTACAGCTTCGATGCCAAGCCGCGCGATCTCCAATGGGCCGTCGTACGCGCCAGCTACAAGTTCGACGCGCCGGTCATCGCTCGCTACTGAGTGGGTCAACGAACGACCAAGCAGCCATAAAAGACGATCACTGCCCAAATTTAAAAGCCCCGGCATTGTCCGGGGCTTCTTTTTTGTGTGTAGGTTTCTGGCGTATGGCTTACGCCATCACCGAGAACCCGCCGTCGACGGGGATCGCGGTGCCGGTGACGAAGTTGGAGGCGGACGAGGCAAGGAACACGGTGATGCCGGCGAAGTCGTCGATGTCGCCCCACCGCCCCGCCGGCGTGCGTGCCAGCACCCGCTCGTGCAATCCCGATACCTGCTGCCGCGCACCGCGGGTCAGGTCGGTGTCGATCCAGCCGGGAAGGATGGCATTGACCTGGATGTTGTCGGGCGCCCACGCATTGGCGCAGGCGCGCGTGTACTGAACGATGCCGCCCTTGCTCGCCGCATAGGCCGTTGCGAAGCTCGCGCCGAAGATCGACATCATCGAGCCGATGTTGATCACTTTGCCGTTGCCGGAAGCCTTCAGCGCCGGATAGGCCAGCTTCGAGCATAGGAAGGCGCTGGTGAGGTTGGTGTTGATCACCGTATTCCACTCGTCGAGCTCGAGCTCGTGCGGCGGCTTGCGGATGCTCATGCCGGCATTGTTGATGAGGATGTCGATGCGGCCGAGATCCCGGACGACACGCTCGATCATCGCGGCGATGGCCGCCTTGTCGGTGACGTCGGTGGCAACACTGATCGCCTTTACACCGCGTTGACTGAGGTCGGCGACGGCGGCGGCAGATTTGGTTTGGTTGCGTCCGACCACGGCGATGTTTGCGCCGGCATCGGCAAGGCCGCGGGCCATGCCGAGCCCGATGCCACCATTGCCGCCCGTGACGATCGCGACCTTGCCGCGGAGATCGAACCGACTGGATGTCATGCTGCTATTCCCTGGTTTCTTCTATTGGTTGCTCTGCCAGATCAGCACCAGCCCGAAGCCGGCCATGGCTGCGCCATAGCCGGCCCATTGCAACTGGTTGACCATGAAGCTCGATCGCGGCCACGCGACGGTGCCCGTGCCCTGTCCGATCCAGAGCAGCCCGACGGCAAGGGCAAACAGGCCTGCTACAAGCAGAAATCTGCGCATGCATTCCTCCCCATTGGTCCGCTTCTGTCGTGCCGCAGCATGACGATTGCCGCGGCCCGAAAACTTGCCGGGAGACTAGCCGTAGCCGTGGTTGGGATACAATGGCTGCTGATGCAGGCCGCAGGGAGGATGCATGTCCATATGCGAGATCGGCGGACGGCGTCGCCGCCACAGCGCGCGTAGACCTTGTGGCGAGAGTGCGAACATTCCATTGCTAAAAGGCGGCATCCGCCGCTGAAGCACCGTACAACGAAAAAGCCCCGGCGATGCCGGGGCTTTGACGTCTGAGGATTAGGTCAGATCAGATCAGATCAATACTTCGCGACGACCGGACCGGTCCAGTTGAAGCGGTAGACCAGCGAGGTTGAAATCGTCTGGTTCCAGCTGTTGGCGCGGATGTCGCGGCCGACGAGGACGTTGCCAGCATCGAACAGTTCGTTCTGGGTCTTGGCGTTGTAGAAGGCCGAGCGATATTCGGTCTTCATGAACCAGCCGGGCGACTGGATGCCGAAGATGTTCAGGTTGTTCTCGACGCCGCCGCCGATGAACCAGCCATTGCGGTTGTAGCTGTTGAGATGGATACCGGCGGGCACGCCGGCCAGGGTCATGAAGTTGGTCTGGCCGAAGTGAGCGCCCGAGTAACCGCCGTTGACGTAGGAGAGAACGTTCGGAGCGACCAGCCAGCCGAGGCGGACACCAGCGGCCCAGGAATCTTCCAGCTTCTGGTTGCCAGTGATGCCAGCGATCGGATCCTGAATGGTAGCACGGATGCTGCCGAACTGACCGTCAGCGAACACGCCGGCGACCCAGGTGCCGCTGAACTGCCAGTCGTAGCCGAGACCGACGGTGCCGAACCAACCCGAGCCACCCTGGCGCTGATCGATCGTCAGGGGAACTGCGCCAACCGTGGTCTGCACGCGCTGGTCAGAGGCCGAGAGGCCGCCGCCGGCGCCGCCGAAGAGGTAGAAGCCGGTCCAGCTGGCGACGGGAGCAGCCATCGGGGCCTTCACGTAGGGACGGGCGCCAAGGTCAGCGGCCGAGGCCGAACCGGTCATCGCGGCAACCGCGGTCAGTGCGAGCAAAATCTTCTTCATCTTAAAATCCCCAAGCTTTGGTCTGTCTGGAAGGCGCGAGCGCACTGAAGTCCGAGTGATCTGATGTCCCGGACTATACCTGCTTCTCTCCGAAATGCTGTTGCAGAGCAGGCACAGTCGCCGGGAAACGCCGCACGGCAGGGATTCTGAGTGTCGTCGTTGAAATGTAAAATAAGTTAGTATTATCAATGCAGTACGGTGAATTTTGCGATTTGTATTTTGGTAACTTCTCGTTAGCGAATCCGGCTTTGTCCGAAACGGAGGCAATCCTGCATCAGCCCGGCTGGGTGAGTCGTTGGCCGAGTCGCGATGCGACGAGGCAGGGAATCATCGAAGCCGAGGCGGACCGTTGGCAGGATCAGCGGACGGATCGTCGGGAAATGGCGGTTGTCGTCCCCAAAAACAAAAGAGCCCCGGGCTTCATGCCGGGGCTCTTGATGGGATGCGACCGGGCAGCGCCTGCGGGTCAGACGTCCAGCAGGTCGTCATTGGCGAATTCGGCCTTGTCCGAGATGAACGCGAAGCGGGCTTCGGCCTTGGTGCCCATCAGGCGTTCCACCGAATCCGCCGTGGTGTCGCGGTCGTCGGCGAGCAGAACCACTTTCAGCATGGTCCGCTTGGCTGGATCCATGGTGGTTTCCTTGAGCTGCGCCGGCATCATTTCGCCGAGGCCTTTGAAGCGATTGACCTCGACCTTGGCGTTGGCGTTGAACTCGCTCTTGATCAGCGCTGCCTTGTGCGCGTCATCGCGGGCGTAGACCGACTTCGTGCCGTTGGTCAGCTTGTAGAGCGGCGGCACAGCGAGGAAGAGATGGCCTTCGTCGATCAGCCGCGGCATCTGCCGGTAGAAGAAGGTGATCAGCAGCGAAGCGATGTGGGCACCGTCGACATCGGCGTCGGTCATGATGATGATGCGCTGATAGCGCAGATCCTCTTCGCGATACTGCGCGAGCATCCCGCAGCCGATCGCCTGCACGAGGTCGGCGAGCTGGGTGTTCGCCGTCAGCTTGTCCTTGCCGGCGGACGCGACGTTGAGGATCTTGCCGCGCAGCGGCAGCACGGCCTGGGTCTTGCGGTCGCGCGCCTGCTTGGCGCTGCCGCCGGCCGAGTCTCCCTCGACGATGAAGAGTTCTGAGCCTTCCAGACCGGCATCGCTGCAATCGGCGAGCTTCCCCGGCAGGCGCAGCTTCTTGCCGGCGGTCTTGCGCGCGGTCTCCTTCTCTTGCCGGCGGCGCAGCCGCTCCTCGGCGCGGTCGACCACGAAGTCGAGCAGCCTGTTGGCTTGGTTCGGATTGCCCGACAGCCAGTGGTCGAACGGATCTTTCATCGCCTGTTCGACGATGCGCTGCGCTTCGGCGGTGGCGAGACGGTCCTTGGTCTGACCCTGAAATTCAGGTTCGCGCACGAACACCGAGAGCATCACGGCTGCACCCACCATGACGTCTTCAGACGTAATGGACGACGCGCGCTTGCCTTGACCGACGCGTTCGGCGTGGTCCTTGAGGCCGCGCAAAAGCGCGCTGCGCAGGCCGGATTCGTGCGTGCCGCCGTCGGGCGTCGGCACGGTGTTGGTGTAGGACGACAGGAAGCCGTCGGCGTCCGCGGTCCAGGCGACCGCCCATTCGCAGGCGCCATGCGCGCCGTTGCGGCCCGACTTGCCGGAGAAGATGTCGGGGTGCACCAGCGTGTCGGCATGGATCGCCGCCGCCAGATAATCCTTGAGGCCACCGGGAAAGTGGAACGTCGCTTCCGCCGGCACGTCGTCGACGCCCTTGAGCAGTTCGGGCGCACAATTCCAGCGGATCTCGACACCGCCGAACAGATACGCCTTCGAACGCGTCATCTTGAACAGGCGCTGCGGCTTGAACGCGGCCTTGGCACCGAAGATGTCGGTGTCCGGCTTGAAGCGCACGCGGGTTCCGCGGCGGTTGTTGATCTTGCCAAGATCCTCGAGCTTGCCCTTCGGGTGGCCGCGCTCGAACGTCATGCGGTAGAGTTTCTGGCTGCGCGCGACCTCGACCTCGAGCAGCGAGGAGAGGGCGTTCACCACGGAGATGCCGACACCGTGCAGGCCGCCCGAGGTCTCGTAGACCTTGGAGTCGAACTTGCCGCCCGAGTGCAGCGTGCACATGATGACTTCGAGCGCCGACTTCTTCGGGAATTTTGGATGCGGATCGATCGGGATGCCGCGGCCGTTGTCTGTGACGGTCAAAAAGCCGTCCGCGCTCAACTCGACTCCGATGAAGGTCGCATGCCCCGCGAGCGCCTCGTCCATCGAGTTGTCGATGACTTCGGCAAAGAGATGATGCAGCGCCTTCTCGTCGGTGCCGCCGATATACATGCCGGGCCGGCGGCGCACCGGTTCCAGACCTTCGAGGACCTCGATGTCGGCTGCGGTGTAGTCGGCCTCGGCGCCGCCTGCGCGCGGAGCTGCCTTGCCGGGACGAGGCTTCGGCTCGTCGCCGCCGAAAAAATCGTCTTTTGCTTTGGGTTTCAACTGCTTGGACATATATCTTTATGCGTTTTGAGGGCCGCAGGAGCGGCGAATCGGTTGGGCCGACTATGCCACTTCTCGCCTGGAAAGGTTATCGCAGGGCGGGCCGGGCGGTGTGGTTGGGAGCCAATCCCGGCGATTTTACGCCGCAGCCCCATCAATTCCCCGCAATGTGACGGTCCGGTCCAGCCTGGAGCGGACTTTGTGACTTGATGTCACACAAGTCCTTGGCTTACCAGTCCTTTTCATCGAGCAGCACCTTCGGGCAGGGCGGAAAGGCTATTTTGAATGGAGCAGTTTGCGCACGCGCTGGCCGATTTCGTGCGCGCTCACCAGACGTGGGCAGCTCCCATCGTGTTCATGCTCGCTTTCGGGGAGTCGCTTGCCTTCATCTCGCTGCTGATCCCGGCCTGGGGCGCGCTGGTCGCGATCGGCGCGCTCATCGGCGCGAGTGGCATCAGCTTCTATCCGGTCTGGATCGCCGGCGGCATCGGCGCGGCGCTGGGCGACTGGGTCTCCTACTGGTTCGGCTACCGCTACAAGGAGAAGGTCGCGCAGATGTGGCCGCTCTCGCGCTATCCGGAACTCCTGCCCAGGGGCGAGGCCTTCGTGCGCAGCTGGGGCGTGCCGAGCATCTTCATCGGCCGCTTCTTCGGCCCGTTGCGTGCCTCCGTGCCGCTCGCAGCCGGCATTTTCGAGATGCCCTATTGGAGCTTCCAGGCTGCCAATTTCGTCTCGGCGCTGATCTGGTCGGCGGCGCTGCTGCTGTTCGGCGACGTGATCGCGAAGATCATGGAATGGATCTGGCGGGTGGTGTGACGTCCGAACCTTGACGCGAACCGCAACTGGCCCTATAGCCCCGCGCCATGATCAACGCCGCGACCATCCTGTTCGCCCGTCGCCGCCGCCGCTCTTTAGCGGTTTGGGCGGTCGATCGCGTTTGAGATCATCGTCTTTGCCGCTGGATCCGATCCGCGGCATTCTCTCTCCTGTCAGCGCGATCTGATCCGGCGGCCCCCAAGGAGGCCCAGCAGGAGACAACGATGTACACGCCCCCCTTTTTCAAGCAGGACCGCGCCGCGAGCCTGAAGTTCGCCGACACGCGCGGCTTCGGCACCATGTGCGCGTTCGACGGCCACAAGCCGATCGCCTCGCCGCTGCCGTTCTATCTGACCTATGCCACGGACGGCACGCCGCAGGCTGCCTTTCATGTCGCGCGTCACAATCCCCTGCTAAAGCTTGCCGACGGGACGAGCTCCTGGCTGCTCGCCGTCAACGGCCCCGATGCCTACGTGTCGCCGGACTGGTACGTCTCGCCGGATCAGGTGCCGACCTGGCTCTACCAGTCGGTCCATCTGACCGGGCCGGTGCGGTTGTTGTCGGAAAGTGAACTGGCCGTGCAAATCGATACGCTCAGCGACAAGTTCGAGAGCTGGCTGTTGCCGAAGAAGCCGTGGACGTCGGGCAAGATGACGGCGGGGCGGCTCGAGGCGTTGAAGAAGGGGATCGTGGGTCTGGTCATGACGGTTGAAGAAGTCGAAGGCAGCTTCAAGCTCAACCAGCACAAGTCCGACGCCGACTATACGGCGATCGCCAACGCGCTTGGCGCGCAAGCCCATGCCGACGCCAGGGAGATCGCGCAACTGATGCAGGACGTGAGGCCGGAGGCCTTCGCATCCGAAACCAACATGCTCGAAAGGAGCGCGCCATGAGCCTCACTGAAACGACGAAAGCATCGACCACTGGCGCCGCGAAGAAGCCCGCGACCGTCTTCGTCGACGGCGGCTCCGGCACCACCGGCCTCGGCATCAACGAGCGGCTGAAGCTGCAGAACGACGTGGTCGTGAAGACGATCGCCGACGACAAGCGCAAGGATCCCGCGGCCAAGAAAGCGCTGATGGAGGAGGTTGATCTCGTCATCCTCTGTCTGCCGGACGATGCTGCCAGGGAAACGGTTGCGCTCATCGACAGCATGGGGCCGTCGGGCCCAAAGGTGCTGGATGCCTCGACCGCGTACCGGGTCGCGCCCGATTGGGCCTATGGCTTTCCGGAACTGACGCCGGATCAGGCCGGCAAGATCAAGGCTGCGAAGAAGGTCTCCAATCCCGGCTGCTATCCGACCGGCGCGATCGCGCTGCTGCGACCGATCGTCGATGCCGGCCTGCTGCCTGCGGACTATCCCGTCGCCGTCAATGCGGTGAGCGGCTATTCCGGCGGCGGCAAGTCGATGATCGCGAGTTTCGAGGACGGCAGCGCGCCGTCGTTCGAACTCTACGGCCTCGGCTTCGAGCACAAGCATCTGCCGGAGATGCAGCTCTATTCGAACCTGACGCGGCGGCCGATCTTCATCCCGTCGGTCGGCAACTACCGGCAAGGCATGCTGGTGTCGGTGCCGCTCCAGCTCGACACGCTGCCGGGCAAACCGAGTGGTGCGAATCTTCAAGCCGCACTGACAAAGCGTTACGCCGGCTCAAAATACGTCTCGGCGATGCCGCTTCAGAACGAGGCGACCAAGGGCGGCCGGATCGAGCCGGAAGCGCTCAACGAGACCAACATGCTCGAGCTCTACGTCTTCGCCAGTGACAAACATCACCAGGCGGTGCTGGTCGCCCGGCTCGACAATCTCGGCAAGGGCGCCTCCGGCGCGGCCGTGCAGAACATGCGGCTGATGCTGGGCCTGGCCGAGGAGTAGCCGATGAGCGTTGCCCGCGAGACCAGTCCGGTGGACGAAGCGACGCCGCAACTTTCTACTCCGGCAAGACGATCCAGCGCCGCCTGAAAGGAACGTGTGATGAGTTCGAAGAAAATCGGCATCCTCGGTGCCTCCGGCTACACCGGCGCCGATGCGGTGCGTCTGCTGGCGCGGCATCCGAATGCGGAAATCACCGCACTCACCGCCAACACGCATGCCGGCAAGCCTATGAGCGAGGTGTTTCCGCATTTCTTCATGCTGGATTTGCCCCAACTCGTGGAATGGGAAAAGGTCGACTGGACCAAGCTCGACGCGGTGTTCTGCGGGCTGCCGCACGGCACCACGCAGCAGATCATCGCGGCCGTGCTGAAGGCCAACCCGAAGATCAAGGTCCTCGACATGTCCGCCGATTTCCGGCTGCGCAATAAGGAAACCTACGCGCAGTGGTACGGTCACGAACATCAGGCGCTCGAGTTGCAGGGCGAAGCCGTCTACGGCCTGACCGAATTCTATCGGGAGAAGATCACCGCGGCGCGGCTGGTCGCCTGTCCCGGCTGCTATCCGACGGCAGCGCTGTTGGCGCTGGTGCCGCTGGCGAAAGCAAAACTGATCGACGTCGACGACATCCTGATCGACGCCAAGTCAGGCGTCACCGGCGCCGGACGCGGCCTGAAGCAGAACACGCTGTTCAGCGAGGCGGGCGAGGGGATTTCGCCATATTCGGTCGGCACGCACCGGCATGCTCCGGAGATCGAACAAGAGATCGGCGTCGCGGCGGGCGCGAGCGTGACCGTCAATTTCACGCCGCATCTCATTCCGATGTCGCGGGGCGAACTCTGCACGTCCTACGTCAAGCTCAACGGCGCGACGCCGGACGATTTGCGGGCCGCCCTTGCGCGAGCCTACGCGAACGAGCCGTTCGTGCATGTCGTCAAGAAGGGCGTGCTGCCGCAGACTCAGAACGTACGCGGCTCGAACTATGCCCAGATCGGCGTCATCGCCGACCGGATCAAGAACCGCGCCATCGTGATTTCGGTGCTCGACAATCTGGTGAAGGGCTCGGCCGGTCAGGCGATCCAGAACATGAACCTGATGTTCGGATTCCCCGAGACCGCTGGACTGGAGCAGATCGCGCTGTTTCCCTGATCGGAGTGGTCGCCGTGGACGAAGGGACTCTGCAATTCTATCGGAGCAACGCCCGGTCCTATGCGGACTGGGCGAAGGCGCCTTCGACGCGGCTGCGAGGCTTTCTCGCTCTGCTGCCGGCCGGCGGCTCGATCCTCGAGCTCGGCTGTGGCGCCGGCAATCATTCGGCGGTGATGCTGGCCGAAGGTTTTTCGGTGCGCGCCACCGACGGTTCGCCTGAAATGGCCGAAATCGCGTCGCAGCGGCTCGGTCATGCCGTCGAGGCGATGCGGTTCGACCAGCTTGACGCGCACGAGGCCTATGACGGCGTCTGGGCTAGCGCCTGTCTCCTGCACGTGCCGCGCGACGAGCTCGCCGCCATCCTGGCGCGGATTCATCGTGCGCTCAGGCCCTCAGGCGTGTTCTATGCCAGCTACAAGATGGGCGAGGGCGACGGCCGGGACAGTCTCGGGCGCTATTACAATTATGCGTCGCCAGAATGGATCGAGGCGACCTACGCCAGCGCAGGCCCATGGCTCACGCTGTCGTCGGACAGGAACGTCATCCAGAGCTTTGACGAGACGCCGGCGAACATGCTGCATCTCGTCGTTCGCAAGGTCTAATCTAAAACAACGAGGCCTGATCTCAAACCACCTTGAAGATAGCGACGGCCATCACGGCCTGCGCGATGAAGCCGACGGTGAAGGCCACCGCCGCGGTCGAGGAGAACGTGTATGTCCGGGCCTCGGCCTCACCGAAGCGGCTTCGGCCGCGCAGGCGCGACCAGCCCGGGCATGACGACTGCGAGGGGCGCTTTCTCAGTACTTCGCGATGATCGGGCCGCCGAATTTGTAGTTGATGCGGGCGGTGATCAAATCGACGTCCTGGCCGATGCGGTCGGTGCGTGAGAACGTGCCGACCGGCGCCAGCGCGCCGTTGGAGGTGAGCGTGATGTCCTGACGGCCCATGAAGAGATGGTCGTATTCGAGGCCGACCGACCAGTTCGGGGCGAAGCCGTATTCGATGCCGATGCCGACCGTGCCGCCCCAGCGGGTATCGTCGGCACGATCGAACTCGGCTCCGGCCAGACCACCCGTTCCGATGCCCCGGTAGCGATCGCGGGTGACGGCGGCGCCGCCCTTCACGTAAAGCAGTGCGTTATTCCAGGCGTAGCCGACCTGGCCGGTGAACAGGCCGAAAGCATCGACACGGGTGCGGTTGGCGACGCCGGCCACGGTGCTGGCACTCCGGCCCGAGAGGTCCGCCCAGTCGCCCTGCGCTTCGAGGCCGAATACGAAGGCGCTGCTCTGCCAGCGATAACCAATTTGGCCGCCGGCGACAGCGCCCTTCGCGTCATTGCAGCCTTCCGCAACGCCGGGCGCGAAACCAACAGTCTGGTCCCAGCAATTGCGTGACGAGCCATAGCCGCCATTGGCGCCAATGTAGAAGCCGCTCCAATCATAGATGGCCGCGATCATCGGCGGCGCCTTGGTGTAGGGACGTGCGGCGAGATCGGCGGCACTGGCCTGGGTCGTGACGGCTGCGAGCGAGAGTCCGGCGAGCGCGGATGCAATCTTCCAATTCATATCTGCCCCGAATCATCAATGCGATGGCCAAATATACCTGTGGATGGCCGATCCTTCGTGGCAGCCGAAGGATGGCATCCCTGTTTTTGTCTCACTGTCATCCTTTGGCAACACCGGTGGCCGCGGCAGGCTTAACAGGATTTCACCCCTTTGTTGCAGGCGCTAAGCCCATCGGGGACGCGATCAAACCACCTTGAAGATCGCGACGGCCAGCACGGCCTGCGCGATGAAGCCCACGGTGAAGGCCACCGTGCGGAACACCGGGATCCCGAGCGCATAGACGATCAGATGCGCAACGCGCGACCAGAAATAGACGGCGCAAGCAAGCACCGTCCATTTCGAGGAGTAGTCGATCGCGTTCAGGATCAGCACCAGCGGCGCGAACAGCACGAGGTTCTCGACGGCGTTGTCATGCGCGAACATCAGGCGGTTCGCCCATTCCGATTGCGGCTTGTCGGTGCGCGAGGGATTGGCCATGGCGCCACCAAGACCGCGAATCTGGCAGCGGTTGATGGTGTAGGGAATCCAGAGGATTCCGGTCAGGACCACCGTCAGTGTCAGCCAGAACAATTCACGCGTCATAACCCGGTCCCCTCATCAACTTCTGCTGTAGGCATGGAGCTTATACGAAACCGCGGAAGATTCTGCTATGCGCGAACCCTGACATAGCTGCCGGGGGCGTCCTCGATCGGGGGAAACGCCTCGCTGCCGACCGTGCGGGCCGGGACTTCCTCGGGATCGAGTGCGCCCAGCCATTGCCGCCAGTCCGGCCACCACGAGCCCTTGTGCTCGACCGCGCCCTTCATCCACTCGGCGACGTTGGCGGACTTGACGTTGTCGTTGGTCCAGTACTGGTATTTGTTCGAGGCGGGCGGATTGACCACGCCGGCGATATGGCCCGAGCCGGACAGCACGTATTTCACCGGACCGCCGAAGAACTGGGAGCCGTACAACACCGATTCCGCCGGCGCGATATGGTCCTCGCGGGTTGCGAGATTGTAGATCGGCACCATGACCTTGGAGAGGTCGAGCAAGGTGTTGTCCAGCACCAACGTGCCGGTCGAGAGCCGGTTCTCAAGATAGCAATTGCGCAGATAGTACGAATGGTTCGACGCTGTCATGCGCGTCGCGTCGGAATTCCAGTGCAGCAGGTCGAACGCGCTCGGCTGCTGGCCCTTGAGGTAGTTGCTGACGACATAGGACCAGATCAAATCGTTGGAGCGCAGCATGTTGAAGGCCATCGCCATCTTCGAGCCTTCGAGCACGCCCGCCGCCTTCATGTCCTGCTCGAGCGATGCGATCTGCTCCTCGTCGACGAACACGAGCAAATCACCGGCATGGGTGAAGTCGACCTGTGCCGCGAAGAATGTCGCGGAGGCCACGCGCTGGCGGCGCTTCTCGGCGAGCCAGGCCAGCGTGGTCGCGAGCATGGTGCCGCCGACGCAATAGCCCGCGGTGTGCACCTTCATTTCGCCGGTGACCTTCTCGATCACGTCCATCGCCGTGAGCGGGCCTTCCTTCATGTAGTCTTCCCAGCTCTTGGCACCTAGCCGCTTGTCGGGATTGACCCATGAGATCACGAACACGGTAATGCCCTGATCGACGCACCACTTGATGTAGGATTTCTCCGGCTTGAGATCGAGGATGTAGAACTTGTTGATCCAGGGCGGGATGATCAGGAGCGGCGTGCGCAGCACGTTCTCCGTCGCCGGCGCATACTGGATCAGCTGCATCATCTCGTTCTGGTAGATCACCTTGCCCGGCGTCGTCGCCATGTTCACGCCGACGACGAGATTGTCAGGATCGGACTGACGGATCTTCAGCGTGCCCTTGCCGGCGGCGATGTCCTCGGCCAGCATCTTCAGCCCGCGCGCGAGATTTTCTCCGCTGCTGGCCACCGTCGCGCGCAGCACTTCCGGGTTGGTCAGCACGAAGTTGGAGGGCGATATCGCGTTGGTGAGCTGCTGGACGTAGAACTCGGCCTTGCGGCGGGTCTGCGGATCGAGTCCCTCGGCGTCGCGCACAAGCTCCTGCGCAAATTTGGTCGTGAGCAGGTAGAGCTGCATCATGAAATCGAAGAACTGGTTCGACTTCCATTCCGGATCGGCAAAGCGCTTGTCGCGCGGCGAGGGCGCGATCGCGGGCGGGGCGTCCTGACCGGCCATGCGGCGCGCCGCCGAGCCCCAGAGGTCGAGATAGTCCTTGGCGAGCTTGGTCTGGAGTGCGGAGGACCGCGACGTATCCGACAGCCAGTATTCGGCGACGGCAGTGAAGGTCTTGACGACCTCGGTAAGCTCGGCCGGCGGCCGATCCTGCACCTCGCCGCTCTCGCGCGGCTTCAGATACGCGGCGAGCGCCTTGCCGCCGCTCTCCATCGCCCGCGCGACATTCATCGCGAAGGCTTCCGCATCGAACTTCGTCTCGGGTTTGGGCGTATCGGTCGTGGCCATACTCATGAGCAGAACAGTAACGATTCATTCCGTATTCGTCACCGCGAAGCTCGCATGTTTGGCGTTAAACACTCTCGAAGATGTGTTGCAGTGCGACAAATCTTCTTGGTTCCGTCACAATCGAGCCGCACCGCTCGGCTTGGTGGTCCCGGGGTTGTTTTCTCGCTCGCACCATTTGGGCAGCAATGGTTTGAGCTTGGGCGCGGATCTGGGTAAGGTTGCCCGGGGCCGTGCTTTGGGACGGAGTGGGGATTTCCCTAGTGTTGGCGTTGAGGGACCTGCAAAAGTCGCGGCGGATCTGTGGCGCGTTGCTGATGGCGACGCTCGCCCTGGGCGGCTGCTCGAGCCAGCTTGCGGATATGACGCCTTCCGATGCGCAAGCCCATCCCAGGGAGGCCGGTAGCTATCTGCCGGTGCACGATCTGCCTCCGGATCGCGATCAGGCGGTCATGCCGCCGGACCAACGGGCCAAGATCGAGGCCGAACTTGCTGCCGCGCGCGACCGTCAGGCGGTTGCCACCAAGGATGCGAAATAGGGCGTTGCAAGGTAATCGCTGGCGCCTCCGCCTCGCCGTGCTAAAAGACCTTAGTTCAGCCGAGAGTCAGGGCGAACGACTTCAGTCAACATCGTCGATAATTGCTCTAAGTATTTGATCTTGAGTAATTTTCGCGAGGGATGCGGGCGCCTTTCCGCCTGGTCTTTTATGGCCTGTCGATTCTGTCCTGACCGGTTGCCCGGAGCCGAGAGAGCCATGGAAGAGTTTTACCGCATCCGCCGCCTTCCGCCTTACGTGTTCGAACAGGTCAACCGGGCCAAGGCAGCCGCGCGGAATGCCGGCGCCGACATCATCGACCTCGGCATGGGCAATCCGGACCTGCCGGCGCCGGCGCACGTGCTGGAGAAGCTGAAGGAGACGCTGGGCAAGCCGCGTACCGACCGCTACTCGGCCTCCCGCGGCATTCCCGGGCTGCGCCGGGCCCAGGCCGGCTACTACGCCCGCCGTTTCGGCGTGAAGCTCAATCCCGACACCCAGGTGGTGGCGACGCTCGGCTCCAAGGAGGGCTTTGCCAACGTGGCGCAGGCGATCACCGCGCCCGGCGACGTCATCCTTTGTCCCAATCCGAGCTACCCGATTCACGCCTTCGGCTTCTTGATGGCAGGCGGCGTGATCCGCTCGGTGCCCTCGGAGCCGACGCCGCAATTCTTCGAGGCGGTCGAGCGGGCGATCGTGCATTCGATCCCGAAGCCGCTGGCGCTCGTCGTCTGCTATCCTTCGAACCCGACCGCCTATGTCGCGAGCCTCGACTTCTACAAGGATCTGGTCGCGTTCGCGAAGAAGCACGAGATCCTGATCCTGTCCGATCTCGCTTATGCCGAGGTCTATTTCGACGAAAGCAACCCGCCGCCCTCGGTGCTCCAGGTGCCGGGTGCGATGGACGTCGCCGTCGAGTTCACCTCGATGTCGAAGACCTATTCGATGGCTGGCTGGCGCATGGGCTTCGCGGTCGGCAACGAGCGCGTGATTGCGGCACTCGGCCGCGTCAAATCCTATCTCGACTACGGTGCGTTCACGCCGATCCAGGTCGCAGCGACCGCCGCGCTGAACGGACCGGACGATTGCATCAAGGAGATGCGCGACACCTACCGCAAGCGGCGCGACGCGCTGGTGGAATCGTTTGGCCGTGCCGGCTGGGAGATCCCGCCGCCGGAAGCGTCGATGTTCGCCTGGGTACCACTGCCGGAAGCCTTCCGCAGCGTCGGCAGCATGCAGTTCGCGACCCTGATGGTGGAGAAATCCGGTGTCGCGGTCTCGCCCGGCGTTGGCTTTGGCGAGCATGGTGAAGGATATGTCCGTATCGCCATGGTGGAAAACGAGCAACGGATCAGGCAGGCCGCGCGCGGCGTGCGCCGCTTCCTTGAAAGCGGCATCGAAACGTTGCACAACGTCGTTCCGCTCGCCACTCGGCGTTAAGTTCTCTTCCGCAGGTTTTCCAAGGCATCATGGTTGCACCCCTGAAAGTGGGCATAGCGGGGCTCGGCACCGTGGGCGCCGAAGTTGTCCGTCTGATCGAAACGCAGGCGCGCGTGCTTGCCGGCCGCAGCGGCCGCGGCATCCGCGTCGTCGCCGTCACCGCGCGCTCGAAGGCCAAGAAGCGCGGCGTCGATCTGCGCGGCGTCGAGTGGGTCAAGGATCCGCTTGCCCTCGCCACGCATCCCGGCATCGACTGCTTCGTCGAGCTGATGGGTGGCTCCGGCGATCCCGCCCTGTCGGCGGTGGAAGCTGCGCTGAACGCCGGCAAGTCCGTTGTCACCGCCAACAAGGCGTTGCTAGCCAAGCACGGCCTCAAGCTGGCAAAGGCCGCCGAAAAGCACGGCGGCGCGCTGAATTTCGAGGCAGCTGTCGGCGCTGCGATCCCTGTCATCAAGACGTTACGCGAAGGTCTTGCCGGAACCGGCATCAACCGGGTCTACGGCATCCTCAACGGCACCTGCAATTACATCCTGACCCGGATGGAGCAGGAGGGCCTGTCCTTCGCCGAATGCCTGAAGGACGCGCAACGGCTCGGCTATGCCGAGGCCAATCCGTCATTCGACGTCGACGGCCACGATACCGCGCAAAAGCTCGCCATTCTCGCCAGCCTCGCTTTCGGCACGAAAGTTGCTCAAAGCGCCGTGTATGTCGAAGGTATCTCCTCCATCGCGCCGGAAGATCTCCGTGCCGCTGACGATCTCGGTTACCGGCTCAAGCTCCTCGGTGTCGCCGTTCGCACCGCCAAGGGCATCGAGCAGCGCGTGCATCCGACCATGGTTCCGAAATCCTCGTCGATCGCGCAGGTGATGGGTGTCACCAATGCGGTCACGATCGATGGCGAGGGCATCCCGCCGATCACGCTGGTCGGCCCCGGTGCCGGGGGAGCGGCGACCGCATCCGCCGTCGTCGCCGACATTGCCGACGTCGCGCGCGGCATTCGCGCCAATCCGTTTGGCCGGCCGATTTCGCAGCTGCGCGATACCAAGAAGGCACCGATGGAGCGCCACGAGGGCGGCTACTACATCCGCCTTCTGGCACGCGATTTCCCGGGCACCGCGGCTGCGATCGCGACGCGGCTTGCGGAGCAGAAGATTTCGATCGAGTCGATCGTGCAGCGCCATCCCAATGGCGGCGCTGCGCCGGCAGACGGCAAGGCGGTCCCGGTGCCCGTCATCCTCATCACCTATGCCACGCACGAGGACGCCGTGCGCCGCGCGCTCGCGGCCGTGCAGAAGGACAAGGTGATCAGCGGGCGGCCGCAGGTGATACGGATCGAGAAGAACTGAGCATGCTTAAGCAATGACACGGTTCGAACGAACTGTGGGTGTTACGAGTTGATGCGGCGGAGATGTCCGTCCAAAACTGTTTCGAAGGAGTGAGCCGATGTCGACCCATATTTCAGTCCCGCCGCAAGCATTGCTCGAGCGCATTCTCACGCTGGAGATCGTGCGTGTGACGGAGCGGGCGGCGGTGTCTTCGGCGCGTCTGCGCGGGCACGGCAACGAAAAGGCGGCCGATCAGGCCGCGGTGGACGCGATGCGGCGCGAGCTCAACAAGCTGCCGATCGAGGGCACCATCGTGATCGGCGAGGGCGAGCGCGACGAGGCGCCGATGCTCTTCATCGGCGAGAAGGTCGGCATGAACGCCGGCCCGCAAGTCGACATTGCGGTCGATCCGCTCGAAGGCACCACGCTGTGCGCCAAGAACATGCCGGGCTCGATTGCCACCATGGCGATGGCCGACGGCGGCACGCTGTTGCACGCCCCCGACGTCTACATGCAGAAGCTCGCGATCGGTCCCGGCTATGACAAGGGCGTCGTCGAGCTCGATGCGACGCCGGCCGAAAACGTCCGCCGCCTCGCCAAGGCCAAGGGCGTCAAGCCGGACGGCATCACCGTTCTCGTGCTCGACCGGCCGCGCCATGCCAGCATCATCGAGAGCGTGCGCTCGACCGGCGCCGCCGTGCGCCTCATCACCGACGGCGACGTCGCCGGCGTGATCCACTGCGCCGACCCCGACAATACCGGCGTCGACATGTATCTCGGCACCGGCGGCGCGCCCGAAGGCGTGCTCGCGGCCGTGGCGCTGCGCTGTATCGGCGGCCAGATGCAGTGTCGTCTCATCCTCGACTCCGACGAGAAGCGGGAGCGCGCCGCCAAGATGGGCGTCAACGATCCCAAGATGATCTACGGGATCGAGGACATGGCGCGCGGCGACTGCCTGTTCGCCGCCACCGGCGTCACCACGGGCTCGCTGCTGTCAGGCGTCAAATTCCGCAAGGACGGCGTGATCGAGACCGAGACGGTGGTGATGCGTTCCGTCACTGGCACCGTGCGCTACATCAAGGCCGAGCACCGCGAACTGGCGAAGTTCCATTTGGACTAGTCTCCGCGACGTCCGCGTGCGTTCGTTCGGCGAATTTTAGCCGGACGTCGTCGCGTACAGCACCAGGATGGACATGATCCATCGCGTGTCCACTAAGGGCTGCGCGGTGCGGCCGGCATGAACAAGAACGCGTCGCACAAGGTCAGAGCGAGTTGGAGCGCGTCTTGGAGCTGGCGAACTTCCCCAGCCCAAGGCAGCAAGAAAGACCTCGCTGACGCAATGTCTCCGCTCGATAGCGCGCGGCGCGCATTCGTGTCCGCCTCGGCGTAGGCGTCGGTCGCGAGCATTTTGGACAGCTCCTGCGACACGCCGCCATCGAGGCTCTCCAGGCGAGTTTCCGAAACGTAGTGATCTGGCCGCAGCTCTATGAGATTTTCGGACTTCGTCGGATCGAAAAGCCCGACCTTGCCCAGCATGATCAGAAGCGGGTGATTTCGCGCGAGAGATGACGGAATGATCTGGTAGGTCTTGAGCCTTCCAGCTCGGTCTTGAAGAGAAAAGAACGAGATAACCGGCCCGATCCGAAAGCGCGAATTGCGATGGAGCACCGCAACGTGATGATCGACCTCGGAGTCGGCCTCGAACACGGCACCGCTCTTGGGCCCGGCCTCAATGCCGTTTGCGATCAGGTAGGATGAAAGGCCGGCAACGCGGGCTGTGACGGTGCGTTCATCGAGCCCGTCCACCTCAAATTCGATCTCGCGTCCGATGAATGCGGATAGTCCGGTCGTGTAGGCCCCAATCGTCTTGCCGCTCACGAAGTGAACAATCTCCATCCACAATCCGAACGGATGATCCGGAAACGGCTCGAACGAGCGGCGTGACTGCTCAAGCCACATCTCGGGCGAGCGGCCGACAATGCCGCGCCAGACGACGCCGAGACAGCCGGGAAGTGCTTCGAGCACGGCGCCGACAAAGGCGGTCGTAAGGCGCACACTCTCGGCGAACCCAAGCGCTTTCGTTTGGGGATTGTCTTCGGCGGACCCCATTGTCGCGACGACAAGGTGCGCGCGGTGGCGGCCGGCGGCGTGGAAAGCGTCGGGCCATACCCGGGAGGCCTGCTGCCACAGCCGCTGATCGTAGGGCATGGGTGCGGGCATCAAGAGGATGGTCATGAGATGATCGCCGACGCGGATGAACATCGGACCGTCGGTATCGTTACTTGGTGCGACTGGGCTGCGGTCCCACCGCAAGCCAGGATGACGAACGCGTAACGTCTCGATTAAAGATGCCTCGTCCGGAAGGCGGGCATCCTCAAGCAATATACATGCAACAGGGATGGTCATGGCAGATGCGTTTGCGCTCCGACTGGTTTAGGCGGGCAACTCGCTCGTCTTGGACGTGCTTGGTGTGGCGGACTAGCGCTATTGTTGCATGGAAAGGATCATGCTTTAAAGCCCTTCATCTGAGACGAAGCCACCCGGAGCGCGGGCTATCCGCGAAGCCAAGCATGACCACAACATCCGACCTCACCGCCGTCAAAGCCCTGGTGTTCGACGTGTTCGGCACCGTCGTTGACTGGCGCACCAGCCTGATCACGGACTTCATGTGGTGGGCGAGGGGCCGCGGCATCACTGCCGACTGGACCGCTTTGGTCGACGGCTGGCGCGGCATGTACATGGCTTCGATGGATGACGTGCGCCAACATCCCGAGCGCGGCTATGTCATGCTCGATGATTTGCATCGCCGCTCGCTGGAAAAACTGGTGGCGCAATTTTCGATTCGAGGCCTGACGGACGCCGATCTCGATTACCTCACCAAGGGCTGGCACCGCCTGCACCCGTGGCCCGACAGCGTCGCAGGCCTGACGCGGTTGAAGACAAAATTCGTGATCTCGCCGCTGTCGAATGGCAATGTCGCGCTGCTCACCAACATGGCGAAGTTCGCAGGGCTTCCCTGGGACCTCATCATGTCGGCTGAGCTGTTCGAGCACTACAAGCCCGATCCCGAAACCTATCTCGGCGCCGCGCGCCTGCTCGGCCTCAAGCCGGAAGAGGTGATGATGGTCGCCGCCCACAACGGCGATCTCGCCGCCGCGCAGAAGAACGGGCTGAAGACGGCCTTCGTGGCGCGGCCGACTGAATACGGTCCGCTTCAGAAGGTCGATTTCGAGGCCACCGGCAATTGGGACATCGTCGCCAAGGATTTTGGCGGGATCGCCGACAAGCTCGGGTGTTAGAGCAGCTGCGACTTTGCAGAGCGCCAAGGCTCAGCGTCGCAGCACGTTCCACGGGGCGAAGGCGTTGTTGACGCCCTCGAGCGCCGGTCCGAGTTGCGGCACATGCCGCAGCAGCACCGATTTCATTCCGTTATTGTGGATCCAGTCCAGACCGAAATTGGTGTAGACTTCCGCCCGGTAGTCATCGGTGAAGAACCGGTCGCTCTTGAGGCGCCGCGATGCCATCAGGATGAAAATGCGGAAGGCGGTATCGCTGAAGCCGAAACCGTCCGGCAGGTCCTCGGCCAATAGTCCGACCATCAGATCAACGCGATCGACGTCGCCCTTGTAGATCGCGCGCATCTTCCCGGCCGCGCCGGGGATGCTGGTGATTTCCTCGAACGTCTTGACCCGCTTTTTGCCGACCAGTTCGCGGAACCGATTGTAGCGCGGCACGCCGCGCTCGCGATCACGCATGATGTCGATCGCTGCCACGTCGAGCAGCGGCTGGTCGTCTTTCGTGAACCGGCGCAGAAAGTTGGGATAATTGTGGAGGCGAATGGCGCCGGGATGAGCGGTGCCGAACGAGTACAGCAGGTCGACGAAGCCGTGAGTCTGCATGAACTCCCGGGAGGCGCGCCCCTGCATATTGACCAAGTCGCTAGGGGTAATCTCTGTGCTATCGAGCCGCCGTACATCCATCGTTTCGGGGATCAGCGGGTGCAGGCGGTAGACAGCGGTGAATTCCTCGGTCATCGCGTAGGGCGCGCTGTGCTGATCCGTCGGAGAGCCGATGATGCCAAAGGCGGCTTCGCTGTTCTTGCCGAGCACGGCGCGCAGCACCCGGCACGGGATCCCCGACCAGTTGGCGTGCATGCTGAAATCCAGTGCGGGATGGCCGAGGATGCCTGGCGTCCATTCGATGGTGTGGATCTTGGCGATCAGGGCCGCGTTGATCAGGCGAGCGCGCTGGAATAGCTCCTGGTCCTTCCAGGTCGGATACCGCGCCTTCAAGCCGTCGCAGATGACATTGTGCTCGCGTGCGAAGAGGTTGTGCAGCAGGCTGAGCCCCACCCACCAATTGTCGTTGAAGCCGGTGAGATCGGCGCCCGGATGCACCGGATCGGCTGGAAGCATCCCATCATTGCCGACTGCGATCTTCCCATCTGCCCGCGAACGGATCTGCATCTGCCTCGCGCGGTCGTTGCCGTAGATCTGTCCGGCATCCCACCAGTGCGAGTTGAGATTGCGGAACGTGGGGGTCGCGCCGAGCCATGGTTCACGTGGCGTCTCGTCGCAAACGGTCCGACGGATCTTCATGCAGCCGTCGATCCGCTCATCCGCAGGCCATTCGTCGTGTGGCTTCAGCGGAATTTTGAACTCGTTTCCCGACTTAGGGGCCCCATGGCTGAACCAATTATGGGTTTCGAACTGGATCCAGGCGGCGGCCAGCAGATTGAGGCTGGTCGCGGGAATGAATTCGTGGCGCGCCAGCAATTCCTCCGAGATCACGCGCGGATTGGGTTCGAGCAGGTCGTCCAGGCGGTCCGGCACGCATTCGGGCAGCGCGAAATTGCGTCCGAACCGGGCGCCAGCCATCCCCATGCGCGGATGGTCGAGGCTGTTGAACGAGCCGTCGGCGGAACGCCAGCGGTCATTGCCCGTGCTCCAGCGAGGCGATGTCGTGCCGTAGCCGGTATGGTGCAGATTGTGCTCCCGCAGCCGATCGCGGAACGCCGAAAGATTGGCAGCTCCGAGCAGCCTCGGCAGTTTGTCCCATCTGACAAAGAAGTTGATGGCCCGATAGACAACATCCGGGACCCATTGGAGCAGGCCACGATGGAAGACAAAACCATCGTTCTCGCGGGACATTGACGCTCCCAAACAAATTCACGTCAATAAATTCGATTTGCAATTAGTAGATGTAGTTCAATAGCACCAAAATGTCCGCTTGCCAACGCCGCCGGAGACATTGCGGATTGTAGTTGCTTGCCGGTCAGCCGGACAGCGGTGATCGTTCGGGCGGTCCGGGCGGCGCGTACGCCACCCGGACCTGATCCGACCTACAACGTCATCTGCATCGGTTCGGGATAATAATGAAATCCTTCGCCGGCCTTGGCAACGTGACCATAGCCCGGCCATGCGAAGTGATAGGACATCACGGGCGTCTTATTCGCCGCAAGCATGGTCAGCAGCTTGACGCGCGACTCGGCCGCCTGCTTGGGATCGGTGTCGTAGGAGAATTCCATCCGCGGCCGCTCGAGCAGCAGGACGGGATGGTGCGAGAGGTCGCCCATGAAGGCGAAGGACTTGCCGGCCGACGAGACCATGAAGATGGTATGGCCGACGGTGTGACCGGGCGCTGCGATCGCCTGAACGCCGGGCAGGAATTCCTGGCCATCCTTGAAGAACACGATGCGGTCGCGCACCGGCAGCAGGTTCTTGCGGGCGTGAACGACGAAATCCTTGGCCGCGCTGCCGAGCTTGCCTTCGTCGGTCCAGAAGTCGAAATCGGTCTGCGAGATGTAGATCTGCGCGTTCGGAAACAGCGGCTTGCCGCCGTCGTCCACGATGCCGCCGATGTGGTCGATATGGGCATGCGAGCAGACCACGGCGTCGATGTCGCCGGGCTTGATGCCGGCCTCGGTCATGCTCTTCTGCTGCCGGCCCGTGCTGGCGCCGAACATCTTGGATGAGCCCATGCCGGTATCGAACAGGATGAGCTTGTCGCCGGTGTTGACGATCGGCGAGTTCTGCTCGAGCACGACATTGTCCGGCGACAGGAAATTGTCGACGAGCATCTTCTTCACCTCTTCCTTGGGAACGCCGGTGAAGGTCCCGGAGGGGTCGCCGAGCGGAAGCGGTCCGTCGGACACGATGGTGACTTCGGCATCACCGAGAACGAAGCGGTGCCAGTAGGGCGTCTGGGTGCCGAGCTTGGGAGCGCGCGCCATCGCGCTGCCGCCGAGCATTGCGCTGGCACCAAGGCCAGCCCCGAGGGTCAACAAGGACCGACGTGAGACATCGATTGTCATGCGTTTCCTCCGCTTTTGTCTTTTGTTTGCGCAATTGTTTGCGCCTTACTTTCGGCCTCGGCCGATCGCCTCGCGTCAGCACGATCCGTACGGCTGAATGCAATCAATGATTGTGTCGCGATTGTGTCTCTTGACCGCGCGTTGTAGCGGGACTGCAAGTTTCTTTCTGCGCCGCGAATACCGTCTCACGCAATCCGCGGCACCAGGTCACTGCCTTCCGTTTCGGCAAAGCCCGCCTGCAAAACCTCTTCCCGCTTGTGGCGTAGATGCGCGCGCAGGATATGGGCGAGGCCGACGCCGTCGCGCCTCTGCAGGGCATTCAGGATGGCATCGTGCTCCTTCACGGCGACGGCCCAGCGCTCGGGCGTCATCGGCGTGACATAACGCGCGCGCCGGATGCGCGCGGTCACGGACGCATACAACCCCGCGAGCACCGGGTTTCCGGCCGCAGCGACGATGCCTTCGTGAATGGCGCGGTTGCCGCGATAGTACTGGATCAGGTCGCCGTCACGATAATGCCGCACCATGTCCGCGTGCGCGTCGGCGATCGAGGCGATCTCGGCATCGGTGATGCGCTCGCAGGCGAGTTCGCCGGCGAGCGCCTCGAGACCCTGGCAGACCTCGAACAGGTCGCGCATATCCTTGTCGGTCAGTTTTGCCGCGCGCGAGCCACGGTGGGGCAGGAGCTGCACGAGTCCTTCGGCGGCGAGCACCTTGAGCGCCTCGCGTAGCGGCGTGCGCGATATCTGCAGGCGCTCGCACAGCTCGCGCTCGGGAATCCGCGCGCCCGGCGGGATTTCGCCGTCGAGCAGGATGGCCCGGATGCGGCCGACGACTTCCTCATGCAGCATGGGTCTGAAGTCCATTTGAATGCAAAAATGAAGATATATGCCGACTGAGGCAAGTTCCAGCTTGTAAATCGACAATTTTGCATTCAAAAATGTAAAAAACAGAAGGACATGAGGAAATGGACCAGCAGGTGGAGACGCCAGACCTCGTTTTCGAGCGTCAGGACGGTATCGGGCGGATCACCTTCAACCGTCCGCAGGCCCGCAACGCCTTCACCTTCGCGATGTACGAGCGGCTTGCCGCGATCTGCGAGGAGATCAACGACGATCACGCGATCAAGGTGCTGGTGCTGCGCGGGGCCGGCGACAAGGCGTTTGCCGCGGGCACGGACATCAATCAGTTCCGCGATTTCAAGTCGCCGCAGGACGCGATCGACTACGAGAACCGCATCGATCGGGTGCTGACCACGCTCGAGCAGTGCCGCGTGCCGACGATCGCGGCGATCAACGGGTTCTGCACCGGCGGCGGCGCGGGCATTGCCGCGGCCTGTGATCTCCGCATCGGCACCCAAACCGCGAAAATCGGCTTTCCCATTGCCCGCACGCTCGGCAATTGCCTGTCGATGTCCAACGTCAGTCGTCTCACCGCGCTGATCGGCGCTGCCCGCGTCAAGGATCTGATCTTCACCGCCCGCCTCGTCGACGCCACGGAGGCCGCCAGTGTCGGACTGCTCGGCGAGGTCGTCGAGGATCTCGCCGCGCTCGACCGGCGCGCCGACGAGGTCGCCCGGCTCCTGGCTAGCCACGCGCCGCTGACGCTGAATGCGACCAAGCAGGCCGTGGCGCGCCTGCAAAGGCGGCTGACGCCGGACGAGGGCGAGGACCTCATCCTGATGTGCTACACGAGCCAGGATTTTCGCGAAGGGCTCGATGCTTTCCTCACGAAGCGCGCGCCGCAATGGCGCGGCCAATAGGAGGCCCCGATGCAAAGCGATCGATCGCAATCAACCTCCGCCCGTTCGGGGCCGCTTGCCGGCCTCAAGGTCATCGATCTCACCCATGTCATGGCAGGGCCGACCTGCACCTTGATGCTGGCCGACATGGGCGCCGACGTGATCAAGATCGAGAAATCGCCGAACGGCGACGACACCCGCCATTCGGTGCCGCCGAAGATTGGCGACGAGGCGGCCTCGTTCCTGATGATGAACCGCAACAAGCGCGGCATCGTGCTGGACCTGAAGACCGATGGCGGCAAGCAGGTGTTGCGGCGGCTGATCGCGGACGCCGACGTGCTGGTCGAGAACTTTGCGCCGGGCGCCATGGAGCGCCTCGGCTTCGGCTACGAAGACCTGCACAAGCAGCATCCGACGCTGATCTATTGCTCGCTGTCGGGCTTCGGCCGCACCGGGCCCTACAAGCATCGCCGCGGCTTCGATCTGGTTGCCCAGGCCATGAGCGGCATCATGAGCTTCACGGGCGAACGTCCCGATGGTCCGCCCGTGAAATGCGGCCCGCCGCTGTCCGACATCACCGCCGGCCTGCTGGCGAGCATGGGCATCCTCGCGGCCTACACGCACCGTCTCAAGACCGGC
Source organism: Bradyrhizobium sp. WSM1417 (assembly GCF_000515415.1). NCBI lineage: Bacteria > Pseudomonadati > Pseudomonadota > Alphaproteobacteria > Hyphomicrobiales > Nitrobacteraceae > Bradyrhizobium > Bradyrhizobium sp. WSM1417. Next base: position 4,677,262 of record NZ_KI911783.1, read on the forward strand.
GAAGGGCAGTGGGTCGAGACCTCGCTCTATGAGGCCGCGCTGGTGCAGACCTACTGGCAGTCGACCATCGCGCTCGCCGCGGGCACTGCGCCTCGCGCCATGGGTTCGGCCCATCCGCTCAACGCGCCATATCAGGCCTTCGAGGCCTCCGACGGCTGGCTGGTGGTCGGCGGCGCCAACAAGAAGCATTGGCTGTTGATGCTGGACGCGCTCGGTGCGAGCGAGCTCGCCTCCGATCCGCGTTTCATCAACGGCGCCGACCGCATGGCCAATCTGAAGGAGCTCGAAGCCGTCCTGAGCAAGCGCTTCCGCACCCGGACGCGGGCGCACTGGCTCGCGGCGCTGGACGAGAAGGGCGTGCCGTGCGGACCCGTGCACGACATGCTGGAGGCGCTCAGCGATCCGCAGACGCTGGCGCGCGAGATGGTCGTCGAGGTCGAGCATTCCACACTTGGTCCGGTGAAGACGATCGGCTTGCCAGTCAAGTTTTCGGAGACCCCAGGCAAAGTGCGTACGGGCGCGCCGGTCTACGGTGAGCATACAAGCGAGGTGCTGGTCGAGCACGGGTTCGACCAGAAGCAGATCGAAGCGCTCGAACAAGAAGGCGCAATCGTCCTGGCATCGGGAAGACGCGAGGAACGCGTCGCCTGACCGGGCGTCGAAAACGACAAGAACAAGAGACAAAAATCAGCTGGAGGACATCATGGGTCGGACGTCAACATTTCTGCTCTCCGCAGCCGCAACCGTGCTCGCCGGCACGATGCCGGCGCTCAGTGCCTGGCAGCCGCAAAAGCCGATCGAGTTCGTCGCGACCGCCGGGCCCGGCGGCGGCACGGACAATCTCGCGCGCGCCGTGCAGAACATCATCACCAAGCACAAGCTGGTGGAGCAACCGATCGTCGTCGTCAACAAGGGCGGCGGCAGCGGCGCGGAAGGCTATGTCTACGGCAAGGCCTCTGCCGGCGATCCATACAAGGTGATCTTCGGCACGTCGAATGCCTGGCAGCAGCCGCTCGTCTCCAAGGTCGCCTTCAACTACACCGATCTCACTGCGATCGCGGCAATGGCGCAGGACGAGTTCCTGCTCTGGGTCAAGCAGGACGCGCCCTACAAGACGGCGGGCGACTATCTGAAGGCGGCCGCATCAGGCGAGTTCAAGATGGGCGGCGCGCAGTCGAAGGATACCGACGAGGTGCTGACCCGCATGATCGAGAAGGCCGGCCACATCAAGCTGACCTACATCCCCTTCAAGAGCGGCGCCGAGACCGCCGTGCAGCTCGCCGGCGGACACCTCGACTCCCATGTCAACAATCCCAGCGAAAGTCTCGGGCAATGGCGCGGTGGAACGCAACGACCGCTTTGCGTTTTCAGCCCGAAGCGGCTGCCGCAGGGCGCCAAGGTCACCGCGACCGAAGGCTGGGGCGACGTTCCGACCTGCGTCGAGCAGGGCCTCGACATCAAGCAATATGAGCAGCCGCGGACAGTGTGGCTCCCAGGCAAGGTCACCCCGGATCAGGCCGCGTTCTATGTCGATCTGATGAAGAAGGTGCAGGCGACGCCGGACTGGAAGGACTACATCGAGAAAACCTCCCAGGTCGACACCTTCCTGACCGGCGCCGAACTCGACAAGTTCATCAAGGAGGACCTCGAGCACGTCAAGCAGGTCGCAGGCGAGCAGGGCTGGTTGGTCAAGTGAGGCGGCCGATGGCGTTCGATTGCGCAGCCGAGCTCAACCACCGTCCTCGTCCTGAGGAGCCCGCCGCAGGCGGGCGTCTCGAAGCATGGCCGCGGATGGGATGTCGCCCGGAGCCGTCCTTCGAGACGCCCGCCAAGGCGCGCTCCTCAGGACGAGGACTGAGCAAACATCTGGCGTTTCGCTGGAGTGGCCCATGATATCGCGCCGCGCTCTCGAACTTGCGACCGCAATCCTCACCGGCAGCTTTGGTGTGGCCGTCGTCGTCTCCAGTCTCGATAACGGCATCGGCTGGTCGAGCGCGGGCGTGGACGCCGGGACGTTTCCGTTCCTGACCGGGATCATCATCGTGCTCGGGAGTCTCTACAACCTCGCGCGAGGTGTCATGCCGGCCGCGACGCTCGCCAGCGTCCCAATTGCCATCACATCGATCGAGCTGCGCCGGCTTGCCGGCCTGTTCGTGCCGGCCGCGATTTTTGTGGCTGCGATCCCGTTAGCCGGGATGTACGTTGCCTCAGCTCTGTACATCTTCGCGGTGCTGGCGATCCCCCGACAACAATCCGTGCCGCGCGCGCTTGGCATGGCGGCGGCGACAGCGCTCGCGCTCTACGTCGTGTTCGAGCGCATGTTCCAGGTGAGCTTGCCGCATGGCGCGCTCGCCGCGGCGTTCGGCTTCTGACGGAGAGGCCGATGGACAATCTTGGAGAACTCCTTCACGGCTTCAGCATCGCGATCACGCTGCCGCATCTGGCGCTGATGGTGATCGGCGTGCTGCTCGGCATTCTCGTCGGCGTGCTACCTGGGCTGGGTGCTCCGAACGGGGTGTCGCTGCTGTTGCCGCTGACCTTCGGCATGCAGCCGGTCTCCGCCATCATCCTGCTCTCCAGCATGTATTGGGGCGCGTTGTTCGGGGGATCCGTGACCTCGATCCTGTTCAACATCCCGGGCGAGCCGTCCTCTGTCGCCACCACCTTCGACGGCTACCCGATGGCGCGCGACGGCCGTCCGACCACGGCCCTCGCCACCGCCTTCGGCTCGGCGGCGTTCGGCGCGCTGATCGGCGTCATCCTGATCACCTTCCTCGCATCATGGGTGGCGCAGGTCGCACTCGCCTTCGGGCCGGCGGAATATTTCGCGGTCTATTTCCTGGCCTTCGCCAGCTTCGTCGGCATGGGCGGGGCGGCGCCGATCAAGACCGTCGTCGCGCTGGCGATCGGCTTCGCCATTGCCGCCATCGGCATCGACACCGTTTCCGGCAGCGTGCGTCTCACCATGGGCGTCGACGAACTGGTCAAGGGCGTGAACTTCGTTGTCGCGGTGATGGGGCTGTTCGGCATCGGCGAGCTGCTCGTCGCCGTCGAAGAGGAGTTTCATGCCCGCGCGGTCTCGTCGAAGATAGAGTGGCGCGAGGTATTTCGCGCGATCGGCCGCCTGCCGCGGCATAGCGTGGCACTGCTGCGCAGCGCGGCCATCGGATGCTGGATGGGGATCACGCCAGGCGGCCCGACCGCGGCATCCTTCATGAGCTACGGCATCGCCCGCCGCTTCTCGCGCCGCGGCCGATACTTCGGCACCGGAGAGGTCGAGGGCATCATCTCGCCGGAGACGGCCGATCATGCCGCCGGCACCAGCGCGCTTCTGCCCATGCTCTCGCTCGGCATTCCCGGCTCGGCCACTGCGGCCGTCATGATGGGCGGGCTGATGATCTGGGGCCTCAATCCCGGGCCGATGCTGTTCGTCGACCAGAAAGACTTTGTCTGGGGCCTGATTGCCTCGATGTATGTCGGCAATATCGTCGCCGTTGTGCTGGTGCTGCTGACCGTGCCGGTCTTCGCGGCCCTAATGCGGATTCCGTTCGTGATCATCGCGCCCCTGATCGTGATCATCTGCGTCGTCGGCGCCTATTCGGTGTCGAACTCCTATCTCGACGTCGTCATGATGCTCGGCTTCGGCATCGTCGGCTATCTCTTCAAGAAACTGTTCTATCCGCTGGCGCCGCTCGTGCTCGCGATCGTCATCGGTGACAAGGCCGAGGATGCGTTTCGGCAGTCGATGCTGATGTCCAAGGGATCGCTCGGGATATTCTTCGCCAACAAGCTGGTGACATGCCTGATCGTGGCCGGTATCGCGCTGTTGCTGCTTCCGCTCGTGCTGCAGCTTGCGCGCGTGCTGCGCAAGCCTGCGCGGTCCGCTGACGAGATGACAGCCCAAGAGAGAGCTCGAGAGAGAGCTCAAGAGACCGCTCGGGAGAAAGTGATCATATGACCGCAAAGCCGCTCATTGCATTGGCAATGGGAGATCCCGCCGGCATCAGCCCGGAACTGACCGCCAAGCTCGTGGTGCAGGACGACATCCGCGCCCGTAGCCGGATCGTCGTCATCGGCGATCGCCGCATCTTCGACGCGGGCACGCGCATTGCTGGCGTCAAGCCGGAGCTGACAACAGTGGAGCAGGGGGCGGACTTGCGCGCGGCGAACGGCGAAATGCTGTTCGTCGATCTCGGGCACCTCGATCCCGGCGACATCAGGCAGGGGATCGCGAGCCTTGCCGGCGGCAGGTTTGCGCTCGCCAACTACAAGCAGGCGCTCGAACTCGGCCGCGACGGCCGGCTCGACGCCGTCTGTTTCACGCCGTTCAACAAGCAGGCGATGCGGCTGGCCCGCGCCGAGTATGACGACGAGATCGCGTTCTCCGCGGAAGTGGTCGGGCTCAAAACCGCCGCAAGCGAGTTCAACGTGCTGGACCGGCTCTGGAACGCCCGCGTGACGTCCCATATCCCGCTCAAGGACGTCGCCGCGCGACTGTCCGGCGAACGCATCCATCGCGCGCTCACGCTGACCGATGCCTGCATGCGCAATGCCGGCTTCGTCCGGCCGCGCATCGCGGTCGCCGGCCTCAATCCGCATGCCGGGGATGGCGGCAATTTCGGCCGCGAGGAGATCGATGTCATCGCGCCCGTGGTCGCGGCCGGCCAGCGCGAGGGTATCGCCGTGGAGGGGCCGTTTCCCGCCGACACCGTGTTCCTGCGCGCCAAGGGCGGCGCCTTCGATGCTGTGCTGACGATGTATCACGATCAGGGCCAGATCGCGATGAAGCTGATGGGCTTCGATCGCGGCGTGACCTTGCTCGGCGGCTTTCCGTTCCCGATCTGCACGCCCGCCCACGGCACCGCCTACGACATCGCCGGCCAGGGCATTGCATCAATCGGCGCCAGCCGCGCCGCAGTGTTGCTCGCTGCGGAGATGGCGGCGCGTCGCCTCGCGTGATCCGTTGCTACTTCGGCAGCGGCATCGTCAGTTCCTTATCGGCCGTGTCCACCACGAACACGGCAAGCAATTTCGCAGGCTCGGTGTCGCTGGCATTGGCGCTGACGGCGTGGCGGTCGCCGGGTCGTTCGGAAAAATTCTCTCCCTTATGAAAGACCTTGGCGGGGCCGTCATTCACTTGGCTGCGGATCGCTCCTTCCAGAACGGTAGCGTAGATGAAAGCCGAGGGCGCATGGATGTGGGCCGGCGAGGAGCCTCCGGGACCATACTCGACCAGCACGCCCTTCATGCTCTTGCCCGGGACATTGGGCAGCGCCTGGTCGAACACGACGGTCACCTTGGCCGTGGGTGTCGCCGTCTCGGCGGCATTGGCCGTCAGGAATGATGCGGCATAAACAGCAATTGCGATCAGCAATCTGCGCATGGGAGTCTCCTCAAAGTTTCGCGAGCCAGGTTGCGAGCGACGTTTTCCCGAGCCGCGCCTCGCCGAGAGGGTTCAGCGACGTGTCATCGATGGGAGCGCCGTAGTACGGCGCCTTTGGGTCTCCCACCACCGGTCGAGCGTCGCCGGACGCCTTCACGCGCCGTGCGATGAATTCATTGAAGGGCGCCTTCTCAGGTCCTGCAATATCGATCGTGCCGTTGAGCGGCTGGCCCATTGCGACCTCCGCGAGGCGATCAGCCACGTCTTCGGCTGCGATCGGCTGAAACAATGCCGTGGGAACGACGATCCGGCCGTCGGCCGCACCCATATCGCCGATGGCGCCGAGGAATTCGAAGAACTGGGTGGCGCGGACGATCGAGTAGGGGACCGGAGATGCCTTGACGATGGTCTCCTGCGCCAGCTTGGCCCGAAAATAGGCGATGTCGGGCGAGCGATCGGTCCCGACTATCGAGAGCGCCACATGATGCTTCACGGTCGCGGCCGCCTCAGTCGCGGCGAGGTTCTTGCTCGAACGCTCGAAGAATTCGAGCACGGCGGCAGGCTCCCACGACGGCGCGTTGGCAACGTCGACCACGACATCCGCGCCCGCCAGCACTGCTGCGAGGCCTTCTCCGGTCACGGCGTTCACGCCCGATTTCGGCGAAGCCGCGACGGCGTCGTGGCCTTGTTGCTTGAGCTTCGTTACGAGCTTGGATCCGATCAATCCGGTCCCGCCGATCACGACGATCTTCATGGCATGTCTCCTCGGCACGTTGCGAGCGCGAGCGTTTCAGGGTGGACGGCGCGTGCGTCGCGAAAGCGATGAGGCGACTCTTACTGCGGAAATGGGGCAGGCTCTTGCCTGTAACCGGCTTGCCTTGTCCAAAAATGCTGAAGACGTCTGCCGGATCGCCGAGAGATAAAGTTGCATATCGAAATCATCCGACGCGCGGAGCGCACCGCTGACGCCCGCATCCGCCAGCGGTGCTCGCTAGATTGCAGCACGTCCTTGTTGGCGTTCGGTTACAGACGGCATTCGCACCACGCAGCGGAACCCGACATGGCTGGTCGAGGTATCGACCGGCTCGGCGTGCCGCGCAGCCGGGCGATATCGGCGGCAATAGTTCGGCGCGCAGAGGTGCGAACCGCCCTTGAGGACCTTGCGCGGAATCTGGATGTCGGGGAGGCGAGGGTCGTAACTGGTGTGCTCACCCCCGCCGCGAGGATTTTTGGGGATGAAGCAGGGCTTTGCAGTGTCGGCGGCGTGCTTTGACGACCACCAGTCGGAGGTCCACTCCCAGACATTGCCGATCATGTCGTAGAGACCGTAGCCGTTCGGCGGGAAGGCCATGACCGGCGAGGTACGCTCGTACCCATCCTCGCCGAGATTCTGGACGGGGAAGTTGCCCTGCCAGATATTGGCCATGTACTTGCCGCCCGGCATCAGCGCATCGCCCCAGGCGTATTCCTCCGCCTCGAGGCCGCCGCGCGCCGCGAACTCCCATTCCGCCTCCGTCGGCAAGTCCTTGCCGGCCCAGTGTGCATACGCTGCCGCATCGCTATAGGAGACGTGAACGACCGGATGGTCGTCGAGGTCCTTGATGTTGCTGCCGGGACCATAGGGATGGCGCCAGTTGGCGCCGCGCAGGAAAGCCCACCACTGGCTCCAGTCGGTGAGATCGGTGATGCGCGGCAGCGGTGAGAACACCAGTGATCCCGCGTAGAGCATCTCCGCCAGCGCGCCTGGATAGTCCTTCGGATCGGGAACGATCTGCGCCTCGGTGACATGGCCGGTCGCGTTGACGAACTGCTTGAACTGCCGGTTGGTTACGGGCGTGCGGTCAATCCAGAAGCCGTCGACAGCGACGCGATGGCTCGGCGCTTCCTCGGGATAATGATGGTCGGATCCCATGCGAAACGTTCCGCCGGGAATGAAGACCATCTCGCCGGTCTTCAAATCATCCGGCATCCACTCGCAGTGATCCAGGTCCGCTCGCAACATGGTGGAAGCTCCGATACGCGCATTCCATCCGATGCTACTGCGCCAACTCCGGCAGACTTCGACGATAGCTCTTTGCCCTGCCCATTAGACGCATTGTCTGATCCCCACTTTTTTGGCGCTCGGGGAGAGGAGGACGCTGCATTGCGTCCACATCTCTTCCTTTGCACGCACGTCTTCGAGCACGCGGCAAATCCATGCCGCGTCCGCTGAGCCCGTCCGCTCAATACCGCTAAGGTTGCAAACGTATCCGAAGATTGGACGGCTGTGATGTGCAGATTGTGCCAGTCTGCGTGGGCAGTTTGGTGAGACCTAATGCCCCATTTCGCAAACACTCAATGCAGAGGCATTTCAGTGGCATACCTAGCAACAAATTCGGCGACGGCTTGCCTGAAAACGCGAAGTCAGCTTGTCGTACCCACCTCGCGTTGTAGTGGTACTTCGCTATCGCGTGCCGCAGAATTGTCGCGCTTCAGTAACAGGGTACAACCATGGGGCAATTCCTTCTGGTTGATTCGCGCAAGCTGGACGGTTTCGAAGGACTTCAGCAGGCTGTCCACGGCTCGCATGTCGATGTGATGCAACTCGGCCGCGGTCGGTTGCGCGGAACGTTGTCCCATGTCGGCATCGGCGACTTCTCGCTCAGCATTGGTGCTTTCAACGTCGGCATGCGCACGCAGCGGGTGTCCAGCGACGACAGACTGATCATCGGGATGCTGCTTGCGGCCGAAGAGCGCGTCGCCCACTGGTCGTTCGACATGCAGCTCAACGATGTGCTCGTCATTCCGCCGCGGCTCGAACATGACGGTGTTTTTCACGGCGGCTCCGCTTACGCCGCCATGCGCTTCGACCTCAACGAGGTCGCGACGCTGTTCGGCGGTGAGGCACGGCTGAGCGACCCCGACACCTGGCGCAGCCGCGGTCATTTCCGCGCGCACATCGAGACCGGCGCGATCGCCTCGCGCCGCCTGGTCCGGATCATGTCGCACCTGCGCGACAACAAACATGGATTGACGCCATCAACCGCCGATTTCTGGAAACGATCGATCGCCGAATGTATGGCTGCCAACGTCGCTTCGTCGCTGCCGCCCGACGGCAACGGCTGGCTGCCTTCCGCGCGACGGCTGATCCGCAAGGTCGAGGAGTTTCTCGACGACGCCGGCACGCGTCCGGTGCATGTGTCGGAAATTTGCGCAGTGCTCGGGGTATCGCGGCGTACCCTGCACCGCGCCTTTCAAGAGGTATTCGGCCTCGGTCCGGCCAGCTTCCTCAGGCACAAGCGTCTCTGCGCTGTTCACTCCGTCCTGCACCAGAGCGCACCCGGTTCGACCACCGTGACGGCCGTTGCCATGCAACAGGGCTTTTACGAGCTCGGCCGGTTTTCTCAATATTACTTTGCAATGTTCGGGGAGCGTCCGTCGCAAACGCTTGGAATTGCGACGCGGCAGCCAGTCGAAGACGACATCGCCAGAGCCTAGCGCTCTGGGCCTGAACCGCGAACGACGCCACGAACGCATGCATGCCGGTGTTTTGCCGCGTCAAACGGCCAAAAAAACCGTCATGAAAACAACCAGATGGCTACTGTGCATGGGGTTGTTTTCACGGTTTTGAGTTGGATGACGCAGGCTGCCGGCTTCACGCCCCGCAGACGATCACCCCGTACCAGCCGAGCCCCCGATAGGTCTCGTAGCCGGGCGTCGCATGGAACGCGACCAGCGTGCCGGAGCGGTCCTGATAGAAGCCGGAGCGCTGGCCATTAAGCGACAGGGAGATGCGTTCGCTGAGAATGCCTTGGCCGTCCGAGGCGGCGATCACGCGAAGATTGGAGTCGACCAGCAGCACGCGCGCCTTGTCGCTGTCGCCGACGCGCACGCCTTGCACGATGGCGCGGGCCTGTGCCTCCCAGTCGAAATGGATGGCGAGCACCCCGATCGGCGCGCCGTTGGCCTGGCCGCCGGCGCGGACGCTGGCGCAATAGGTCGCAACCTGCGCATTGCCGAGCAGCGGCTGGTTCTCGACGTCGCCGGCGACATAGTCGTCGCCGGAGCGCAGGGTCTTGGCCTCGCGAAACCATTTGGTGTGGGCGACATTCTGGCCGACCGCGCGAAAGCGGTCGGCGCGGCCATTGGCGATGACGTTGCCCTCGAGATCACAGAGCCAGAGGTCGAGATAGACGGTGTAGGCGCCCAGGATCACGCCGAGACGCTGCGAGGCATGGGACACGGCCGCGCCGTCGGGCGAGGCCGCGCAATCGACCAGCGCGGAATCGGTCGCCCACCAGCGCACGTCGCAGGTACGTTCATAGAGGTTGCGGTCGATCAGCTCGATGGCATTGAGCGACAGATCGACCATGCGCTCGCCGCGCGAGCGCTGGCTCATCCGGTCGATCGAGGAGACGAGATCGCCGGTCCGTTTCGTCAGCTGGCTTTCGAGTTCGCGGGCGATGGTCTCGACCTGCTGGCCGACGCCGCGGACCTCCTGCGCCACCACGGCGAAGCCCGCGCCCTGGGCGCCGGCGCGCGAACTTTCGATCAGCGCGTTCAACGCCAGCATCTTCATCTGGTTGGTGATCTGCTGGATCGCCTTGGTCTTGTCGACCGCGATCTGGTTGACCTCCGCCGTGAGGCGGTTGATCAGCGCGGAGATGTCGGAATCATCATCAGCGGGTTCATTTGCAATCGGCTTGGCTTTGAGACCCAGCGCAGCAGACATCGGGGGCTTCCCTTGGCAATGAGGTCTGATCTGCAACGAACCCGGAACAATCACTGACAGATCGAATACGATTCTTTTTCGAAGATTCCGCCTAACGCCCGCTTAATTTGCTGTTTTGCGGAATGCTCAAATGATAGTCAGTCCGCGTAGCAAAGCGGCAATCCACCGCTTTGTGCGGCGCAGACATTGCAAATCCCGGGGGATTGCGGGCCAATCGTCCCGTCGGCCGGGCGAATACCTCCGGCTCCCCAGGTTCCTCAAACCGACCGCTGTTCATGACGCCGCCCGCCACCGTCTTGCCCGTCGAAGCGCCCCAGGCATTCCTGGGGGTGGCGCGCTCGCTCACCGACAAGCTCTGGCGCGACCGGCTGGATGCGCGCGGGGCGGCCAAAGCGCTTGCCATCGTGCAGCGCCACCAACTGCCCGAGCTGCTGGCGCGGGTGCTGGCAGGCCGCGGTGTCGACAGCGATGCCGTTGTCGATTTCCTCGATCCAACCATCCGCAAGCTGCTGCCGGACCCGTTCACGGTGACAGAGATGGAAGCCGCCGCGAAGCGGATCGCGGATGCCGCAGCGAACGGCGAGAAGGTCGCAATCTTCGGCGACTACGATGTCGACGGCGCGACCTCGGCGGCGCTGCTGACCTGGCATCTGCGCCATTGCGGGCTTGATCCGCTGATCCACATTCCCGACCGAATCTTTGAGGGCTACGGGCCCAACACGGAAGCCGTGCGCGCGCTGGCCGACAAGGGCGCCACGCTGCTCGTCACCGTCGATTGCGGCACCACCAGCATCGAGCCGCTCGCCGAAGCAAAGCGTCTCGGCATGTCCGTCGTCGTGATCGACCATCATCAGGCCGGCACGGAGCTGCCGGAGGTTGACGCGCTGGTCAATCCGAACCGGCTCGACGATCTCTCCGGCCTCGGCCATCTCGCCGCCGTTGGCCTCGTTCTGGTGACGCTGGTTGCGGTCAATCGTGAATTGCGCCAGCGCGGCTTCTGGCACGCGGAGATGCCCGAGCCGGACCTGCTCGGCATGCTGCATCACGTTGCGCTCGGCACGGTTGCCGATGTCGCGCCGCTGATCGGTCTCAACCGTGCTTTCGTCGCCAAAGGCCTGATCGCGATGCGGCGGCGCGACCATGTCGGCCACACCGCGCTGATGGACGTGGCGCGGCTCAATGGCCCGCCGGAGGCCTGGCATCTCGGCTTCATGCTGGGGCCGCGCATCAATGCCGGCGGCCGCATCGGCCGCGCCGATCTCGGCGTGCGCCTGCTTTTGGAGGGTGACAGTGTCGAGGCCGCGCGGATCGCCGCCGAGCTCGACCGCCTCAACAGCGAGCGCCGCATCATCGAGCAGGCGGCCGAAGCACAGGCCGAAGCCGAGGCGCTCGCCTCGATCGGGCTCGAGGACAAGATCGGCGTGATCGTGACGGCCTCCGAAGGCTGGCATCCCGGCGTGGTCGGTCTCGTTGCGTCCAGGTTGAAGGAGAAGTTCTCGCGGCCCGCCTTCGCGATCGCGCTGGAGCCCGGCGGTATCGGCACCGGTTCCGGCCGCTCGATTGCCGGCGTCGATCTTGGCAAGGCAGTACGGCAGGCGGTCGCCGACGGCATTCTGCTCAAGGGCGGCGGCCACGCGATGGCTGCGGGCGTCACGCTGCGGAAGGAAAAGCTCGCCGAATTTCGCGCCTATCTCGAGCATGCCCTGGCGCGCGACGTTGCCGAGGCGCGCCACGTCAACGAGCTCTACATCGACGGCGCGGTCTCCGCGCGTGCGGTGACGACCGAGCTTGCAACGACGCTGAACCGCGCAGGTCCCTTCGGCAGCGGCAATCCGGAAGTCGTGTTGGCGCTGCCGGCGCACCAGCTCGTCTATGCCGACGAGGTCGGCCAGGCACATTTGAGGCTACGCTTCAAGTCGGGCGATGGCGCCATCGTCAACGGCATCGCGTTCCGTACGATCGGACAGAAGCTTGGCAACGCGCTCGTTGCCAATCGCGGCCAGCAATTGCATGTCGCGGGATCATTGTCGGTCGATCGCTACCAGGGCGCCGAACGTGTGCAATTCCGCGTCATCGACGTCGCGCTACCCGACCAAGGGCCATCCATGATTAGATAGGCCCGGCTAACAACAAAAAACGAATAGAAAAAAGGGAGTGAACATGGCAGGGCAGGTTGAGGGCAAGGTCGCGCTGGTGACGGGCGGCGCCTCCGGCATCGGCGAAGCCATCGTCGAGCTGTTCGCGGGCGAGGGCGCCATCGTCATTGCCACCGACATCGACGAGCTGCGCGGGCCCGAGCTCGCCAATCGGATCACCAAGGCCGGCGGCAAGGCGATTTTTCTGGAGCAGGACGTCACCAGCGAAGAGCGCTGGATCGAGATCGCAGCCGAGATCGCGAAGCGCTTTGGCCGGCTCGATATTCTCGTCTCCAACGCAGGCATCGGCATTGCCGTGCCCTCCATCGTCGACATGACACTCAGCGACTGGCGCAAGCAGAACGCGATCAACCTCGACGGCGTCTTTCTCTCGGTCAAGCATTGCCTGCCCCTGATGCGCAAGACCGGCGGCGGCTCGATCGTCATGATGTCCTCGCTTGCGGGCCTGCGCGGCGCGCCCGGGCTGTCGGCCTATTCGGCGACCAAGGGCGGCGTGCGGCTGTTCGCAAAGTCGATCGCGATGGAGTGCGCGGCGGCCTGTGACGGCATCCGCGTCAACTCCGTCCACCCCGGCATCATCGATACGCCGATCTGGGGCAAGATCCCGACCGGCGCGACCGGCAACCAGGGCAACGCGCCGATCGATCCAGACGAGCGTGCGCGCGTTGTCACCCCGCTCGGACGCGCCGGCCAGGCCGCGGAAATTGCCTCCGGCGTGCTGTATCTGGCGTCCGATGCCTCGCGTTACGTCACCGGCAGCGAGCTCGTCATCGACGGCGGCATGAATGCCGGCGGCGTGCCGCGGCGGCAATAGCCCGCCGCGCGGGCTGCGAAGGGCAGGGTGGCGCCCGCGGGGGCTGACGCGCAGGCGTCGGACCTGTACAAGGCGAGCGTCTTCCGACCGACCGAGGTGTCCTTCCGCCATGGCGCACAGCCTTCACTCTTCGTCATCCACGCCAGCAACGTTCCGCTCGAACCGTCCGGATCTCGCGAGCGACGCGATCCGCAGCGCGCGCGAGGATCTTGCCGCCTGCTTTCGGATGGCTGCGCGCAACGGCTTTGAGGAGGGCATCTGCAACCACTTCTCGGCCGTGGTGCCGGGCCATGACGATCTCTTCCTGGTCAACCCTTATGGCTACGCCTTCCGCGAGTTGACCGCGTCAAAACTGCTGATCTGCGACTTCCACGGCAACGTGCTCGACGGCGAGGGCGTGCCCGAGGCGACCGCGTTCTACATCCATGCCGAGATGCACAAGCGCCTGCCGCGCGCCAAGGTCGCCTTCCACACCCACATGCCATACGCCACGGCGCTGTCGATGACCGAGGGCGAGCCGCTGATCTGGGCCGGCCAGACCGCGCTGAAATTCTACGGTCGCACGGCCGTGGACCGCGATTACAACGGCCTCGCGCTCGATAATCGCGAAGGCGCGCGCATCGCGTCCGCCGTGGGGGATGCCGATATCATCTTCATGAAGCATCACGGCGTGATGGTGCTGGCGCCGACCATCGCGGACGCCTGGGACGATCTCTATTATCTCGAACGCGCCGCCGAGGTGCAGGTGCTGGCGATGTCGACCGGGCGACAGGTGCTGCCGGTCGATCCTGCGATTGCGGGCGAGACCTACAGGCAGATGCGTGAAGGCGATTCCGAATCCGCCCGGCTGCATCTCGCTGCAATCCGCCGCCAGCTCGATGCGGAAGAGCCGCAGTACCGGCACTGAGCCTGCTTACGACCCCTGGCGCAGCTTCGCCAGCACCTTCAAGCCGCCGTAGCCGTCCGCAGGCGTGATGCCCGCGCGCTGCTGAAAATCCTTGATCGCCTTCATGGTGTCATTGCCGACACGACCGTCGGTGCCGCCGGTGTCGAAGCCGGCCTTGGTCAGCCGTGTCTGCATTTCCTGCACCTCGGCGAGCGTCAACGCGCGCTCGGAGCCGGGGAACGGCTGGATGAAAGGCGGCGCGCCGAGGCAGCGGTCGCCGAGATGGCAGATCGCCAGCGCGTAGTTCATCGAGGGGTTGTAGCTCTTCACCGCGTTGAAATTCGGCCCCAGCAGAAACGTCGGCCCACCCGCAACCGGAGTCCACATCTGCGCCGATGCGGAGGGTTGCGGGAATGGCTGGCCGTCGGCGCGGGTGACGCCGGCCGCCTGCCATGCCGCATAGGTCCGGCTGCCGCTCATCTCACCGGGCGTGCGCACCTCGTACCCCCAATGCTCGCCGCGGTGCCATTTGCCGCGATTGACGAGATATTTTGCGGTCGAGCCGAGCGCGTCGTCGGGCTTGCCGAACGGCGACACCTTGCCGTCGCCATCGTAGTCGATTCCGACATTGAGCCAGACCTCCGGCATCCATTGCGAATGCCCCATCGCGCCGGCCCAGGATCCCTGCATCTGCTCCGGCGTGCTCCAGCCCTTGTCGACGATGCGTAGCGCGTTGATCAGCTCGGTCTCCCAATAGGCTTTTCGGCGCGGCTCGTTCCAGGCGAGCGCGGCGAGCGAGGGAAACACCGGCGTCATATGGTTCTGCTGCACCAGCGGATCGCCATAGGCGGACTCGACGCCCCACAACGCCAGCAGCGTACCGCGCTCGACGCCGAAATCGCGCTCGATGCGCGCGAGCAGCGCCTCGTTGTTCTTCAGCGCGATCTTGCCGTTGATGATGCGCCAGTCGGAGACGCGACGATTGATGTATTGCCAGACCTGCTCATGGAATTCGGGCTGGTTGCGCATCTGCTTGAACACGCTCATGTCAGGCTCGACCCGCGCCATCGCGCGCTGCCAGGTCGCCGCCGAAATGCCTTTCGCCATGGCACGGGCGCGAAAGCCCTCGCGCCATTCCTCGAAGCCTGGAGGCGCGGCCAGGATGCGCGTTGGGATTGCGACGAGTGCGGCTGCGCCGAGGGTGGATCGAAGCAGAGCGCGGCGGCTGCGAGAGGGTATGGAATCAGCGTGTTTCATGGACTCATTCTAGCGGCAAACAGGGTGGCTGTGACCAGTTCCTGGAACTGCAGGAACAGACGCGGGCCCGCGTTCCCCGGAACAAACTGTCGCACTCCCGCATTCCCCCAGCATCACGTTCGAGGAGGAGAAGATGAGGAAATATCTGTTTGCCGCCGCCATGGTCACCGCCATCGCCGCGCCTGCGTTGGCCGACGAAGTCGGCGTTCACGTCGGTCCGGTCGGTGCCGGCGTGACGGTCGGACAGTCTCACGAATATCGTGAGCGGGACCGCGATCGCGACCGCACCACCGTCATCAGGGAGCGCGAACCCGCCGACCGCACCACGGTGATCAAGAAGGAAGATGAGTTCGGCAATCGCAGCAAGACCGTAATTCATCACGACAACGACTGATGGCTTGGGCCCCGGCCGATCGCCGGGGCCCTCCGTCACACGCAGTCCATTCATCGATAATTCGGGGTGGAATGAAGATACGCGCGCATGCGGAAAGCCATGTCGTCGAACTCGACGACGGATCGCAATGGCAGATCTTTCCCGGCGATCTCGCGACCACGCTGAGCTGGAAGCCCGAAACCGATCTGCACCTGGAGCGAAGCGGCGAGCGGGTGAGTTCGCATGAGCTGGTGAACGACGCCGATCAAAGCCGCGTGCGAGTGATCGCAGCGGGCCAAACCTGGCCTGATGACGAGGTTAAGAAAGTGTTGAAGGACGGGTAGGGCGAACCTGCAATGGTTCGGATATCCCCAGTTTTGAGCCTGTCACTTTACGGTCGGTTTGCTTCCGTCTGCGCACAATGCGTGAATGCAGGAGCTGATCGACATCATCCGTGGTAATCCCTGGCCGTTCGGCGCCGGGTTGTTCGTCGTCATCCTGATGATCCTGGCGGAGAACTTTGGCCGCGGTATTCAAGGCGACGGCGCAGTCAGTGACTTCTCGGATTCGGACGGTGGCGGCTGCGGCGACGGAGGAGGCGACTAGGGCCGGTCAGCGGCGAACGCGCTTCGCCTAGTCCGCCTGCAAATCGGCCGCGATGCCTGCGAGCCAGCGGCGAATGCTTGCTTCGGCCTTGGTGTCGAGCCCGGCGGCAAGGCGCTTCTCCAACGCAATCACCCGTTCGCGGCACGCTTTCAAAAGCGTCGTGCCGCGCGGCGTCAGCGTCCATTGCTGGATGCGGCCGTGGACGGGATGAGGCGTCATCACAATCGCGCCGTCACGTTCGAGATTGCGGATGATGACGCCGACGGTCTGGGGCGTCAGAAAGGTGAGGCGGGCAACGTCGGCGCCTGACAGTCCCGGATAGGCATTGAGCATGGTCAGCACCGCGAATTGCGGGGAGGTGATACCGAGATCGGCCAGCGCCCGCTCCATCGTCAGACGGACTGCGGCGTGGGCCTGGCGCAGCAGATAGCCGAGATAACCCTGCTCGCCGCGCTTGCCTTCCCCTGGGGCTGGGACGCGCACCGCCGGGGCGGCCGTGGCTGCCTGCCGCCGCGGTTGCGATCTCGTGACATCAGGCGGCTTGCGCGTCATGTAAGTGCTCTTATAATGTGTCAGCACTCTTACAATACCAAGAGGTGAACGGCAATGTCACACGCCCGCAGCGAATACGAGGATTTCAAGAGGATCGCGCCCGACGCGTATGAGCTGGTGCTGGCACTCGGCCAGGTGGCGGCCAAGGCCGGCCTCGACAAGCAGCTTCTCGAATTGGTCAAGCTGCGGGCATCGCAGATCAACGGCTGCGCCTTCTGCCTGCAGCATCACATCCTGCTTTCGGAGCGGATCGGCGTGCCCCTCGACAAGCTCAATTTGGTCGTGGTCTGGCGCGAGGTGCCGATCTTTTCCGCGCGGGAACGTGCCGCGCTGGCCTGGACCGAGGCGCTGACCTGCCTGCCCGGCGGCGTCGGCGAAGACGTGTACGCCGAGGCGAGCCGTGAATTCTCCGAGACCGAACTGACATACCTGACCTCGGCGGTCACCTCGATCAACGTCTGGAACCGTTTTGGTGCGGCGTTTCGCTGGACGCCGGCGAAGCGGCCGGTCGCAGCGAATGCGGCGACATCCTGATTGCAACGAAGGGAGGTCACGATGACAGCAATGAGTCTGCCCACCACACCGCGCCCGTTGCCATCGCGCTCGATGGCGATCGCCGTCGTCGGCGGGCTCGCCTGCGCGTTTGCGATCGGCAAGGCGCTACCGGTGACGATGGACACCATATCCGGCGCACTCTCGCCGCTCTGCGCCACCGCCGCCGAAAGCTCGCCGCTCGACAAGGTCGAACCGATTGGCTCCTACGCGCTGCCGAACGTACCGGGCAAACGCGTCACCATCGTGCGCGTGTTCTACGGTCCCGGCGGGTTCTCGCGGCCGCATCGTCACGCAGGATCCGTCACCGCCTACATCACCAAGGGCGAGATCCGCTCTCAGCTCGGCGGCGGCCCGGTCGAGACGTTCGGCGTCGGCCAATCCTTCTTCGAGCCGCCCGGCTCGACGCATCTGGTCTCGGCCAATGCCAGCACCACGGAGCCGGCGGAATTGATCGCCGTGTTCGTGGCGGACGAGGGCGCGCAACTCACGACGTTGCTGGAGTAGCTCGCACTCGCAAATCCGAAGCCATTTTCGTTCAGGTCGGCTGCGATCGCTTCAGACGTTTCCATAGCGGTGAAAGACCGTATGCGACGGCCGGTATCGCAACCGCGCCGACAAGGAGCCCAACGACGCCTGAGATGGCTGCCTCGACCGACCATTCGACGATGCCGGCGATGGAGGGCAGGAGGTGCGCGGCAGCCTCGGTCGCAGCATGGACCGTATGGCGGACCATCGGTGGGCCGTATTGTTCGATGCCGTGCAGGATGATGCCGCCGCCGACCCAGATCATGGCGGCGGTGCCGATCGTGCTCAGCACCGCAAGGAAGGCCGGCATGCCGCGGACGAGCGTACGTCCAAGCAAGCGGATTGCGCCGCCAATGACTGAGGCGCCGCTATACCGCGCAAGGGCCAGGCCGACATCGTCCGCCTTCACGATCAGGGCGACCACGCCGTAGACACCAACCGTGATGAAAATGGCGACGAGGGCCAGCACGAGCGCCTGGATCCAGATGCTGCCCGCCGGGACGGCTGCCAGCGTGATCGCCATGATCTCCGCCGACAGGATGAAATCCGTCTTGATGGCGCTCGCGACCTTCTCGTCCTCGACCGACCTGGCATTCAACGCATTCGGCTGGGGCTGAGCTTCGTGGTGGTACGCATCGTGCGGGGTCACGGCTTCGAGTACCTTCTCGGCACCCTCGTAGCAGAGAAAGGCGCCGCCCAGCATGAGCAGCGGCGTGACCGCGGCGGGAAGGAAATAACCAAGCAACAAAGCGATGGGCAGCAGGATCAGCAATTTGTTGCGGAGCGACCCAACTGCAATCTTGCCTACGATCGGCAGTTCGCGTTTCGAGGCAAAGCCGATCACGTAGTTCGGCGTGACGGCTGCATCATCGATGACCACGCCAGCCGCCTTTGCTCCCGCCTTGGCCGTTTGGCCCGCGACATCGTCGAGCGAGGCTGCCGCCACCTTTGCGATCGCTGCGATATCGTCGAGAAGACCAATCAGTCCGACACTCATCAACCCAGTTCCTTCGGCCTTCCAGCGGGCGGTGTGTGCGAACACGCTGTTGCACTACCTGGCAATGGAAGGAGCAAGCCGTTAGTTCTCGCCGCCGCCCGATCCCTCGCGCAGGTCCGGCTTGAGCACGTCCTCCGGCAGCGCATGCGCCACGGGCTGCGGCGTGCCTGCAATCTCCGGGCCGACCTCACGGCCGCGGGCGCGGATCAGGCGCTCATAGGCGGAGACCAGCGTGACGTAAGGACTGACCCAGATCCAGCCGTCGCGGGTGAACACCTGCACGTCGAAATGCAGGTGCATCGAGGTGCCGGCGGGATGGTCGAGATAATTCGAGACCACGCCGATCTTCTCGCCCTCCGATACGATGCGGCCACTGAGCAGGCCATCGGCGTTCAGTGCCTGCGGGTTCATATGCATGTAGCGGAAACGGATGTGCTCGCTCCGGCTGTTGATTTGCAGCGTCACTGCCTGGTCCTTGGAAGCGCGTATGACCCTCGCATCGCGCACGGCGACGACGGCGCGCTGCTTGGGATCACAGGCTTGGCGGCCTTCACCGGGCGGTGGGCACTCAGCCGCGCGGATGTCCTCGCCCTGATGGCCATAACCGCCGCCGCATTGCCAGACCTCGAAACTGCGGGACTCGCAGAAATTGTCCCGCCAGGGATAGGCGGTCGTGCTCTCCATCTTGTCGCGCTTGGCATAGGATTGCGAGTGTACGAACGCGGGCGCCTTCTCGAGAGGAAAGCGGATCTGTGCGTAGGCCATCACGTCGAGATGGCCGCCCTGCTTGCGATAGCCGGTGTTCGGGATGATGTCGCCGCTCGGCCGGTAGGTGAAGTCCGGGGAACGTGCCGCGGGACGATCGAGAATGTTGGAAGCGATGTCCGTCAGCGGCCGGATGCGCTGGCCGCCGGCCACGCGCAGCGCCTTTAAGAAGCGCTCGGCGACCGGATAGGCCTCCTTGCAGGCAAGCCGTCGCGGCTTGACGACGCTGTCGAGGCATTGGATCGACACCACATAGGCGACGCCGAAACGGGTGAAAGCGTAGCGCACATAGCCTTCCCGGATGAATTTGCGCAGGTCCGGGTAGACCGCTGCGAGCGGTTTGACCGGCTCGCCCTTGCCGCCCGAGGGATCGGCAATGTCGTAGACGAGCGCCGACCCCGTAATCTGCACCTCGACCGGCCTTGCGAAGACCCGGCTCGGCATGCCGTCTCCGGCGCCAGGCTCGAACGAGAAGGTCGCGCTGTAGCCGGCGGGCCCGGCATCGAACATGTCGACGGAATTGAAGTCGGCCTGGTAGCGCGACAGCGCGACGGTCGCCGGCGCGCCATTGCGCCGTGCTTCGAAATACGCGGCAGCGTCGAACGGCAGCAGCACGGGCACGGAGCTCCGGGCGACGCCGGTGAAGAATTGCGAGGAGATCGCATTGAGCTGCACCAGCGCCGGCATTGCGCGCGGATCATAGCGCGGCACCGAACGGCGGGGTGCGAAGATGAAATCGTCCGCCGCCCGTGGATGGGCATTGATTTCGGTGCGAAGCTGGTCGAGCGCCGCGCGCCAATCGACGCGCAGCGCCGTGAGCGAGGGGCTGCGCAACTCATCCGCAGCAAGCGGCGAGGCAAGGAGGAGCGCAAGCGACGCCAGAAGTTGCGAGACGAAGCGGAAACCCTTCCCAACCACTGTCTCGCCCCCCGGCGGCACCTGTTGCGTTCGCTTTGGCCCCGTCAGTCCTTGGCGCGCTCGGAGTAGGAGCCGTCTTCGGTCATCACGACGATTCGGGTGCCGACGGCGATGTGCGGCGGCACCGTGGTGCGCACGCCGTTCGAGAGCACAGCGGGCTTGTAGGACGAGGAGGCGGTCTGGCCCTTGGTCACGGGCTCGGTCTCAACCACTTCCAGCGTCACGCGCTGCGGCAGGGCGATCGATACCGGATTGGAGCCGTGCAGCGACAGCTTGACCGTCATGCTCTCCTGGAGATAGGCGGCGGCATCGCCGATCACGTCCTTGGACACCTGGACCTGGTCATAGGTCTCCGGGTTCATGAAGTGATAGCCGTCACCATCTTCATACAGGAAGGTGTAGTTGCGCTCTTCGATCGTGGCTTTCTCGACCTGGTCGGTGGTCTTGTAGCGCTCGGAGATCTTTACCCCGTCCGAGATTCGGCGCATTTCGATCTGGCTGACCGGGGTGCCCTTGCCGGGATGGATATTCTCGGCGGTCACGACGACATATAGCTTGCCGTCTTGCTCGATCACGTTGCCCTTGCGAATAGAACTGGCGATGACTCTCAAAGCTGTATTTCCTGCTTGCTTGGCCCGGCTCGGGCCAGGACGTGGTCAAATTGATGGGGGACGTGGGGCCCCAAATCAGACCGCGGCACCCGTTTCGGGCCGCAACATACTGGTTTTGCCGTTGGATGCCAGCATTTTGCTGGCCTGCGGGACGGTCGGTTAATGGCTGGGGGCAAACCGATGTCGCCGTTCTGGTCCCTGTCGCGGCATCTCGACCGCCGGCCGTTCCTGCAGGCCAGGGGAGCCATCGCCGGTGCTCTACGGGGTTTTTTCGCCGAGCAGGGCTTCGTCGAGGTCGAAACCTCCGTTCTCCAGGTCTCCCCGGGCAACGAGACCCACCTGCACGCCCCTCGGACCGAGATCATGCGACCCGACGGCAGCCGTGTGAGCCGATATTTGCGGACTTCGCCGGAATTCGCCTGCAAGAAGCTGCTGGCGGCCGGGGAGGCCCGGATTTTCGAGTTCGCCCGAGTGTTCCGGGACCGCGAGCGCGGCGACCTGCATTTGCCCGAATTCACCATGCTCGAATGGTACCGGGCAGGCGCCCCCTATGACGCCATCATGGCCGATTGCGTCGTCCTCATTGCCCGCGCGGCCCAGGCGACCGGTATCGGCACGTTCGCCTTCCGCGGCCGGACCGCCGATCCCTTCGCCGAGCCGGAGCTGGTAACGGTGGCCAGCGCCTTCGAGCAGCTTGCGGGGATCAACCTGCTTGCGACCATTTCCGGCGGCGAAGGCGACCGCGCCGCGCTCGCCCGGGCCGCTGCCGGCAAGGTCCGCGTCGTCGAGGATGACACCTGGTCCGACATCTTCAGCAAGGTCCTGGTCGAGCATGTCGAGCCGCATCTGGGGCAGGGGCGTTTGACCATTCTGTTCGAATACCCATCTCCAGAGGCGGCACTGGCGCGCGTGAAGGCGGGCGATCCCCGCGTTGCCGAACGGTTCGAGGTCTATGCCTGCGGTGTCGAGCTCGCCAACGGCTTTGGCGAACTGACCGACGCCGAGGAGCAGCGCAAGCGCTTCACGCAATCCATGGCGGAGAAGCAGCGCCGCTACGGCGAAGCGTATCCGCTGGACGAGGACTTTCTGGACGCGGTCGCGGCCATGCCGGAGGCAAGCGGCGTCGCGCTCGGCTTCGACCGGCTGGTGATGCTGGCGAGCGGCGCATCGCGAATTGATCAGGTGGTGTGGACGCCGCCTGCAAATGAAACGTCAAGCGAGACATGATGAAGAGCAATCTTGCGCGCACATTGCGCGAACCGGCCGAACTTGTGGCCGAGCAGCTGGTATCAGCCGAAGCGCTGCCGGCGCTCGAACGTGTTGCCGCGCGCTACGCAGTTGCGATCACCCCCGCGCTGGTCGATCTGATCGACGGGTCCGATCCTGACGATCCCATCGCGCGGCAATTCGTTCCGACTGCCGCGGAGCTCGAGATGCAGCCGGGCGAGAACGCAGATCCAATCGGCGATCATCCGCACTCGCCGGTTCCCGGGATCGTGCATCGCTATCCCGACCGCGTGCTGTTCAAGCTCGTTCACGTCTGCGCGGTCTATTGCCGCTTCTGCTTCCGCCGCGAGATGGTCGGACCCGGCAAGGAGAACGCGCTCTCGGACGCCGCCTATCGCGCGGCGATCGACTACATCCGCTCGCACGGCGAGATCTGGGAGGTGATCCTGACCGGGGGCGATCCCCTGATGTTGTCGCCGCGGCGGATGAGCGAGATCATGGCGGATCTTGCCGGCATCGATCACGTCAAGATCATCCGCCTTCACACCCGCGTGCCGGTGGCCGATCCCGCGCGCATCAGTGACGAGATGGTCGCTGCGTTCCAGGCCGAAGGCGCCACCACCTGGGTGGCGCTGCATGCCAACCATGCGCGCGAACTGACGGGGCCGGCGCGTGCCGCCTGCGCGCGGCTGGTCGATGCCGGAATTCCCATGGTAAGCCAGTCCGTGCTTTTGCGCGGCGTCAATGACAACGCGACCGCTCTGTCGGATTTGATGCGAGCTTTCGTCGAATGCCGGATCAAGCCCTATTATCTGCATCACGGTGATCTCGCGCCCGGTACGGCGCATTTGCGAACGACGCTCGCCGAGGGGCAGGATTTGATGCGGCAGCTGCGCGGACGGGTGTCGGGACTGTGTCAGCCCGACTACGTCATCGACATTCCCGGCGGCGCCGGCAAGTCGCCGGTGGGGCCGAATTACGTGTTGCCGATGCAAAATACCGCACCCGACGCGGGTGATGCAGATCAAGAAACGCGCTATCGTATCATGGATTATTGCGGCGACGTTCACCTCTATCCGCCCGAGACCTGAATGGTCGTGATGGAGATGCTGGCTCGAGGAATGGAGGGAGAGACATGAAGAAGATCATGGTGGCAGTATCGCTCGTGGTCTTGCTCGGCGGCGCGGCGGTTGCGCAGACCGGCGGCTCCAAAGGGCCGACATCGGGGGGCGCAATGTCCGGATCTACGCCGTTGGCACCCGTGGGTCATCGGCAACCGCGCGCCGGCGACGTGCCCAGCGAGAAGAACCTGAGCGACCCCAACGATCCCCTCAGCAAGGAAAACCAGGCGCTCGACAAGAAGATCAAGAGCATCTGCCGCGGCTGCTAGACGCCGGAGCAGCGGGCAGGGTGCGACAGCCTGACCCCGCCCGCAATCGTTCCGTCAGGCGGAGCGCTCGTGCAGCCCTGCGCGCTTGGTGTTGCGCCGGATCTCGACCGCATCAGCGAGCTGCTTGAGCACGGCTGCCGTGGTCGCCCAGTCGATGCATCCGTCCGTGATGCTCTGGCCATAGATGAGCGGCTTGCCCGCCACCACGTCCTGGCGACCAGCGACCAGATTGCTCTCGACCATCACCCCCATGATGCGGTTCTCGCCGCCGGAAATCTGGCCGGCGATGTCGGCCGTCACGAGCGGCTGGTTTTCCGGCTTCTTGCTCGAATTGGCGTGGCTCGCATCGACCATCACCAGCGGTGCGACGCTCGCTTTCGCCAGATCGTTGCAGGCGGCTGCGACGCTTGCCGCATCGTAATTCGGCGTGCTGCCGCCGCGCAGGATGATGTGACAATCCTCGTTGCCCGCGGTTGAGGCGATCGCCGAGCGGCCGAGCTTGGTCACCGCCATGAAATGATGCGGATTCGAGGCCGACTTCACCGCGTCCGCCGCGATGCGCACATTGCCGTCGGTGCCGTTCTTGAACCCGACCGGGCAGGACAGCCCCGAGGCCAGCTCGCGATGGATCTGGCTTTCGGTCGTGCGCGCGCCGATCGCGGCCCAGGACACGAGGTCCGCAATGTATTGCGGCGTCGTCATGTCGAGGAATTCGGTGCCGGCGGGCAGGCCGAGACTATTCACCGCCGAGAGCACGTTGCGCGCCAGCCGCAGGCCCTTGTTGATGTCGAAGCTGCCGTCCAGATCAGGATCGTTGATCAAGCCCTTCCAGCCGACCGTGGTGCGCGGCTTCTCGAAATAGACCCGCATCACGATCTCGAGTTGGTCGGCAAGCTCTTCGCGCAAGCTCGCGAGGCGCTCGGCGTAGTCGAGCGCGGCCCTGGGATCATGTACCGAGCAGGGGCCGACCACGACCAGAAGCCGGTCGTCCTGGCCATTGAGGATCGCATGGATGGCGTTGCGTGCCGCCATCACCACGCGCGTCGCGGTGAGCGTTCGCGGGACTTCCCGCATCACCTCTTCGGGCGTGCTCAGCTCTTTCAGTTCGCGGATACGAAGATCGTCGGTCGTGCTCAGCACGGCGGGCTCCTGTCATTTTGAGACCCTGCCGGCCAATAAAAAAGCCGCCAGGTCTGGCGGCTGTTCGGACTAGATGCTGCAATTTGTCAGATTGAGCGTGATCCTCCCACCGCCAGCGAGCTGTCGTAGCTAAAGTACCAAAAATAGCTGGTGACGAGGGTGATCATGGCCAGTCATATAGCGCGCCATCGGCGGGTTGTCACCCCCCCAATGGACGTGACGGCCACGGGGCGCCTCAACTGTTGCTTTTGCGTGCCGCCAGCGCCGTGCCGATCAGCGTGGCGCCGCCGAACAGCAGGTTGATGCCGACGAGGATGCCGATCGCCCATTCCGCCGAGCTCGGCAATCCCGTGATCACCATGAACGAGATCGCGATGTCGACGAGGCCCGAGATCAGGAGCCACGACCAGCGGCCGCCTGGCTCGCGACGATGCTCCAGTGCGTACATGATGGTGGCGACGCCCTCGGCGAGGAAATAGGCGCCGAGCACGATCGTCAGCGTCAGCACGGCCTGCATCGGTCGCGCCAGCAGCAGCATGCCTGCGAGCACAGCGAGCGCGGCCGAAATCAACGACCACCAGAAGCCCGGTGTGCTGCGCGCCCAATAGGTCGCGATCAATCCGCCGATGCCGCTGATCAGGAACATCCAGCCGAGGAAGATCGCAATCGCAAGGCTTGCAAGCGGCGGCAGGATCAGCGCGGCTATGCCGAGCACTGAAAGCAGGATGCCTTCGAACAGGAAGGCCTTCCAATGCGCCTTGACCGTCCGGCTCATGGCGGATTGCAGCCGGGAAAGATCCTCAGGCGATGTCATGGGCAGGCTCCGGATCGAGAGGTGTGTGCTCGATCTAGTCTAGTACGTGCGCACCGCGCTCGCCACCCCGCGGTTCAGCCGCTGCCGTGCGCCGACGAAAAACCTTCGCCGGTGGTGCGGATGCGGTTGCGGCCGAGAACATAGATCGCCGTCGTGACGATCAGAAGTGCGAGGCCGAGCAGGATCGAGACGAGGCCAATCGGGATCAGCGCCAGCGTCAGATTGCGCTCGGGGTTGATGAGCCAGTGATGGATCGAGGTCAGCACGAAGGCGAGCCCGAGAAAGCCGACGCCGCCGCCCGCGAGCAGCAGCGCCCACATCCGGCGGAGCTGGCTGAGTCGCTCCCGCGCGACGTCGGTCCGGGGTGCGTGATGGCGCGCGACGCGCCGCACCAGGCGGATGGCGAAGGCGATCGAGCTGAAGCCGATCAGCAGGCTCGCGCCCCCCAGCCACATCCGCAGCGTCGGATCGAGATCGGGCATGCGCTGGAGTGTGAGCAGGGGGAAGTCGAACGCCGAATGCAGGGCGAGCGGGCCCGCGAAGATCAGCAGGCGACTGGAGAGACGGGCCCAGTCGCGATGATGGCGGTTCGCACCCAGCGCCGTGCCGGCGCGCGCGATGGTCAGATAGGCGCCGGCGATAATGCCGAGCGCACCGTGGAACGGCACGGTCAGCACGCTGCGCAAGGCGGCCAGCGAGCGCCACATCTCGGCGTGCTGGACGAGATAGGCGAGGTTCTCGTAGGCGGCGAAGCCCAGGCCGACCGCGGCGCCATAGACTACGGTGTCCATCGGATTGGCGAAGGTCCGCCGCTTGGTCGAGGCGACCAGCACGATGGCGATCACCTTGACCGCTTCCTCCGGCAGCGCGACGCCGAAGATCGAATGCATGGCCAGCGCCGCCCACGGGTTGTCCGGGGCCGCGACCATTTTGGCGAAAGGGGCGCGGGCCAGGCCCAGCAGCGAAATGCTGGCCGCGCCGAGTAGGAACGCGGTCCAGACCTGGGCCGGCGGTCCCGGGCGTTCCTCGGCGGCGATGACAAGCCACAGCATCAGCAGCGCCGGGGCAATGGCGGCCGTTCCGATAACGGTGGGTAACGCTTCAATCAGGTACATCGGCGCCGAAAATAGGTTCCCTTGATCCGCTTATCTACATTCACCGATGCGACCTTGTGTCATGCGCTTGCTGTCGCGTCTCTTAACAAGCGCGACAGCCTGCGTTCATCAGGACAGTCGCCGAGGTGTAGAATACGGAGCGCAATCAATTGCATGACAGAACCACTTCGTCTCCCATGACAACGGTCGCGGGCCCGTCATCGGATCGCGATTGGTAAGTCAGATCAAGGCAATGTGCAGGTTTCTTCGATTCACGATGCACGTGTCGCCGCGGCAAGTCCAGAGCCGGGATTGCCCCGTCCGGGCTACGCACGGCCTGGCGGACCGGCCTAGTCACGCTTTGCCGCGCGGGAGGATGACCCGATGCGGCGTATCCGGACCTGCTCCACCTCCCAGAAGGCGCGAATAACGCACATGCCAAGGCAGAGCACGATGAGTAACAGCAGGAAGGCCTGGTCGACGGCAGGGATGTGAGTAGGGATGTGAGTCATGGCAATGATAAAGCAACGCCCATGCCATGCGTTCCCGCTGCCGATCCCAAGCCCGCTTTGACTGTCTCAATGCGTGGTGAATGGCGGCGGTGCGTCGGGCGCGACGTCGAAGGCGCCGACATGGAATTCCTCGCCGATGGACGCGTCCGCTTCGGAATGCTGCGCCATCAGCGTGAACGCGGCCTGCGGGTATTGCTTCCAGATTTCGAGATCGCCGGTGGTGATGGTGAGCCAGCCGAAAGTGTACATGTAGCGTCCGGGCTCGGTGACCCGGCCGACCCTGTCCCAAGTGATCTTTTCGACTCTGATCTTTTCGACTGTGATTTTCTCGACTGCCATTCGGTCCCCCGATCGCAAGTCTGCAGATGATCCATGGCACGAGGCGCGGACCTTCAAAAGCTTATCTCGAAATAGGGCCGCGATAGGGCGGCGCGGCCGGAGGATCAGGCCGATTGCAGCATGGGCGAGCGGACGATCAGCCGGACGACGTCGTCCCGCGACTGCTTTTCGGCGAATTTGACTGCAAAGCCGCTTTCGAACTTGCGGATCACGCGCCCGACGCAAGCGCCGACCGCAAGCGGAGTTCCCACTGGCGGATCGTATTCGCAGGATATCGCAACACCGGCCGTGGAGACGTCGATGATGAAGCAGGCATGGGTGCTGCCGTCGGCGAGCGTCAGGAAGGTGTGCGCGACCTGCGGCACGAAGCGCGCGTCATTCCGCAGCTCCTGGACGCTGGCGTCCTTCTGCTTCTTCTCGAGCCAGGTCAGCTTTTCCGACATCCAGGCGCGCCGGGCCCGCGTCATGTCGAGCTCCATCAGGAAGCCCGATTTCAGCGTCGCGCTGATGGTGCATTGGAATTCGCCAAAGTCCTGGAAGTAGGAGGTCACGCGCTCGCCGACTTTGCCGACCACGGGAACGTCGACCATCATGCGGAACGGCGAGACGCGGCTGGTGCGGCAGGCGAAGGTACGGAGCTTGCCCTCGCAATCGTACCAACGCGGCAGCGAGTAGCTGCCACTCACGGTGACTTGCACGGCACGCTGTCTGAGGAACTCTGCGACGGACATGGGCGCCAATCGTGTTTCGGAGGTTTTCCGTAATTCCACGGTAGCAATCAAATTCTAAGCAAATGATACCGGCACTCACGAGCAGGGGTAAATTTTTGGTAAATGCGCCGTCCGGGACAGGCGGCATAGCGCCGCGATTATTGGGCCCGCGACCTCACGATCGCGTCATCCGAGCAGTACCAACAGGGCCAGCACGCCAAGGGCCATGACGAGCTTGATCGTCGCGCAGGCCAGGCTGTCCGGTCTGCGCTCAAGTCCGAACCACGGCAATGCATGCCGCATCGCGCGCGTTGCGAATGCTTCGACGATGGCGAACAGAAGGGCGATTGCGGCGAGGAAGGACCACGATTTGTCCGGCAGCATCCATGTCGCGAGCCACGCGGGGACGGACGCTTTCAGCGACGCCAGCAGCGCGAACCATCCGAACAGGGATACGAAGCCCTTGATGATATCGGGCCCGATCGTGCCGGGCTCGAGACGGATGCCGATCTTTCCAAGAGCGAGTTCGATGCGCTCGCCATCGGTGAAGAAGAGGAAAGCGCCGAGGTAGAGAGGGACGCGCGACTGAAACAGCAGCGCGATGATGCCGAACAGGACGGCGTAGCCGTACGCGTCAGCGAGTATGTTCGTGCCGGCCGTAGGCGACGGCCCAGCCGTTGCCCGAGGCAGCGCTCTGGCGCGCGCCATGTGCTCCAGCATTCTGGCGCGCCGTTCCGGCGCGTAGGCTGGCGAACGGTGGATCCATGGCGGCGGCGCCGGCGAGGCGATTCCGGCCTGGTCGTCCGAGGGGGATTTGCGCTGCGTCATGGGGGCCTGCAACCGGTTCCAACAAGATGTTGGTCGGTGGCGAGGGGCAGCGAGGTTCATGCTGTGTGGCAGATTTCGCCGTGGCATCCAGACGCCCGGATGTTGGCGCTCCCTAGCGGAATCGAACCGCTCTCTCCACCGTGAAAGGGTGGCGTCCTAACCGATAGACGAAGGGAGCAAACCCAGGGCCCCGCCGCTTAGTGCGGCACGACCGCTGGCCGCCCGAGTCATGCCCGGCGGCTGCAGCGGGCGAACCTATAATGGCCTTTGGCGCCCTGGGCAAGCCGTTCGGGAACGGTCTTTTGGCACCGGTGGATAGCATCCCGCCCCCGGATCATTCGGGGCGAATTCAACGGTTTCTTAGGTTCCCTGAGCTAGCGCTGGGCTGGGAGAATTTGAGCCGATGCCACCGCCCAAGAAGCGCGCAGCCCGCAAGTCGCTGTCGCAGCATGCCTGGATCACGCTCGAGGGCGGATTCGCGGCGCGGCAATGCCTGGTCCAGGACATCTCCGCCACAGGCGCCAAGATCACGCTGGACGAGGATGCGAGCCAGCTTCCGGGCGTGATCCGGATGGCGTTCGCGCGCGATGCGCGGACCGGGCGGAGCTGCCAGGTGGTCTGGCGCCGCGGCAAATCGGCCGGCATCAGGTTCATCTGACCCGGGGCAAAGTGACCTCGATGGCGCAAGGCGCCGGTCCGGGCTAGAACGGCCCGCATGCGTGCGCTCCTCATCCTGATCTCGTTGCTGACCACGTCCGCGGCCGCGGCGGAAGCCTTGCGTCTGCCGCCTGCGGAGCGCCCACAGGCCGGCAAGGCCTTGCCGCTGAAGGGTGCCGGCGGCAGCGCGAAAGCGGGCTCCTGCGCCGCCTATGGCCGCGGCTTCCATCTGGTCGAGAGCACCGGCACCTGCGTCAAGATCGGCGGCTCGATCAGCGTCGAGACCACGATCAGGCGCTGACCTCGATGCCACCTGATATCATGCGGCCCGAAATCATCGTCCCGTTTGTGATGTATTGCGCGCTGCTATGGTGGGTCGGCCGCGGCCTGAGCTGGACTGCGCGGCTGGCCACTGCGGCCGTGACGCTCGTGCTGATTTTCTGCGTGCTGCTGTTCGAGCGCGGTTGGCCCAAAACAAAAAAACGCGAAAACAACCCCATGCACAGTAGCTGCCACCTGCCGGCGGCACGCGGCGAAGTGCCGATTCATCGTGCTCTCAACGAGGTTTAAGTCGCGTCACCGCTCACGACATCGGCGGTGCCACAAATTGCGCAAATCCGGGCCGTTTGCCGAGCTCGGCGAGCCAGCGCGTCAGATGCGGCTGCGCGGGCCGGGTGATGCCCTCGACGCCGAGCCAGCGCCGCGCATAGGCGCCGATCGCGATGTCGGCGAGGGTGAACGCATCGCCGTCCATGAACGGACGCGTGGAGAGGAGACGGTCGGCGATGGCCCAGACCTCGGCGGCGGCATCCGCATCCTTCTGCAGTTGGATCATGTCGCGCTCGGCGGGCGGCGTGCGCACGAGGCCCCAGAACACCGGGCGGTCGACCGGCTGCACCATCGACAGCGTCCAGTCGAGCCAGCGATCGACGCTGGCGCGCAGCTTCGGCGTCTCGGGATAAATGGGCGTGCCGCGCCCGTGCGCGAGGCAGAGATAGCGCATGATCGAATTGGATTCCCACAGCGTGAAATCGCCCTCGACCAGCGTCGGGATTCGCGCATTGGGGTTCATCGCGAGATAGTCGGCCTCGCGGGTCTTGCCAAAGGCCATGCCGGCGTCGATGCGCTCGTAAGCCAGGCCGAGCTCGGTGAGGCACCACAGCACTTTCTGCACGTTGACCGAATTGGCGCGGCCCCAGATCGTCAGCTTTTGGTCCGGCACATCATCCTCCCCAGGCGTTTCTTTCGGCGCGGGTAATAGCGGAATTCACTGCGGCGAGCGACGCGCGATTGCGCCGATCCTCTCATGCAAAAGCTCCGCATGCAAAAAGCTCCGCCGGAGGCGGAGCTTTCATTGCAAGGTCAAGCTGGTCAGGCGATCAGCGGCCGAAGAACAGCCACAGCAAGATGATCACCGGGATCGGCACACCCAGCATCCACAACAAAATTCCGCGTCCCATCGCGTCCTCCTCCAATTGCATTGTCGAAGAGAGAACGCTGCTGGCGCGGGCTTGTTCCAGCGGCGAGCCTACCAATGGCCGATGTTGGGCATCGACGACCACGGCTCCTGCGGCGGCTTGGGGTCGCCCTTCTGCAAGATCTCAATCGAGTGCAAATCCGGCGAGCGGACGAAGGCCATGTTGCCGTCGCGCGGCGGACGGTTGATGGTGACGCCGGCCTTCATCAGCTTCTCGCAAGTGGCGTAGATGTCGTCGACCTCATAGGCGAGATGGCCGAAGAAGCGGTCCTCGCCATACTTTTCCTCGTCCCAATTCCAGGTGAGCTCGACCAGCGGCGCGCCGCGCGTCTGCGGCTGCTTCTTCAGCGCCTCGAGATCGTCCGACGAGCACAGGAACACCAGCGTGAAACGCCCCTTGTCGTTCTCGATCCGCCGCACCTCCTTCAGCCCCAGCGCATCCTGGTAAAACTTCAGTGCGACATCGAGATTGCGCACGCGCAGCATGGTGTGGAGGTATCGCATGGTTGTTGCTCCCTGGGTGGATGGAGGGTTTTTGGTTCGGCCGAGCCGAAGGGAGTAGGAGATAGCAGGAAAATCCGAGGAGGGGCAGGGGGCGGGTGCACATGCGCATGAGGGCGACGCCGGCTGATGAAGTAAATCAGCCGGCGAAATTTCAATGCACTTTCCCCGCAAATCCAGTGCCGCACACGCGCCACTGGCACATCGCGCGCGCCGATCTGCTGCCGCGGCCTATTACGCCGCGAGGCGCTTTCCGGCCTGCTCGGCCGGCGGCATGAAGAGCGATACTGCGGTGCCTTCGGGGTCACGAAATTGGAACGTCTTGTTGCCCCACGGCATCGTTTTCAGCTCATGCACCAGCGTGACCTTGTCTTTCAGGCGCTCATAATCCGCATCGATGTCTTCAACCTGAAATTCGATCACGGCAGTGCGGTTGGCGCCGGGCTCGGCACTGTTTTCTTTCCAGAGCGCGACCGTCTCGGCTGCGCCGATTGCCAGGTTGGCGCCCGGCGTCACGATCTTGGCGAACACCGGCGCGAGCCATTCGGCGGAAACTCCGGTGATCATTTCGTAGAACGAAACCATGCTTTTGATGTCGGTGGCGATCAGGCGAGTGGAGGCGAACTTCATGGCATGTCCTTTGGTTGACCGCAGATTTGAGCGGCATCGCGCGGCTCGTCGCACACCGCTGCTGCCACCCTGATGTCAGCAGTCACGACGCCGCGCCGAGCGCGCGAACTAAGGGCATGAATTGCGATGGCAGTGCTCAAGCGCTTGACCACGAGCCCCTTCACGCGAAGCGCCCCGCAGCGATAACCGGGCCGTCAGAACGGTGATGCTAACCGCAGAATTGGCCACCTCATTCACGGGTGGACAGGGTTGTCTAGCCGCTCGCAGATGAACTCCACGCGGAGATGACGCGACTAACCGTCATGGCCAATATTCTAGGCGAGCTTCTGTTTGCATTGATCCGCTCGATTGTTGCGGGATGGGCGTATGCACTCTGGGTCAAGCTGGCGACATGGCTCGAGCCGAAAGTCCAACGGCGTTGGGCGAAGCTTGCCGTAGGAGGCCTCCTCGGCTTGGCAGCTTTTTTTATGATTCCGGTACTGATGGGGCTGTTGGGCCTTTGAAGACAATGAAATCCGTTCTCATCGTCGCACTGGCAATCGGGGCGCTCGTCTCGACGGTGCTGCTCGTCATGGAGCAGCTCACCGACTACTCCATCGCTGTGATGGCATGGGAGATGCCGGGCATCTCCGCAGCTTACCTTTTCTGGGGAGCAGTCGGCAGTTCCGTTTTCCTGGGCGTCGCCATCACTTGGGCCGTGAATGCCATCGTTTACGGGGCGGTCGCCTTCGTTGTCGTTACAGTCGTCCAGCTGGCAATCCGCGGTCTACCGAAGTGATCTGGCGATGACCGTGATGCCAGATATTTACTTCTCGAGCCCGGCCTTCTGCCGCATCGTGTCGATCAGCTCTGACGCCTCTGCCTTGGTCAGATCCTCCTTGGGGAGGGGCTTGTGGGCCTGCTCGGCGAGGGTCTTGAGGTAGGATTCCTGGGCGCCGGTCATCGGGTCGTCGCCGGAGACCCAATCTTTCGGATCCTTCTGGGTGTTGCCCGCTGTGTTGTCAGCCATCTTGTTGTCAGTCACGGCGATCTCTCCTTTTCAGGTTTAATCCCGGCTGATGCATTTTGTTCCTTATTTGTTCGTAGTTGGCCCATGACGCAGTAAGGGCCGCACTTGCCCGGATTCAGCGTCGGGAGATGATCACGGAACGGCCGGCAGCGATCGGCGTCTGCGCATCAGAGTTAGCTTGCGCCCCCAATCGAGGATCGGTGCCTCAATGGCCACGCGCAAGGCGGCGGCGAGACCGATGGAGAGCAGGATGCCGGCGATGATTGTCCCGGCGCTCGACAGAAGCCACAGTCCGTCAAAGCTGGCGATCCATTTCACCACAGGATAATGGACGATATACAGCGCGTACGAAATCTTGCCGAGCCATTGCAGGACTGGTGAGAAGGATCGCCCTTCGATCTCGATAGCGACCACAGCATGGATCAGCAATCCCGCGCCGAGGCCATAGGTCAGGACGCGCGCGAATTGCGGGTCGGCCGCGCCGCGCACGAAAATCCAGTACCAGCCGGCCACGAACAGGCCCGCGGAAACTGCCGGGATATGGCGCGAAAAGTGCAATCGTCCGCTTTTCTGGAGATAGGCGATGACAACGCCGGCACCGAATTCCAGCACCAGCGGATGCAAGTAGATCCCGAACTCCAGGCCGAACACGAGAGCCAGAATGACCAGGCCGAATCCAGCGAACAAGATCTCGAACAGCCGGTCCGGCTTGATCGCCAGGATGACCGCGACGGCGACATAGAAGTGCAGTTCGAAAGCCAGCGACCACGCTGGCGCAAGGTACCAGTTCGGATAGGTCCATGCGAAGATAGTTCCGAGGTCGAGGGCGGGGCGGTCGCCCGGCGCCAACGCGATCCAGGACGAACTGACAAACGCCGCCAGCAACACCAGCCAATAGAGCGGAAAAATTCGGAGGGCTCGCCTGAAAGCGAATTCCAGCGGGTTGTGTTGTGATGCCGCCGTGGTCGCGATGATGAAGCCGGAGATCACGAAGAAGATGTCGACGCCGCTCGCGAGAATCGTCAGCGCGCCCTCGGCAAGCTCCGGTCCGACCCTATCGGGACGCGCACTGATTGCGTGTCCGCAGACTACCGACAGCGCAGCGACCCCGCGCATCGCCTGTACACCCGCGAAGATCCGCACCAAGCCCCGCCACGTTCATCCAAGCTATCGCAATCTAGGCGGGAAATTCATTAAGGAATGGTTGCGCGGATGCGATAGAGTGCCCGCAACTGCGCGGAGTGCACCTCATCAGTTGCCGAGCGGAAATCTTATTATGATTGAACCCCGGCAAAGCCCGGCGCGACCAACCGCCATGCTGCAAAGCCTGCTCGGCATCGGAATTGGCTTCGCGGCCCATGTGCCGAGACACTAAAGAGGAATGTCGTGAAGGCGATCACGCTGCTCGCGGTGGCGGCCATGCTGCTGGTGGAAGTCTTCGGGTCGAAGGCGAGCGTCGGCGGCTCGATGAGCTTCATGCTGATCTTCGTGCTCGTGATGCTGGCTGTCGCGATCTTCGAGGCGTGGTCGAACAAGCGCGGCGCGATGGGATGGATCGTCAATTTGTTCGCTTCGGTGGTTGGCGGGCTGGTTGCGGTTGCCCTGATCGGGATAGCCATGGAGGCGATGCTGCCTTACCTTCACCTCGAAGGTTCGCTCGCATCCTCGCAGCATCCCCTGAAATTCGTCCTGGTCGCAGCCATTGCGATCTGCATGGTGCTGGGATCGTGGCTGCCGCTATGGGCCGTCAACCGGCTTCGTCACTGACGAGCATCCAGCGTAGCGCTCCCCAGCGCTTTGCGTCCTGCTTGCCACGCCTGATATCCTCAGCTTCGTCCACGAGCTTCAAGGTTGTGCCGTCGTAAGTCAGCTTCAGCCCACGGCCGACGGTCCATATCCATCCTTCCCGAGCGTCCTTGGTTGGCTGGGCATTGAACTGGTCGGATATCGATTTGACTGCAGCGTCTTTGGCCGCAGCGTCCTGGGCACCCGGATTGTTCAACTCCGCAATGACGCGCCAGATGGGATGTTTGGCGTCAACGTCGTCGGCAAAGATCGTGACCTTGGCAACGTCGACTGCGCATTCGAGGACGTAGGAATCGCGAAGCTGACGGCAGCGGTAGCGACGTTGCGTGATGAGTTTGTTGGTCTCGTCGAATGTCATGCCGGGCGAAAAGCCGAGGATGTCGGACTTCATCACGAGTGCCAGAGACGAAGGCTTCAGAAAGTCGGGCTGTACCGACACGAGAACGGCAGCAGCAACAACGATCACGCCGGCGATAACAATGGCAATCTTCATCAGCCCCTCATAAGAAACGTCCGACCATACAACAGCCGAAGCGTTCTACCAGCCATTGCGCTGCATGGTTCGAGCCGCCCGCTGTCTATGTAGGACCGCAAGCTCGGGAGATCGCAGCTTCGGAAGATCGCATGGGCACGTATCGGCTGGTCGTGAACGTAGAAAACCGCCCCTGACATGACCAGGGGCGGCTCTCACCAAACGGGGTTTTCAAACGCGATCTAGTGACCGGTACCCGGCTTCGTCGTCTTCGGCGGCTTGCCGTCTTCGATCCGGCCTTCGTTGCGCAGGTCGCGACCTTCCTGAGCCTTCTTCTGGCTCTCGGGGGACTTGCCGTGTTCGTTCATCTCTTCTTTGATGAACCCGGCGCCTTCCTTCACTTTGCCTTCAACGCTCATGACGATCTCCTTGCTGGAGATGGGGCAACTCGCGGCGAGGGCTGACCGTTCCGTGCGCGCACGATTGTGAGGCGCGCATTCGCGACAGGTTCCAAACGACCCTTGTCATGAAATGGCCGCGCCGCCTTGTGGGAAGCGACGCGGCCGGGAAGCAGGCCGTACAGGAGACCGGCTTACTTCATGTTGCTGCGGGTCTTGGTGCCGCCCTGGTCGCTGCCCGGGCCGGAGCCGCCCTGGCCGGAGGCGTCGGGCCTCACCGTTCCGCCCTTGCTCATGCCGTCATGGCTCATGCCGGTCGTGCCGCTGCTCATCGTGCCCTTGTCCGTGTTGGTCATGCCGGGCTTCTGCATGTTGTCGGACTGCGGGGCAGGGCCCGTCTGGTTCTGCGCAAAGGCGGAGCCGCACATGAGGCCGAGGGCGGCGGTCGCAATGACGAGCTTCTTCATCTCAAACTCCTGGTTGGTTGTGTGGGCCAACGGGAGCGCAGGAGCCGTGTTCCTAAAACGGGGCGCGTTCCGGGGTGCAAAATTCTACCCTGCAACGAGGGCATGGTCGGTTCTGATTGAATCAGAACCGCTCCAGATTGTTGTCACGCGTTTTCTTAGCGCGAACCGATATCGAGTTCGCTGAAAACGCTCTACGCCGCAATGCGCTGGTCGGCCGGGCCCGTCAGGTGCTTGAGCACTTCCGCATGCTCCAGGTCGGGAACCGCGATGGCCGTGTGGCTGTAGCTCGCATGGGTTCGTGACTTTGCAATCTGGTCCAGGATATCGCCACCCTTGATGACGTGGAGGCCCATGCCCTCTCCGGACGGGAAGATCGCGAGCACCACGTCATAGGCCGTGATGACGGCGCGAAGCGCTTCGGCCTTGTCTTCGGCAATGTCGACGAACACGCGAACATCGGCCGCGAGTTCACGCAGCTCGTTAAAATCCATCACTTTGAGGTTACTCCAACGCAACGATACTGAGAGGAGCTTGGAGGCGTTAGGTTACCGAAGTCTCAACGGCGCATGCCTGGTCACAGCTTTCTCGACCGGTGCTCCGTGAGATCGGTAGACGCGCGGGCATTGCCGCCTGCTCGGCAATGCGCCGGCACGGAAAGAACATCTGGAGCGGGGAGGGACGAAGCGCGCCTCATACCCCTAGGGGCGTCACGCGATGCGCGCGTGACTTATGCGCGCTTTACTTGGCGTATCCCTGGGAGCGGAGCCACGCGATCTTGCGGTCGCCGTTGATCCAGTCGTCGGCATCTGCCTTGCTGGTGAAGCCCTTGATTTCGCGCTGTTCGCTGTCCGGATAATCCGCCAGGATTTTCCAGTCGTTGTCTGCAATGCGGACGGTTTTGAAGGTCACTTTTGTTTTTGCCATGCCGCATTATGCAGGAGATGACCGGAAAAGAGAACCTGCCTTGTGACGGTCACCCGCGCGGCCCCAGGCGCAGACCTGGGGGGCCAGCCTGACCGGCATTGCGCGGCCGGGTCCCCCGGGAAAAGGCGAAAGCCCCGCCTGGGGGAAGCGGGGCTCTCTGATGGGGGTGAAGCTTGGGGACTTCAAAGAGTTAGACGCCTCCGGGAGAAAATGGTTCAAGGCGGAAACGGCGCAAGCTGCGGCATCTTTCCCGCGGCGTCCGGGCGCCCCCAGAACCCCCTGCTTGCGTTTTGGGCGTCGATGGGTTCTAAGCCCCGTCACTTCATGAAAGTTGGCATGAATCAGAAGCGCGTTGCGCGGTTGGACCGCGTCCTGAGCAAAGCCTGCTCGCGCGCACAGAAGGAAATTCAGACATGGCGAAGATGACCAAGACTCAGTTGATTGATGCAATAGCCGAGGGCACGCAGCTGTCGAAGAACGACGTGAAGTCGGTCATCGAATACATGGCAACCGTCGGCTACAAGGAGCTCAACGAGTCCGGCGAGTTCGTCATTCCCGGCTTCGTAAAGATGTCGGTGGTGAACAAGCCGGCGACCGAAGCCCGCATGGGCGTCAATCCCTTCACCAAGGAGCCGATGCAGTTCGCGGCGAAGCCGGCGAGCAAGTCGGTAAAGGCCTCGCCGCTGAAGGTGGCCAAGGACTCCGTCTAAGGCTCGCGTTTTCGTTGCGGTGACTTCTTTTCGCTGAGTGCTGCAATGACTGCTTGCTTGTGCTGGACCAATAAGGAACTCTCTTAGGGAACTCTCGGGCGTCGTCAGGCTTTGCTTCCGAAAGGGAGAAATTACATGACTGGTCTCAGCGAAGTAGAGATTCGAAATCGGGCCTATCACCTCTGGAAGGAGGCCGGCGAGCCCGCGGGCACGATGGACACCTTCTGGTACGAGGCCGAAAAGGAGCTTCTCGCCGAGCGGACCAAGCAAAGCGAAGTCCCGCCGGGAATGACCGACAATCTGCCGGTCTGACTTTGCTGGTCTAAGCGGCGGACAGAGGCGAGCGTCGACAGTTCTCAAAGCAGCCACCCGGCGTAACGCCCGGGTGGCTGCTTTGCTGTTCGGGTCAGCGCTCGGATAGAGGCGTCTGCGTGCAGGCGCCCTCAAAGAAAAACCCCGGGCTTAGGGACCGGGGCTCTTCAAGCTGGTCGGCCGCGTCGCGACATGCCGCCAGCACCACTGAATTCAACTTGACAACGCGAGACGGGAAAATTCGTTCCGGCTGCTACTCCGCCGATACGGACACGTCGATGATCGCCGGCGTATCGACCTGGCGCTCGCGCCAGACGACGAGATCGCATTTGGGATTGAGCCACTGATATTCGGAGCCGCGCGCCTTCAGGTGCGCAAGCGCTGCATCATGTGCGGCGGTCTGGTCCGGCGCTTCGACCATGATCTCCACGGTCTCCTCGATCTGACGCACCACCTCGACGGCGTAGTATTTGCTGGTCACGGTCCCTCGCTCCGGAATGACTAACGGGGAGGGCGATGGCACGTTCCCCAAAAGAAAAACCCCGCGCTTTCGCACGGGGCCTTCCTGGCTGGCTGCGATG
Source organism: Bradyrhizobium sp. WSM1417 (assembly GCF_000515415.1). Classification (NCBI taxonomy): domain Bacteria; kingdom Pseudomonadati; phylum Pseudomonadota; class Alphaproteobacteria; order Hyphomicrobiales; family Nitrobacteraceae; genus Bradyrhizobium; species Bradyrhizobium sp. WSM1417. The sequence continues at coordinate 4,716,369 of NZ_KI911783.1, forward strand.
GGATTTCAGCGCCTGCGCCGCCGGCCGTGTGCTCGAACTTAAGGTTGAAAACCCAAAAAGCAACCGCGCCAGCGCGCGGAAGGCTGAAGGCGATGTGGCGAGCGAATTTCGTGGGGAGGGCTGGACTTTGTGTTCTTAGTTTGTTCTACTGGGCTATCTCTTTATGGCGGCGACCATGTCTTTTGGAGGTGCCCATGACTGTCGAGAAACAACGGAAAGTGATCAGGCTCTGGAATCAGCTCAGGAAGCTTGATGGTCCGGCCGCAGAAGAACTCCGCATCCAGATCCTCGAATGCTTTTCGGAGAAGGATCTGTCGGGGAAGGAGACGGTGAAGCGCGCGGCGTGATGAGCGTCGCACTACGTCGATGATACCAGGCAATCACGCCTGCCTTCACCGATCGTTAGGAATCGTTTTGCGCTGATTTCTCGACTCCGATTCGTTCCCTGCGAACGAAATGGAGTCGGATGCAGAACAAGCCGTGGCTTCTGTGTCGATGCGGGACATGCCCTTTCTGACCAAGGCGACGTGATGCTTGGCACAGTCCCGTTCGCGTCTCCTCGCTACGAGATCAGGCGAGGGAGACGCGACATGGATGCGTGCTGGTTTCTCGAGATGTTTGCCGAGATCGCAAAAGTGTTTTGGTACGACCGGCACCCGCGCTTGCGCAAAGGCAGGCCGTCGGTTCCGCAGGTGCCACCGCGATCGAAATCCGAAGACGCGATGTGAGCGCGCGAGCGTCGGTGACTGCGCTCGTTTGCGTACAAACGAAGTGTTAAGACTTGCTTCGCATCGATTTCTGCGATTCCGATTCGTTCTTCGAGAACGAAAGGCAGGTGAAGCTGGAACAAAGCCGAACGGATCGCCACAAGCTCCGGCTTCGAGTTTGAAGCGGCTCGCCGAGCTCTGAAGACGCTTCCTCAACTCCTAACGGAAGATTGCCGCGAAGCCGATAACCCTATTCGGTTAGGTTAAAAGCCCAATCGCGTTGCGCTTGCCGCTGCTTGGGGTAGGTGTGTCTGGCGACGTCTGGAAACGACTTTGCCAACAAGCGACTTTGGCCAACAAGCAATTTTGTCAAGAACGAATTCATGACACCTTTTTCAGGACCGAGCTTTTATCAGGGCGACCGCCACACCTACCGGCGCGTCGCCATCGTCGGCACGCTCTTCTGTCTGGCTTTCGTGGTGATCAGCGTCTCGCTGCGGCCGCAGCTGGAGGACACGCGTGTCGCGGTCAAGGCCGACAGGCTGATGCGCACAGCGGGCCAGCCACCGCACACGAATTAACGGTCGTCGCCGGAGATCTGATGGTCGGCGCAATTCCCTGGGCACGCGGTGCCATGTGAGGCGAGCGCCACGAAACCGGCATAACCGGATAGGTTGAGCAGGACTTCGAGCCAAACGGGCATGTCGGCCTCTTTTCTCCTTGAAGGATACGGCAACGTGTGCGCGAAGCGCATGTTCCCGGACAAGACGGACCGGCGCCTCAAAGCGGGGTGGAGGGGTCGAGCCGCCGGCCGAGGGCGCCTACGGACTCGCTCGACGGCTGTTCCTTAAGGAACTCGGCAATGGCCCGCGCCAACTCGCCGTCGCTCATCGGCGTCGGCGGCGGGCGCAGCGTGCCGACACCGAAACTGCGGACGATCTCGTCGTAATGCTGATCGCCGGATCTAGGAACCAGCCTGCGGATACGGGCCAGCAATTTGGATATCGGCACTTTATCCTCCTAGGCGCTCCCCGCTGGCAGCAATTGTGCTGCGTTGCCAATTTGCTGTTCGTGAAACTGAAAACCCCGCCAGCATCGGTGATGCTGACGGGGTCTTCGTGCTGTTGCCTCAACCGGACGGCGGAGGCGTCCGCACTTGAACAAACAATTCGCGCAACGCGCGCCTGTTCCATGCCTGGCGGATTTAATCCGAGCTCGGTTCCACAGCCTTGTGCGCAACCATCGCAATGCGCCGGCGTTGTCTATGCGAGATACGAAGGAGGAGACTCATGATGAGGAAGACACTGGCAGTTCTGGCTACCGTTGCGGCCGTCGGCGTGACCGCGGTGGCGGCGCCTTCGCCTGCCGAGGCGCGCGGCCGCGGCATCGGTCCGGGCCTCGCATTCGGCCTCGCCGCCGGCGCCATCACTGCGGGCGCCGTCGCCGCGTCCCATCCTTATGGCTACGGCTACGGCCCGGGGTATGGCTACTATGGCGGCCCAGCCTATGCTTATGGCCCCGGTCCGTACGCCTATTACGGCGATGGACCGTATTATCGCCGCCACCATTATTACCGTCACTGGTAACGGCTGACCAAATGAAAAGCCCGGAGCAACGCTCCGGGCTTTTTTCATGCTCGGTGATCTGGTGTTGTTACGGCCAGAGCGAGGGCCGCTCCACCTTGCGCGCGTTGTCGAGCGTCGACACGAAATACTCGTCACGCTCGCGCTTGAATTTTTCCTGGGTGGCACGGAAGGCGGCGACACGGGCGGCGATCTCTTCGCGTTCGCGGATTTTACGTTGTTCGTCCTCGGTCATTTCAAATCCCCTCTGCACGTGAGTATGTATCCTACTGAACTCAAGCACTGCCGCCGCAATCACGTTGAGTCGCGTCAACACATGCATTGGCGCTTCTGATTGGGGCGTCAATGGGGAGGAGGCATTGCAGGATTGTGATAAGCGAGGGGCGGAAAAAATTGCCGACCACGTCGTGCGCCGCAGTGGATAACCGCGTCAACAATCTTGTCGCTTGCGCATGTTGCAGCTAGCGCAAAAACAAATCAGCAAAACCGATCGGCCAAGACAATCGGCAAAGCAAAGGGAGGCCGCGTGATTGCATCGGATCTTCGCAGCGGCGTCGAGCGTCTCGGCGACATGATCGCCGAAGCCAAACGGATCGTGCCGTTCACCGGCGCCGGCATCTCGACCGAATGCGGTATCCCCGACTTCCGTTCGCCGGGCGGAATTTGGACGCGCAACCGCCCGATCCCATTCGACGAGTTCGTCGCCAGCCAGGAGGCGCGCGACGAATCCTGGCGCCGGCGCTTCGCGATGGAGGAGGTGTTTGCGGCGGCCAGGCCCGGCCGCGGCCATCGCGCGCTCGCCTCGCTCTACCGTGCGGGCAAGGTTCCCGCGATTATCACCCAGAACATCGACAATCTTCACCAGGCCTCCGGCGTCGCGAGCGACCACGTGATCGAACTTCACGGCAACACCACGTATGCGCGCTGCATCGGATGCGGTCAGGCCTATCCGCTCGATTGGGTCAAGCGCCGCTTCGACGAGGAGGGCGCCGCGCCCAACTGTACCGTGTGCGACGAGCCGGTGAAGACCGCCACGATCTCCTTCGGCCAGACGATGCCCGAGGACGAGATGCAGCGCGCGACCGCGCTGTCGCAAGCCTGCGACCTCTTCATCGCGATCGGTTCCTCGCTGGTGGTATGGCCTGCCGCGGGCTTTCCGATGATGGCGAAGGAATCAGGTGCGCGCCTGGTGATCGTCAATCGCGAGCCGACCGAGCAGGACGACATCGCCCACCTCGTAATCCGCCACGACATCGGCGAAACGCTCGGGCCCTTTGTCGGTAATTGAGGCAGCAATTTGATTCGCGGCTGTGCAAGCTGTTCATAGGTTCCGCCGAATCTCTTTTTTGTCTATGCGTCGCAACCGGGAGTGTTATCTTTTGAGTCGAAAGATTCGCGTCGCGTCGAGTTGAGAAGATTCTCTAAAGACGCGTGATTCGGCGCCGCCATTCAGGCGGGTTGCATGGCATGTGTGGGGTCCGGGGTTATGGGGTCGTCGGACGGATTTGAGTCCAAGAAGGTCGGAGTTCCCGCGGTGGGCGAACACGGCGGTGACGCTCGCGACAGCGCGCTCAGTCCCTTCACCGGACTTGGTGAGAGCAGCGCCAACCTCGTCGAGGTTCACGGCGTCATCAAATGGTTCGACGCCTCAAAGGGCTACGGCTTCATCGTTCCCGACAATGGCTGGCCCGACGTGCTCCTGCACGTTACCGTGCTTAGGCGCGACGGCTTCCAGACCGCCTACGAGGGCGCGCGTATCGTCGTCGAGTGCATCCAGCGCGCCAAGGGCTACCAGGCGTTCCGCGTGGTCTCGATGGACGAATCGACCGCGATCCATCCAGCGCAGATGCTGCCGCCGCGCACCCATGTCACGGTGACCGCGACCAGCGGGCTGGAGCGGGCCCAGGTCAAATGGTTCAACCGGCTGCGCGGTTTCGGCTTCCTGACCTGCGGCGAGGGCACGCCCGACATCTTCGTGCACATGGAGACGCTACGCCGCTTCGGCATGACCGAGTTGCGGCCCGGCCAGTATGTCCTGGTCCGCTTCGGGCCCGGCTCCAAGGGCATGATGGCGGCCGAGATCCATCCCGAGACGGGATCGCCGGTCTCGTCCCACTAATTACCTTCCCGCGATCGTGAGCAGAGGCGCGCTGGCTGGCCGGCGCGCCTCTGGCTTTTCCGGCGACCGCCACGTAAGGACTGGTCCAGTCCCACGCCTCGAGAGCCATCCATGAATTTCGATCGAAAGGCCGTCTTCGCCGTTGCGAAGGGCTGGCTTGCCGCCATCCTCGTCATCGCCGGGTGTGCCGTCGCGAGCGCACCCGTCCGCGCCGCCAGCTTCCAGCCGCTCGAGATCGTCACCAGGAACGGCGTGCAGGTGTTCTCGGTCGAGATCGCGACGACCGAGGAGGAGAAGCAGACCGGCCTGATGTACCGCAAGGAACTGGCGGACGGCAAAGGCATGCTGTTCGACTTCAATCCCGAGCAGGAGGTGTCGATGTGGATGAAGAACACCTACGTCTCGCTAGACATGATCTTCATTCGCGCCGACGGCCGCATCCTGCGCATCGCCGAAAATACCGAGCCGATGTCGACAAAGATCATCTCGTCCAGGGGGCCCGCGCGGGCCGTTCTGGAGGTGGTGGCGGGGACGGCGCAGAAATATGGCATCCGCGCCGGGGATCGCGTCGGCCACCCGCTGTTCGGCAGCAAGTAGGCGGGCAAGGGGCTATTGCCAGGGCCATTGCCCCGTCCTGGCGGCGTTTTTGAATGCTTGCCGGTGCCCCTGCGAAGGCTTGCTGGCGCTTTGGGAAGCGTGTATCGACGGGGCTCGCCGGACATTCGGGGTATAGCGCAGCCTGGTAGCGCGGCAGTTTTGGGTACTGCAGGTCGTTGGTTCGAATCCAGCTGCCCCGACCAGCTTTTTCAAGTGCTTATGGCAGAAAAGCAGCGTCTTTCCTTCCGAGAACTTCTGATTGGGACGATCATGGGAAGGTCAAGTGCATAGCTGCTGCGCGCGCTGGCCGGCGGCGCTGTAGCGGCGGGCCTTCTCGAGCAGCGCGGCTCCTTCTAAGGGCAGGGCGCTCTCCTCCGCCATATCCCGGCACAGTCGCTCCATGCGCGTGAGATCGTCGATTTCGTACTGATGCTGCCCCATGCGGCCGATCAGACCTCCCGTCGTGGAGCGGCCGTCAAGAGCGGTTCGCTCGGTTGAGATGCGTCGAAGCATCCTGATGATCTGCCGGAGGTCGTGCGCATATTCCTCGATGATGCGTCGAGCCTCTGCAGTGGGAGCATGCTCGGGCTTAAGGACCTCTTTATGTGAACCGAGCTCGTCAGGCGTGCTCATCGCCAAGACTTCGCCGGAGAACCATTGTGCTTGTTGCGATTTATTGGCGGTTACTCCTCGACGCCAAAATACGAGGCCGGCGTCAAATACCACAGCAGGAACAGTACGGCCGCGCCGTTGGTCAGCAGCATGGTCGTAAAGGGCACGCTCATGAAGCCTTGCAGCGCCACGCCAGCCGAGAGAATGACGTATCTCTGCGGCCAGTGCCGCGACATGCCGTTTGCGAGAGCGATCACCATCCCGCACAGCAACGCAGACAACGGCGCCAGGACAGGACCCAGTGAGGCGATTCCCTCGGTTGCGAACGCGGAGGCATTGAGCGAGCCGAAACCATACTCGCGCGCAAGGGTCTCGGCGAGAGGGATCTCGTAAGGGCAGGTCAGGAAGGGCTTGAGCCAGGAGACCTGGCAAAAGTAGGTCAGCGGATGGTGCGCGAAAAAGTCATTGTAGACATCCAGCGAGATCGCCGGAACAGCAAGCATGCGGAAGTTAATCACGCCGAACACGAGATTCACGTGGGGGTCGTCTCCGAACCCGAGGCCCCTGGGCACCATCGTCGCCAATCCCACCAGCAGAGGCAGCAGCAGAGAAAGCACAATGGCGATCCGTTCCTCCGTAACGCGGAACAGCACGAACAGGAAGATCAACCAGGGCGGCGCGAACAGCGCCAGTTTCATCAGGCTGACAGGATAGAACCCCATCAGCAACAGAGCTGCGATTGCCGCAGCCACCCAGCGGCCGCGCGCCGCGAACATTGCGAACGCATAGGGTAGTAACGCCCCGACCACGATGCCGCAGCCGTAGCGCAGCCATTTCGGCATTTCAGCGCCGGTGCCTCGATACTCGTAGATGTCGGCGAGTGCGACGATGCGGTAATTGTAAGTTGAAGCCACCGCCAGGATCAGCCCGCTCGCAAGCATGAGGACGGCCAGAAGCCTTCCCACGGCTCGGTCCGACAATCGTGGCGGCTGCGGTAGTCGAACGGGCAGCCGCACTGCGGGTAAAGCGAACGCGAGCGCGGAGAGAACGATCGAAAGCGTCGCGAGGTCCCTGTCGTAATCAAAGCTTGAAAATGGTACCAGCCAAGAAAACCCGGCCGCGACGGTAAGCAGATAGAAGCTCAACGCAGTTCCGAAGCTCGCCCGGCCGAACGCGACGATCAAAAACAAGCCTAAGGACGGCAACACGCTGACGCTCGCGCGCACCAGCGTGTGCGGATCGAACCGAATGATCGGCAGATAGGAATAGTAATGCTGCACCAGCACGAGCGAAACGCAACACGCAAGGCCGTGGAGTAGCAAAAGCATGACAAGCACGAGTCGCCAATGCGGCGGTGCAACCGCGACGAAGGCATCGAAATCGGTGAACCTGACGACGCGGCCCTCACGCACCGAATAGATGGCGCCATCAGGCTCGAAACGGTACGCCTGCCCGTTGAAGTACCCGTGGGGCTCAAAATCAGCCACAGAGACGGACGAAATTGCAGCTGGCTCCATTCACGTCCCCAAATCGCCCTTGTCTGGCAGAATTGCGGCAAAATCCACAATACACCAGAGCCGAGGCCGTTCAATAAAAGCAAAAAGACCCGCCAGCATGAACCGGCGGGCCCGTTCTCGTTAACGCTCGACCGTCGGCTATGCGCCATCAGCTGCTGCCGGTCGCGTGGGCTCGACGACGCCGCCTCTTGACGCCCCCCGTACCTCGCCGTGCGACCGAGCGCAATAATCCTTCTTGTAGCGATCCTGCATCTGCTCCATCTGCCGCACCGCGAACATCAGATGCTCCTCGGCCTCATCTGTCATTACCAAGACGACGATCTTCGACATCCAAACGCAGTCACAAATCGCCGGCTCCAGATCGCGATCCAAGCGAGCGCAGCTCCAGCCGAGCATGGCTATCCCGGCGAAGCCGACACGGTGCGTTCCGTGCCGATGCCCGGAGCCGCCAAAGCCTTCCTAACCCTGGCTCATCCCTTGCGCAACGCGACTTCCGCGCGATTTTTCAAGGCATTGGGTGGGTCGGACGGCGCGGAAATCGTAAAACTTTGTCGAACCTTTGGTCATCGCCATAGACATATAGGTGTTGGGGGATTTCAGCGCCCAATGCCTAACGGACGCCGCCAAGCGATGATATTCCGCTTGCGCGGCGTTGCGCTTTTCCGACCATCAGTTCGTCGCGTACCAGCCGAATGGAAACGGCAGGAACGGCCAACCCAGCTGATTGTCGTTGGCAACGTTCGGTAGTTCCTGCGCCGGCTTCTTTGCGAGCAGCGCAGGCGATGTTGATCGCAGTGCCAAGCGCAAACATGCACATTGCAAATTCATCGTGGTGGCCCCCGCCCATCAATCGTTTTCAAAAATTCGCGTCAGCCTGGAAATCACCGCGCGTCCTCAAAACGACGCGCTCATCCTCAAATCGCACACAGTCTAGGAAAATCGGCGACCGCTTTCAACCGGTCTTGCCGCGCGCTCACAGGAAGTAAGGTTGATCGGTTAGGTTAAGGGCGAGCGGTTGTTGCGGCCGCCTTTGTGACTGTTATCAGATCGGTCCGGCTCGCGATGGGCTGCCTGAATTCGTGCTCACACGACATCACAGTTCGTCGCAGTGCTCGTATCCTGTGAGTTCTGCATCATGTCTTTCGATCGCAACGTCCGAACCGTCGGTCCGCAGGCGACCTGGACCGAGATCTGGCACCTCTGGACCGTGTTCGTGCCGCGTCGCTCGATCAACGGGCAGCTGGTTTACGGCAAGGTCTGGCGTCGCCACGACGGCCGCGACTGGATCTACAAGAAATTCACCGAGTTCGACGGCGAAGTCGCGGCCTAGCAGCCACGCCCCTTAACCCGAATGCCGTTCGCCCGCGGCCGATCCCGGCGTCTGCACGCGCGGTAGCGGCAATTTGAAGTGACGCTTCGCGTAAGCGACGATTTCGTTGTCGGAGGGATGATCGGCCGCTTCCACCGCGGCAATCCGCTTGGCGATGTCGGGCGCGTGTGCGCGAATGTGGCTGGCAAGCTCCGTCTTCCCACTCGCCGGCCCGATGATCAGGATTTCGCCGGCATCGGCGAGGGCTTTGGTCACTTCGGCGAAGAACGCCTTGTCGGGCGCGGCATGGCCGCTGCCGATCGCGTTGGCCTTGTGATGAAGATGACGCGTCGCCAGCTGCGGATGCAGCGTGATTTCGTCCGAGCCGCTCAGGCCGAGATGGAAGATCCGGGCCTGCGAATGGTCGATCCATACCACGGCGTGAAAATGAGAGGGCATGTGTTTGGCCTTGTCCGAGGGAGAGGCCGCAGACGTCGCTGCGGCGGGGTGCGTCGCGGCGACATTAGGCCGGCCGGCGCCGCCCTTGGTTGAGGCAGGTCAATCCGATCCCGGGCAAGCGGGCAACGGTCCGGGGACTGAACTGAGCCTGGAGGACCAGGCGTCTCCGGCTCAGCCTGCCTTTGCGGCCGCAGGCTTGGGCGGGGGCGGCTTCAGCGGCTTGTCCTGCCTCTTCGACCAGGAGATGTAATAGGCCACGGTCGTCATGATCGCGATGCCGGCGACGCTGACGAAGATTTGCGCGAACAGCGAGCCCGAGCTCATCGACAGCTCGAAATGACCGACGAAGGACAGGAACACGCCGACGCAGAACACGGCGAGCGACTGCTGACCGCACACGATGATGGGGTCGAACCCTTTCCATTCCAGGCCTGGCCAGTCCTTCGGCACGAAGCGGATCACCAGGATCACGATCACGACGAAGTGGATGAAGCGGTAGGGCGCGAGGTTGGTCTTGTCATTCGGGTTGAATGCCGAGAACAGCCATTCCGGGAACATGCCGCCGAGGGTCGGGAAACGGCCAGCCATGGTCATGACCAGCGCGAACAGCATGTAACCGAGACAGAGCCAGAGCGTGACCGGCGCATTGATCAGCGCCATCGAGCGCCGCGCGCCCCCCATGGCGCACCAGGCGCCGAACACGAACAGCACCTGCCAGCAATAGGGGTTGAAGTACCATTGTCCGGCCGGATAGGCGTTCAGGTTCAAGCCGAAATGACGCGCGGTCAGCCACAGGACGATGGACAATGCCATCGTCAGGTCCGGCTTGCGCAGCATGAACCAGAGCACGGGCGGAAACAGCCCCATCAGCACGATGTAGAGTGGCAGCACGTCGAGATTGAGTGGCTTGAAGCGCAGGAACAGGCCCTGGCGCAGCGTCTCGGTGGCATTGTCGACCAGGCCGGCGACGTTGAACTCGTTGATCATCTCGGAATCGCCGAAGCGCAGCGCCAGATAGCTGATCGAGGCGATGTAGATCACGAACAGGATGATGTGGGCGACGTAGAGCTGCCAGACCCGCTTGGTCAGCCTGGTGGCGCCGACCAGGAAGCCGCGCTCGAGCATCATCCGTGCATAGACGAAGGAGGCCGTGTAGCCGGAGATGAAGACGAACAGATCGGCGGCGTCGGAAAAGCCGTAATTGCGGGTGGTGATCCAATTCACCACGTTGTCGGGGATATGGTCGAGGAAGATCGCCCAGTTCGCAATGCCGCGAAACAGGTCGAGCCTGAGGTCACGGCCCTTCTCGGGGAGCGTGGCGTTGATGTTCAGGAAGGACATGCGACGGGAGCTTTCGGAGGGGACGGACAGGGAGAGGTCAACGAAGCAGGGCCGCCGGGCGAGGCGCGGAAGGCGGGTACGCAATTGTCACGATGCAGCATAATGATTATACCCGTCGGCGAGGCATCCCGGGGGCCGGAATCACCGATCAGTTCCCAAAAGGTGTCTCTATACTATGCCCGCGGTTTCCACCAACTGCTACCGTGACGCATCGAAATCGAACGAAAAGACGAACAAGAGGCCCGGACCATCCATGACCGCACGCATTTTCAAGCCCGCCAAGAACGCGATGCAATCCGGCCGGTCCAAGACCAAGGAATGGCAGCTGGACTATGAGCCCGAGCAGCCGCGCGCGGTCGAGCCGCTGATGGGCTGGACCTCGTCCGGCGACATGAAGCAGCAGATCACGTTGCACTTCCACAGCAAGGAAGAGGCGGTCGCCTATTGCGAGCGCAAGGGCATCGCCTACCAGGTGATCGAGCCGAAGGAATCAGTGCGCCGTCCGGTCGCCTATGCGGACAATTTTTCATTCCGCCGCGGTGAGCCCTGGACGCATTGAGGGCGGGCCACGCGTCGAGACTCTCGCCATGCCCGGGCTTGCCCCGGGCACCCACGTTTTAGCCCCCCGTAAGAGCCTGCGGCTGGCCGGAATAAGCTCGGGCAACCACGGCGGGTTCTTCCATCGTCCTGCCCTTGGCAGCCATTCCGCCCCGTGCTTCGCTGCCACGCAAGACAGGCTCATGACGAGGTGGGGTATGGCCGGACGTGACCAGCTCGACGGCGTCGATCTGAAAATACTCTCCGAGTTGCAGCAGGACGGGCGGGTTCGCAACAACGAGCTGGCGCTGCGCGTCGGGGTGTCCGGGCCCAACTGCGTGAGGCGGTTGAAATCCCTGTTCAGCCGCGGCGTGATCCGAGCGGTGCGCGCCGTCATCGACGAGCGGCTGCTCGGCTACGAGGTGGTGTCGTTCGTCTCGATCCAGCTCGGCAGCCAGGCCCAGCCGGTGCTGGCGGCCTTCGAGAGCTCGATTGCCGCGATCCCGCGCATCCAGCAGTGCTGGCGGATATCGGGCGACACCGACTATCTTCTCAAATGCGTGGCGCCGAGCGTCGAGAGCATGCGCCAGCAGCTCCTGCATTTCGCCGCGATGCCGAACGTGAAGAACGTCCGCAGCTTCCCGGTGCTGGGCGTGGCGAAGGACGTGCCGCTGCCGTTGCAGGAGATCGCGGCGGCAGGATAGTTCGGTAGCGAGAAGTCCAAAACGTGCTCGCACACGACATCCATAATCCGAAGGCGCCGGGGTAATTCCCTTACCGCGATACAGGTTCGGATAAGGCCGATGAAAAGGTAAGTAAATCACCTAACCCTGACATGTGATTTGCGAAGTCCTGCAATGCGCCGAAGCGTGATTGCCGGTTCCTGGTGTCCGCCTACATGCGAGGTGTGAACCTCAGCCTGCGTCGCATGCCGAGGCCTCTTTTGTGGGACCCTGAAGCAGGAAAAGACAACATGACCTCGATCTCGAAGACGTTCGTCGCATCCGCGGCGACGCTGTTTGCATCTGCGTTTCTCATGATGACCGCGCCGGCGGCCCAGGCAGAAGACTACTGCATCACCAACGGCGCCCAGGCTGCGCATGGCTGCGGCTACCCGACGATGGAGGCCTGCCGGGCCGCGGCCGGCGGCATCGGCGGCTCGTGCTCCCAGAGCGGCGGCGCGAAGACGTCGACCGACGCGCTGGCCTTCTAGCCGAAGCAGACGCAGTCGCGCACCAAGCTTCGCCCGGGCGGGCAGACCAACTCGAACTGATCGAGACCGGTTTCGAAATATTGCGGCCTCCGAGTTCGATCCCGGAGGCCGCAACAGCATCACAGCCCGCGCGTCAGCGATACCTGCCGCGAAACTCGCGTGGTGAGGCGCCGGCCCAGGTGCGGAAGGCGCGGGAAAAGCTCTTCTCGTTGCGGAAGCCGGCGATCTCCGCGATCCGTTTGATCGGGCTGCGACCGCGCATCAGCTCCTGCTTCGCGAGTTCGAATTTTGCCTCTTCCTTGAGATCGCGCAGCGAGGTCGCTTCCTCGCGCAGGCGCCGATGCATGGTGCGAGTGGAGAGTGCCAGCTCGCTTGCGACATCCTCGGCTCCGAGACTGCGTCCGCGCGCGTTGCGGAGCACGCGGCGAACGCGCTCGACCAGCAGCCGGTCGCGCCGATAGGGCAATACGGTCAGCCGCAGCGCGCCTTTGAGCATGTTGTCGAGGTCCGCCGCGCTGCGGGTGAGCGGCAGCGACAGGTAATGCTTGTCGAAGGTGATGGAAGCACGGTCCGCATCGAAGCGGATGTTTCGGCAAAAGATGGTCGGATAGACCGAGACATGGCCGGGCTCGGGGTGCGGAAATTCCGCTGCGCGTAGCGCGATCCTGGAATCCACAGCCCAGCAGGAAAAGCCCAGGACATAGCGGAGCAGGGTGACCAGGCAGAATTCGCGTAGAGGTCCGAGGTCGGCCAATTCGCGGATGGACACGACCGCGGTCTCCTCGCCGACCGCGAGATCGAGCAGCACGTCCTCGGTCAGAAGGCGGTGGTGCCGGCACCAGCGCTTGAGCGCGACCCCCAGCGTCGGGGCGGTGATCGAGGCGCGGCACAGCATGCCGTAAGTGCCGAAGGGCAGCCGCCGCGAGAACCAGCCGAGCGCCTCGTCGTCGAGCTCGCGCATGGCATGGCCCGCCAGCGCCTCGAACTGGCCGGCCGTGACCCGCCCCTCCGGAGAATTGACAAGGTCTGGCGTTACCTGACCCCGGCTCAGCGCCTCGGTCGGATCGCGGCCGTAGCGTTCGTAAGCGGCAACGACGCCGCGGACGAAGGCGGCAGGGGTCACGGCACGGCGCGGGATCGCGGTTGCGACCTGAAAAGGCATGGGACATCCTCCGGGAAAATCCTCGCCAAGTTTGGCGGAAAATGCAACCTTTTCGACGGCAGAAGGGCCCCGATGCCGCTAGGTTCGGTCCCCAAAAGACGGAGGAATCGCCTTGAATATCCCGAGCATCGATTTCGATCTGGGCGAAGACATCGGCATGCTGCGCGACACGCTGCGCGCCTTCGTGGAGGCGGAGATCGCCCCGCGTGCCGCCGAGATCGAGAAAGCCAATCTATTCCCGGCAGACCTGTGGAAGCGCCTTGGCGACCTCGGCCTGCTCGGCATGACCGCGCCGGAGCAATATGGCGGCTCCAACATGGGCTATCTCGCCCATATCGTCGCCATGGAGGAAATTTCGCGCGGCTCGGCCGCGGTCGGGCTCTCCTACGGCGCCCACTCCAACCTCTGCGTCAACCAGATCCGCCGCAACGGCAATGATGCGCAACGCGAGCGCTATCTGCCAAAGCTGATCTCCGGCGAATATGTCGGCGCGCTCGCGATGTCCGAGCCCGGCGCCGGCTCAGACGTCGTCTCGATGAAGCTGCGCGCCGACAAGCGCGGCGACCGCTACGTGCTCAACGGCTCGAAGATGTGGATCACCAATGGCGGCGATGCCGACGTGCTGGTGGTCTATGCCAAGACTGATCCGGAAGCGGGCCCGCGCGGCATGACCGCCTTCCTGGTCGAGAAGGGGACCAAGGGCTTCAGCCATGGCCAGCATCTCGACAAGCTCGGCATGCGCGGCTCCAACACCTATCCGCTGTTCTTCGACGAATGCGAGGTGCCGGAGGAGAACGTGCTTGGCAAGGTCGGCGAGGGCGTCAGGGTGCTGATGTCCGGCCTCGACTACGAGCGCACGGTCCTCTCGGGCGGGCCGCTCGGGATCATGGCGGCCTGCATGGACGCGGTGGTGCCCTACATGCACGAGCGCAAGCAGTTCGGGCAGCCGATCGGCGACTTCCAGCTCATGCAGGGCAAGCTTGCCGACATGTATGCGACTTGGCAGGCCACGCGCGCTTATGTCTATGCGGTGGGGCGTGCCTGCGACCGCGCCGATCACGCGCGCAGCTTGCGCAAGGACGCCGCCGCTGCGATCCTCTATTCCGCCGAGAAGGCGACGTGGATGGCGGGGGAGGCGATTCAGGCGCTGGGCGGGGTCGGCTACACCTCCGAATTTCCGGTCGGACGTCTGTGGCGCGATGCAAAGCTCTACGAGATCGGCGCCGGCACCTCGGAGGTCCGGCGCATGCTGATCGGTCGCGAATTGATGGCTGAGACGGCTTAAAACCTTCACGCGATTGGAATCAACATGCCGCTCCATTCCAGCATCGATACGTCTTCATCGGACTTTGCGCGCAATTCCGAGGCCATGCGCACCCTCGTCGCGGATCTGCGCGAAAAGCTGAGCCAGGTCGCGGGCGGCGGCGGCGAGGTCTCGCGCAACCGCCACACCTCGCGCGGCAAGATGCTGGCGCGCGAGCGCGTCGACCTGCTGGTCGATCCCGGCACCGCGTTCATGGAGCTGTCGCCGCTCGCGGCCTATGGCCTTTATGGCGGCGACGTGCATTCGGCGAGCGTCGTCACCGGGGTCGGGCGCATCGCGGGCCGCGAATGCGTGATCGTCGCCAACGACGCCACCATCAAGGGCGGCACCTATTATCCCATGACCGTGAAGAAGCATCTGCGCGCGCAGGACGTGGCGCGGCAGAACAATCTTCCCTGCGTCTACATGGTCGATTCCGGTGGCGCCTTCCTGCCGCTGCAGGACGAGATCTTTCCGGACGAGCGTCACTTTGGCCGCATCTTCTACAACCAGGCCCAGATGTCCTCGCAAGGCATCCCGCAGATCGCGATCGTGATGGGCTCCTGCACCGCCGGCGGCGCCTATGTCCCGGCGATGTCGGACGAGAGCATCATCGTGCGCAATCAAGGCACCATCTTCCTCGGCGGGCCGCCGCTGGTGAAGGCGGCCACGGGCGAGGTGGTGACCGCAGAGGAGCTCGGGGGCGCCGACGTGCATTCGCGGCAATCGGGCGTGACCGATCATTATGCCCAGAACGACGCGCACGCGATCGGTATCGCCCGCCGCATCGTCGGCACGCTGAAGCCATCCGTGCGACCGAACCTCAACATGCATCCGCCGCGTGATCCCTTGTTCGCGGCGGAGGAGATCTACGGCGTGGTCCCCGTCGACGGGCGCAAGCCGTTCGACGTGCGCGACATCATTGCGCGCGTCGTCGACGGTTCCGAGTTTGACGAGTTCAAGAAGCTCTACGGCACGACGCTGGTGTGCGGCTTCGCCCACATCTGGGGTTTTCCGGTCGGTATCATCGCCAATAACGGCATTCTCTTCAGCGAGAGCTCGCTGAAGGGGGCGCATTTCATCGAGCTGTGCTGCCAGCGCGGCATTCCGCTGGTGTTCCTGCAGAACATCACCGGCTTCATGGTCGGCAAGAAATACGAAGCCGGCGGCATCGCGCGCGACGGCGCCAAGCTGGTGACGGCGGTGGCGACCGCCTCTGTGCCGAAATTCACCGTGGTGATCGGCGGCTCCTACGGCGCCGGCAATTACGGCATGTGCGGCCGCGCCTACTCACCGCGCTTCCTGTGGATGTGGCCCAACGCCCGCATCTCGGTGATGGGCGGCGAGCAGGCCTCAATGGTGCTGAGCCAGGTCCGCCGCGACAATATCGAGGCCAAGGGCGACAGCTGGTCGAAAGAAGACGAAGATAAATTCCGCGAGCCGATCCGCGCGCAATATGAGAGCCAGGGGCACCCGTATTACGCGACCGCGCGGCTGTGGGACGACGGCGTGATCGATCCGGCCGATACAAGGCTGGTGCTCGGCCTTGGCCTCTCGGCGGCGTCAAATGCGCCGATCGAACCGACGAAATTCGGCCTGTTCAGGATGTGATGCGATGGACCGCTCAAAGCTCTACCGCCGTTTTCGCACCCTCCTGATCGCCAACCGTGGCGAGATCGCCTGCCGCGTCATCCGCACCGCGCGCACCATGGGCCTGCGCACGGTCTCAGTCTATTCCGAGGCGGACCGTGACGCGATGCATGTCGCGCTCGCCGACGAGGCCGTGTTGCTCGGGCCCGCACGCGCCCGCGACAGCTATCTCAACGTCGAGCGGCTGATCGAGGCCGCGCGCAAGACCGGCGCGGAGGCGATCCATCCCGGCTACGGCTTCCTGTCGGAGAATGCCGAGTTTGCGCAGGCCTGTTTCGACGCCGGCCTGGTCTTCGTCGGCCCGACCGCGGCGATGATGACCGCGATGGGCTCGAAGTCCGGCTCCAAGGCGCTGATGGAGAAGGCCGGTGTGCCGCTGGTGCCCGGCTATCACGGCGAGGCCCAGGACGATGCGACGCTGGCGAAGGCGGCCGAGAAGGTCGGTTTCCCCATTCTGGTGAAGGCCTCCGCCGGCGGTGGCGGCCGCGGTATGCGCATCGTTCGCTCCGCGGATGAACTTGCGCCTGCAATCGTCAGCGCGAAGCGGGAAGCAAAAGCCGCGTTCGGCGACGACCGCATGCTGATCGAAAAATATCTCGATAACCCCAGGCATATCGAGGTGCAGGTGATCGGCGACAGCCACGGCAATCTGCTGTCGCTGTTCGAGCGTGAATGCACGCTGCAGCGCCGCCACCAGAAGGTGATCGAGGAGGCGCCGTCGCCGACGCTCAATGCGGCCCAGCGCGATACGGTCTGCGTCGCCGCGCGAAAGGCGGCGGGCGCGGTGAACTATGTCGGCGCCGGCACCATCGAGTTCGTCTCCGACGGCAAGGACGTGTTCTTCATCGAGATGAACACGCGCCTTCAGGTCGAGCATCCCGTGACCGAGCTGATCACCGGCATCGACCTGGTCGAGTGGCAGTTGCGCGTCGCGTTCGGCGAAGCGCTGCCGCTGAAACAAGGTCAGATCAAGCTCAACGGACATGCCGTCGAGGCTCGGGTCTATGCGGAGAACCCGACCAGGAACTTCATGCCGTCCGTCGGAAAGATCTCGACGTGGCGTCTGCCCGCCGAAACCGGGGGGCTGCGCATCGACTCCGGCTATCGCGAGGGCGATACGGTCTCCCCGTACTACGATGCGATGCTGGCAAAAATGATCGCCTGGGCGCCGACGCGTGATGTCGCGATCGAGCGGCTGAATCGCGGGCTGGAAGAGTCCGACGTCCGCGGCATTGTCTCCAACATCCCGTTCCTGTCCGCGCTGATGACGCATCCGAAGGTGAGGGCGAATGCAATCGACACCGGCTTCATCGAGCGCGAGCTGGCGGTCCTGACGCAGGCCACGCCAGCGCCGGGCGAACTCGAGCTCTGCGCCGCGGTGGCCGCTGTGATCAAGGACGAGCGGCAGGCTGCGCAGGCGAAAGCGAATTCACCCTGGCAGACCTTTGGCTGGATGCCGGTCGGCCGCCGCCAGCGCAGCTTTGCGTTCCGCGTTGGCCACGGGCCGGAGCAGAAGGTTATGCTGAACTACGGCAGCGGCCCGTCCACACTGGTGATCGGCGAGCGCGAGCTGGCGTTCACGACCGTGGTGAAGGACGGCGGCTTCGATCTGACGCTCGACGGCGTCAAAACGTCGGTCGCGGCCGTAATCGACGGCCATGAGCTGTATTTGCGCACGCGCAACGGCCGCTTCGACCTGCATTGGGTCGATCCGTTCGGCGGCGAGACGGAGGAGCAGGCCGGCGCGGACAAGATCGCGGCGCCCTTGCCGGGCACCGTCGTCGCCATGCTGGCCGAGGAGGGCGCCAAGCTCGAGAAGGGCGCGCCGATCCTGACGCTGGAAGTGATGAAGATGGAGCAGACGCTGCGCGCGCCTTATGCCGGCGTGCTGAAGTCCATCAAATGCAAGGTCGGCGACATCGTCCAGGAGGGCGTCGAGCTCGCCGTGGTCGAGCCTTCCGGAGAATGAGATGAGCGATCAGGTCCGCATCATCGAAATGGGGCCGCGCGACGGCCTCCAGAACGAGAAGACGGCGGTCAGCGTCGAGGCGCGCATCGCCTTCATCGAGGCGCTGGTCGCGGCCGGCCTCAATACAGTCGAGGTCGGCGCCTTCGTCTCGCCCAAGGCGATCCCGCAGATGGCGAGCTCGGACGCCGTGCTGCGCGGCGTTGCCCACGTGACCGGCGCCGAATTCCACGTGCTGGTGCCGAACGAGAAGGGCTATGACGCCGCGCGCGCGGCCGGCGCCAAGATCGTCTCGGTGTTCGCCGCCGCCTCCGAGGGCTTTTCGCGGGCCAACATCAACTGCACGGTCGCGGAGTCCATCGAACGGTTCAAGCCGGTGCTGGCGCGCGCCAAGGCCGATGGCGTCAAGGTGCGCGGCTATATCTCCTGCGTGCTCGGCTGCCCCTTCGACGGCGAGATCAAGCCGAAAGCTGTCGCAGATCTCGCCAACACGTTGTGGGAGCTCGGCTGCTACGAAATCTCGCTCGGCGACACCATCGGTGTCGGCACGCCTGATAAGGCCAAGGCGATGCTGCGCGCGGTCAGCGCCAACATTCCAGCCGACAAGCTGGCGATGCATTTCCACGACACCTACGGCCAGGCGCTCGCCAACCTCTATGCGGGGATGGAGCAGGGCGTCCGCACCATCGACGCCGCCGCCGGCGGCCTCGGCGGCTGTCCCTACGCACCGGGCGCGACCGGCAACGTCGCGACCGAGGACGTCGTCTACATGCTCGAAGGCATGGGCGTCAGCACCGGTGTCGATATGGACCGACTGCTGGCGGCGACCAACGAGATGAGCAGCGTGCTGGGCAAGCCGCCCGTGAGCCGTGTGGCGACCGCGCTGAACGCGAAGAAGAGGCGCACCAGTTCCTAGTTCTCCGTCATTGCGAGCGCAGCGAAGCAATCCAGAGTCCCTCCACGGGAAAAGTCTGGATTGCGTCGTCGCAAGGGCTCCTCGCAATGACGGCTGGGAGACCTTTTGCAGGATCAGGCTGCCTTCAGGCCCACATCCGGCAGGCGCGGCCGGCTCTTGAGAGCCTTGGCCATCATCGCCTCGACCTCGGCCTTCTCCTGCGGCAGCAGCGCGAGGCGGGGCGGGCGCGTCAGCGCGGTGCCGCGACCCATGATGTGCTCGCACAGCTTGATGCACTGGACGAGGTCCGGACGCGCGTCGAGATGCAGCAGCGGCATGAACCATTCGTAGAGCGGCATCGCCTCGGCAAAGCGCCCCGCCTTGGCCAGGCGAAACAGCGTCTCGCCTTCGCGCGGGAAGGCGTTGGACATGCCGGAGACCCACCCCACGGCGCCCATGGCGATGCTCTCGACGATGACGTCGTCGAGGCCGGCGAACAGCACGAAGCGATCGCCGACCATGTTCCTGGTGTCGATGAAGCGCCGAGTATCTCCGGAGGAATCCTTGAAGCAGACCACGGTCTCGACGTCGGCGAGCGTGGCCAGGATGTCGGGAGTGACGTCGTTCTTGTAGATCGGCGGATTGTTGTAGAGCATCACCGGCAGGTCTGTCGCTGTGGCGACGGCACGGAAATGCGCGGCGGTCTCGTGCGGCTTGGACGAATAGACCAGGGCCGGCATTACCATCACGCCGTCGATGCCGACGCGCGCGGCCTCCTTCGCAGTTTCAACGGCGAAGGCCGTGGTGAATTCGGCGATGCCGCACAGCACGGGCACGCGGCCGGCCGCGACGGACTTCGCCGTCTCCATGATCGCGACCTTCTCCTTGCGCTCCAGCGAGGTGTTCTCGCCGACCGAGCCGCAGACGATCAGGCCGGAGACGCCATCACGGATCAGCTCGTCCATCACCTTTGCGGTCGCATCGATGTCGAGCGAGAGATCGTCGTGGAATTGCGTGGTGACGGCCGGGAAGACGCCTTCCCAGGAAACACGGCGGCTCATGGCTTTACTCCGAGTGGATTTTGCCGGCGGGGGGCTGGATCCGCCGGGTGTTTTGAAGGGGATGGCGGGTGGGATCAGAGCGTGGCGCTGACCTTGCGCAGCTCGGCGAGGACGGGTGCCTTCGGCAGCCAGATCTTGTCGAACTCGGCAATGACAGCTTCGGTATCGCCGGCCGGCACCTGGCGGATCGGGATCGGGGCGTTGCGGAAATTCTCGATCAGCGCGGGCTCGTTGGAGGCCAACTCGTCGATCTGCGCGTCCAGCGTCGACTTGACGGTCTTGGCGATCAGCTCGCGGTCGGCGGCGGGGAGCGACTGCCAGACCCGGCCCGAGACCACTGCGGCCATCGGCATGAAGACGGCGTTCATCTGCAGGATCACCTTCGACACCTTGTCGAAGCGCTGGTTCCAGGAGAATTCGAGATCGGCCTCGAGGCCGTCGACCTGGCCATTGGCCATCGCGTCGAACACCTGCGGCGTCGGGATCGGTGTTGGTGCCGCGCCCAGCGAGGAATAGAAGTCGCGATAAACCGGCGTCGGATTGATGCGTAGCTTCATGCCCTTGATGTCGGCGAGCGAATTCAGGTCCTTGGAGGAGAATACCGCGCGCATGCCGGTGATGCCCCAGCCGAGCCCGATCGTGCCGGTCTCCTGCGGCAGTACCTCGAACAGTTTAATGGCCGCCGGATGCCGCACGAATTTCGCGACCGCGGGCGTTGAACGGACGATGTAGGGCGCGTTGATCGCTGCGATGTGCGGCACACGCGATCCGAGCTCCGCGGCCTGGATGAAGCCCATGTCGAGCGCGCCGGACTGCAATTGCTGCATCATTGCGGGCTCGTTGCCGAGCTGGCCGGAGTGGAACACGGTCAGGGTCAGGCGGCCGTTGGTGGCGGCTTTCAGGTCTTCGCCGAACTTGAGCGCAGCCTTGTTCCACGAATGGCCGTTCGGCGTGATCAGGCCGAGGCGGAATTCCTTGGCCTGGGCGAGCGCCAACGACGGCGCAAACACCGATGCGGCGGCGCTGGCTGCGAGAAAGCGGCGGCGAGAAAGCGGCATGGTCGGGCTTCCTTTTGGACGGGCCTATTTGATGAGGATCAGCGAGAGTGACGGATAGAGCGAGAGCAGCACCAGCAGGACGCAGGAGATGACGAAGAACGGCAGCGTCACCATGAACATCTTGCCGGGCTTGGCGCCGGTGACGGCGGCCGCGACGAAGAAGCAGAGCCCGACCGGCGGCGACAACAGGCCAAGCACGAGGTTGATCACCACCACGACGCCGAAATGCCGGGGATCGATGTGATAGACCTCGGTTGCGACCGGCAGCAGGATCGGCACCGTCATGATCAGACCGGGAATGCCGTCGATCACCGTGCCGATCACGAGCAGGATCACGTTGCAGATCAGCATGAAGCTGATCGGGTCCTTGGCGGCCGTCTGGATCCAGGCGGCGGTTTCCTGCGGCACCTTGCCGAAGATCAGCACCCAGGAGAACACGGCCGCGGCGGCCACCAGGAACAACACGATCGCCGAATAGATCGCGCTGCGCAGCATCATCTGCGGCAGCTGCGAGAACTCGAACTCCCTGGTCCAGAACTTTCCGACCAGGGCTGCGGCAACGGCGCCGACGGCAGCGGATTCCGTCGCGTTGGCGAGGCCGCCGAGGATGGTGCCGACGATGACGATCGGGATCAGCAGGGTGGGCGAGGTCCGCAGGATCGTCGCCACGCGCTGGCGCGGCGTCTGATAGTCCGCGCGCGGATAATTGTAGACATATCCCATCAGCGCGATGACGACGCAGAACATGACGGTGAGGATGACGCCGGGCACGATGCCGGCGATCAGCATGTCGCTGACCGAGACCTGTGCGAGCACGCTGTAGACCACGAACATCACCGATGGCGGGATGATCGGGCCGAGCATGCCGCCATAGGCGGTCAGCCCCGCCGCAAACGTCTTGTCGTAGCCCTTCTTCTCCATCTCCGGGACCATGATCTGGGCCATGATCGCGACCTGTGCGGTCGCCGATCCCAGGATCGAGGAGATGAACATGTTGGCGAGGATGTTGACGTAGGCGAGCCCGCCCTTGAGCGAGCCGACGAAGGCCATTGCCATGTCGACGATGCGCCGCGTGATGCCGCCGCCGTTCATGATCTCGCCGATCAGGATGAAGAGCGGGATGGCGATCAGGCCGTAGCTGTCGACGCCGCCGAACAGCTGCAGCGGATAGGACTGGAACAGCACCGGATTGCCGGACGCCGCGATGTAGACCAAGCCCGCAAGGCACAGGCAGAGGCCGATCGGCACGCCGACCAGCATGATCGCGAGGAAGGCTGCTGACGTGATCATCAGTTGACCCCGTCGAGCTCGGAGAGCGCAAAGCCCTTCGGCGGCGTACGCGGGACCAGTTCGAGATCTTCCAGCAGATTGGCGAGACCGTGCACGGTCATCGACACCGCGAAGATCGGCAGCGTCAGATAGAGCACCCAGGTCGGCCAGTTCAGCGTCTGGGTATGCTCCGTGTAGAGGAAGTTGAAGGTCTGGGCCGCGAGCTTGCGCCCGTCGAAGCCGGCGCGGGCGAGGCCAATCGGGTCCATCCAAAGCACGCAGGTGACGATCAGGGCGAGGCCGAACACCACGACGAGGCCGGTCGAGATCACCTTCGCGATCTTCTGGGCGCGGAGCGAAAGACGTTCCGTCAGCATCGTCACCGCGAAATCGAGCCGCAGCCGCGTCATCGCGGAGGCGCCGACGAATGTCAGCCAGACCACGCAATAGACCGCGGACTCGTCGATCCAGTAGATCGGGAAATGCGAGTAGCGGGTGACGACGTTGACCAGGATCAGGACGGTGAGCAGGTACATCAGGCCCATCAATGCGATCCGCTCGACGGCGAGCAGGGCGCAGGAGGCGCGGACGACCATGCGTCGAAAGCTGAGCGCGCGCGTGGCCGGCATCGTCTGCTCGATCATGAAGAGGCCCCATTGCCCGCGAGATTTATCGTGCGATGGCTTAATGTATAATTTATACATTTTGGCTGTCAAATGGAATCGCGGATTGCGTCGAAGGCGTGCACGCGCTTTTTGCGGGGACGCGATGACCTCAACATGCAAAACAGGGACCGTTCCGGCCGGCCGAGTCGGAGAGGGACGGAAGATCGGATGAAAGTGCCTCTGAAGCATCGCACTCTGTCGGCTGCGATCGTCGACCAGCTCCGGCAGGCAATCCTCGACGGGACCTATCCGGCCGGATCGCAACTGCGCCAGGATGCGCTTGGCGAGGCCTATGGCGTCAGCCGTATCCCGGTGCGCGAGGCGCTGTTTCAGCTCGAAGCGGAAGGCCTAGTGCGGATCGTTCCGCAGAAGGGCGCCATCGTCTCCGAGCTATCGCTGGACGAGATCAATGACGTCTTCGACCTGCGCCGGATCCTGGAGCCGCGGCTTCTGGCGCACTCGGCTCCCCGATTCACAATGGAGGATTTCGCCGGGCTGGACGACATCCACAAAAGCTTCGAGAAGGCGATCAAGGCCCGCAACGTCAGCGAATGGGGACAGCTGAACGCCGACTTCCACATGGCGCTCTATGTCCATGCCCCGCAGCCCCGCACCCGGGCGATCGTGCTGTCACTGCTCCAGACCAGCGACCGCTACACGCGCCTGCAGCTCTCCAACACCAAGGCGATGGGCACGGCGGAGAAGGAGCACGCCCATCTGATCGCGCTCTGTCGCGCGCAGAAGGTCGAGGAGGCCTGCCGGTTTTTGGAGCGTCACATCGAGGCGGTGCGCAAGGATCTGCTGCAGGTGGTGGCGATCGCACCGCGGTCGCGGCGCAAAGAGAAATCGTAGGGTGGGTTAGCTAAGCGTAACCCACCGCTTTTCTGACCGCATTGACCCTACGCGAGTTTCACCTGCTCCCGTCCGGGCCCATCACCAGGTCCGGCAGCCCGGTCGAGATCCCTGGCACGAAGCACAGCAGCAGCACGGCGAGCATCATCAGCAGCACGAACGGCAACGTGCCCCAGATCACCTCCCGCAGGGGAATGTCCGGCGCGACGTTGCGGATGACGAAGATGTTGAGCCCGACGGGTGGATGGATCAGCCCCATCTCCATCACGATGGTCATGACGACGCCGAACCAGATGATGTCGAAATTGGCGGCGCGAAGGGGCGGCAGGATGATCGGCGCGGTCATGAGAATGATCGAGACCGGTGGCAGGAAGAAGCCGAGCACGACGACCATGACGAGAATCGCGAACAAGAGGCCCCAGCGCGGCAGATGCATCGCCACGACGGATTCGGCAGCCGATTGCGAAATGTGCAGATAGCTCATCACGTAGGAATAGAGCAGCGACATGCCGATGATCATCATCAGCATGGTCGATTCCCGGATCGTCGACTTCAGGATCGGGGCGAGGTCGCTCGGCCGCCACACGCTGTAGATCGCCGCGATCAATGCCAGCGCCAGGAGGCCGCCGAGGCCGGCGGTCTCCGACGGCGTGGCGTAGCCGCCATAGAGCGCGATCATGACGCCGGTGAGCAGCAGCACGAAGGGGATCACGCGCGGCAGCACGCTGAAGCGTTCCGCGAGCGTGTACTCGTCGCGGGCGAGGATCGCAGCCTCGGGGCCGCCGTTCTTGTAGATCGCTTCGGCGGCGGCATATTCCTGGCGGAAGCGGATCACGGCGTAGACGCCAAACAGCGAGACCAGCAGCAGGCCGGGCCCGATGCCGGCGAGGAACAGCCGTCCCAGCGATTTTTCGGCGGCGACCGCAAACAGGATCATGGTGATCGACGGCGGGAGCAGAATGCCGAGCGTGCCGCCGGCGGCGATGATGCCGGCGGCAAAGCCGCCGGAATAGCCGCGCTTGCGCATCTCGGGGATGCCGGCCGAGCCGATTGCCGAGCACGTCGCGGGCGAGGAGCCCGCCATCGCCGCAAACAGCGCGCAGGCGAACACATTGGCGACGCCGAGGCCGCCGGGGACGCGGTGCAGCCAGGCGTGCAGGGCCGAGTAGAGATCCTGGCCCGCGCGCGACTTGCCGATCGCGGCGCCCTTCAGGATGAAGAGCGGGATCGACAGCAGCGTGATCGAGGCCATTTCCTCGTAGACGTTCTGCGTGACGGTATCGAGAGAGGCGGCGGGCATGTAGATGCCCATGAACACGACCGCGACCGCGCCGAGCGCGAACGCAATCGGCATGCCCGAAAACATCACGACCAGCGTCGCGATTCCGTACGCGAGGCCGATACCGAAAACGCTCATGAACGCCTGGCTCCAGCGAAAGGCAGCGCAAGCTGCACGAGGATCTGGACGCAGAGCAGGCTCATGCCGAACGCCATCAGCGAATAGGGGATCGCCAGCGGCGGCGACCACATCGAGTTCGAGACCTGGCCGTCGACATAGGCTTCATGCGCCAGCGTCCAGGACTTCCAGGCGAAGAAAGCGCAGAACAGAAGCGTCACGGCGTCGACCAGCCAGAGTCTGATCCGGTTCGCCAGCGGCGAGAGCAGGCCGACGAAGGCCTCGATGCCGATATGACCGCGGTTCTGCTGCACGTAGGCGGCGGTCATGAAGGTGGCGCCGACCAGCAGGAACACCGCCGCCTCGTCCTGCCAGTAATTGGCGGCCTTGAACAAGGCCCGGCTGAGCACGCTGTAGCTCAGGATGGCGCAGGCCGCGATCAGCGCAATCGCTGCGAACACGACGATGATGTTGTTGAGGATGGCGAGACCGCGATCGATCGCCGCCGCAAGGCCGGTCCTTGCGGCAGCGTTGGCCTGGTCGTCACGATCCGGAAGCGGACCGTGGCTCATGCGGCGACGTCGGTCGCGAGCTTGAGCAGGTTGGCCGAGGTCGCGGTCTTGGCGCCGTAGTCCTTCCAGGCGGTGTCGCGGGCGATGTCACGCCACTTGCCGACGGTCGCGGCATCGAGCGCCGAGACCTTGGCGCCGGCCTTCTCGTAGACCTTGGCAACCTCGACGTCGTCGTCCTGCGCGCCCTTGCGGCCGAAGGCTTCGAGCTCGGTGCCGACCGCGAGCAGGACGTCCTGCTGGTTCTTCGGCAGCTTGTCGAAGATCGCCTTCGACATCATCAGCGGCTCGAGCATGAACCAGTAGGACGCGCCTGCGCCCGAGGTCAGCGATTTCGCGACCTCTTCGAGGCGGAACGAGATCAGGCTGGTCGAGGAGGTGATGCCGGCATCGCAAGCACCCGTCTGCATCGCTGCGTAGATTTCATTCGAGGGCACCGACAGCACCGAGGCGCCGGCGGTCTGCAGCACCATGTCCATCTCGCGCGAGCCGCCGCGCACCTTGAGACCCTTGGCATCTTCGGGGGCCACGATCGGCTTGGAGCGGCTGGCGACGCCGCCGGCCTGCCACACCCAGCTGAGCAGGATGATGCCCTTGTCGGCGAGGAAGTCGGTCAAGGCCTTGCCGACCGGCTCCTTCTTCCAGCGCATGCCCTGGTCGTAGGTGGTGACAAGGCCCGGCATCAGGCCGATATTGGTTTCCGGCAATTCGCCGCCGGCGTAGGGCATCGGGTAGAGGCTGATGTCGAGCGCGCCCTTGCGCATCGCGGAGAACTGCGCGTTGGTCTTGATCAGCGAGGAGTTCGGATAGATTTCGGCGGCGATGTCGCCGTTGCTGCGCTTGGCGACTTCGGCGGCGAACATGCGGCAGAGCCGGTCACGGAAATCGCCCTTGTCGACGGTGCCGCCGGGGAATTGATGCGAGATCTTCAGCGTGGTCGCGGCATGCGCGGTGCCGGTGCCGAAACGGAGAATGGCGGGTGCGGCGACGGCGGTCGCGATCAGGTGGCGGCGCGTAAGCATGGCGTGATTCCCTTGGATGGTTTCTTGGGCGGTTTTTTGGACGGTTCTTTGGAGGGGTCTTGTTTGCCGTGATTTTGGGTTGGTCTTCGAGACCGTGCTGAGGCCCATCCTAGCCGGTCTTTCGGACAATGTTCTCTCATCTGATAGTTCGAGACTGAATGCCGCGGCAAGTGTCGGCCATGCTGCGTTGCACACCCCCGATTTCTCCATCCGCCGAACAAAGGACGGCGGCGGCGCGCAGAAATTTATCGGCGGCCGCGTAACAACGCCCCGTGGCAATCCGTCGAGATCAGATAGCGGCGTCCGTCGCTGACAAACCTCATCTCGAAGGGAAGACCAGTCATGACCATTCGTACCCGCATCGCGCTCGGCGTTTCAGCGGCCGTTCTCTCGCTCGGCCTCGCGCTGTCGCCGGCCGCCTTTGCCCAAGACAAGATGGGCAAGGATGACGGCATGATGAAAAAGGACACGATGTCCAAGGACGGCATGAAGAAGGACGCCATGTCCAAGGACGACGGCATGAAGAAGGATACGATGTCGAAGGACGGGATGAAGAAAGACGACGGGATGATGAAGAAGCACTGATCTTCCATCGTCGAGGAGGCGCTTGCGACAGGCAGACGCGCGCCAAAAATCTGGGGGCGGTCACGTAGACCGCCCCCGGATATTGTTTCAGCCCAAATTCAATTGAACGTGACTTGCGAGCGTTAGACTTGCGAGCGTTACTTGCGCTTCGCCTTGCGGGCGGCGTAGCGGGCGTCTCGCTTGGCCTTTTGATCGGCCTCGGCTTCGGCCGCCTTCGCGACGGCTTCTTCGGCTTCGCGGGCGATCCGCGCGGCCTCGAGCGCGGCAGCCTCTTCTTGAAGGCGCTTCTGCTCGGCCTTTTCCGTCTCGCGCGCAGCCTTCGCCTCGGCGCGCTTGGCCGCAAGGGCCTCGCGCTCCGCACGCTTCGCCACAACCGCGGGATCATCCGGCCCCGGCTGCGACTTGAATTTGTTCAAAAGGTTTTTGCGTGCTTCCTGTGCCGCCTTTTGTCGGTCGGAGAAGCCTGGTTCCCTAAATCCACTCATCGGCGAACCTTGTCATCCTCGCTTTCGATCCTACATCACTGCCTGTTGGTACGTCGGCTGGGCATAGCGGGCGCCGCGCGACGCAGATGCGTGTACATCGGCGCGCGCCGTGATGCCACCTATAATCGCAGCCGATCAGGTAGACGAAAATCGCCGCCCCCGACGATCTCTCGTAGCCCCGAAAAACTGCCGAATTGTGATGTCCCTCATAAGGGGGCACCAGGGCGGTGCCTAGCGTCCGCCCCGGTATGAGACGCGGAGCACGGGTATGACGATCTCACGACTGAGCCTGAAGGCGCTCGCAATCGCCGTTGTGGTGGCAGCCCTGGCCGGCGCCACGCTGCTCCTCGCCCGTCCGCAGCCGATCGAAAGTGCCGTCCTAGGCACAGATTGGGAATGCACCCAGACCGCGTTTGTGCTCACGACCTGCGCCCCGCGGGTCCAGCAGGCGATCCCAGCGGCCGAAACCTCGCGCAAGGAAGCGATGCGGCCGACCCGAGGCTAACCGAGAGAAGCCCGAGCGGGATGTGACGCCACGCCGCAGAGGTGATAAAGCCCGCTCGCCCCCGTGATCGGCCAGCCATGTCCAAGTCCGAAGCAGCCAAGTCCGAAGCAGCCAAATCCAAAGCAGCCAAGTCCGAAGCTCGGCCCGAACCGGGCGCGAAGCCCAGATCCCCTCCAAAACCTCAATCCGGTGACAACCGCCGCGGCGCTATCGCCGGCTTGATCATCGCGATCGTGATCCTCGGCGTCGGCTGGTGGCTCGCCCGCGATCTCACCTCGGCCAGCAAGATGCAGGACTGCCTGATGTCCGGACGAACCAACTGCAATGTGATCGAGCCGGCCCGCTAGCAGCACTCCAGCACGGTCCGCGCGGACGAAAAAATGTCGTGATCTTAATCATTTGTAACGGGACTTGGCCGACCAAAGCAGGTCAGTCATGTCAGCCGGCATCAGCTCAGCGCGAGCCGAATCGTCTATCGCGCCAAGCATCACGGTTATTGACGGCAATCGAGAGAGTAGGGGGCAAGCACGCATGAGTGCGTCCAGTCGCATCCAGATCATCATTCCCTTGGTTTCGGCGATGTCATTGCTCGCCGTCCCGGCACAGGCTCAGGACGCCAGACCGCCGAGGGACGCCGCCCAGCCATCGGCCGGGCCAGGCGCCGGCGCGCCGCCTCAGAACATGCGAAAGGGGCCGCCGCCGCAGCAGGCTGCCCGGCCCGCGCCACAGGCCGGCGTCCAGCCCTACGCCGGCGGTCCTGGTCATGCAGGTCCGGGTCCAAATCCTGCTCTCGCGAGTCCAGGTCCTGCGCCGCGCAATGCCGGCGGTCCGCCGCCGGGACGCAATTACGCCAGGGGTCCGGCGCCGGCGCGCGATTGGGGCGGACACGCCTATCGCGGCCATCTCGCCTGGGATGGCGGACGCTGGCGCCGCGAAGTCCACAACGGCCGCTCCGGCTGGTGGTGGGATGTGGGCGGCGCGCGGTATTATTATCCGCGGCGGATGGAGGGGCCCCCGGCTTACATCTCGGAGGATTATTACGACGACGTGCCCGTGGCCTATGCCCCGCCCGCCGCCTACGAACCGCCGCCGCCTCCGCCGCCGGCCGACCCCGGTGCGAGCGCGCTTGGCGGCGCTATTGTCGGCGGCGTGCTGGGCGGCCTGATCTCGGGCAACGCCTCGGGTGCGGCCGCAGGCGCTGTGATCGGCGGTGCCACCGGAGCGATCGCCGGCGCGACGGCCGCTTCGCGCCCCGGCTACTATCTGGCCCAAGGCAACTGCTACTACCGCTATCCGAGCGGCCAGTATGTGCAGGCCGACCCCCGGGCGTGCTACTGAGCACTCCAGGCGAGAGCTGAAGCGAAGAGGCGGGCGAAAAGTCCGCCTCTTTTCGTTTTGGGCTGGCCGTCAGCTGGCCGGGAATTGATTGAAGGGCCATCGCCCCGCGCGTCAGGACACCAGCCAGCTGAAGAACGCGATCGCAGCCCAGACCAGGCCTGCGATCCAGGCCAGCATCACGATGCCGATCGTCGCAAGATATGCGATGCCGAGCGGGTCGGAGCGTTCGCGCCGCGTCGGGACGGCAATTTCGGCTGCAGCTTCTTGTGTCATGACGGGAATACCTCCCATGCCTTCTCGCTCCCTGAGAGCGCTGAGCATTGTTTAGCGGAGGCGCCGGGTGTCGGCTGTGACGCACTTCACAGATCGGTGCTCATCAAGCCGACAATGGTTGCCGATCGTTCGACAGTTTGGTGAGTTGGATCGCGTTGCAAATCCGTGTGGGGAGGCGTTAACCCCGCAATCATACGGACGAAATTGCCACGCGCTTGTCCAGATCGTCCGGCTAGAATTGCGTTCATGTGTACCAAGTACGATCCACAGCATGAAGCCGAGGCGGCGATGAAGCGCGCCGTGGCGGCCGAAGGTCCCGACCGGCAGCGTCTCATCGAGCTGGCCCTGGCCTGGCATCAACTCGCCCGCGACCGGCGCGAAGAGCGGACGGACTAGGCCCACGCTCGTACGAGAGAACAGGTATTCACAGAAAAACCCCGTGCTCGGGGGGACAAGCACGGGGTTCTCGAGAGCCGATCGGGGCTGGCAAATCGGCACCACTGAATCTCGAACACGCTGATCGCAGGTTCGTTCCGCGTCTCCTCCATTCTTTTCGCGCGCGACCATGAAGGCCAACCGGAGTGAGGGGCGCTGCACCGATGGAACGTCGGTTCCCACCCGGCGTTGAGCTGCCATGACCGATCCCGAGTTGCGCGCAGAGTCCTTCGAGATTGCCTGGAAATATCTCGACCAATCCGGCCAGCTTACCGGCGAGCGGAGGGACGCGGCCCGTTTCATCCTGAACAGGATCGACCGCATGATGCGAGGTGGCGAACGGCGACGATTGCTGCTGTCCAACGCCGCAATCGACGCCTATCGGCTACGGCCCGTGCTCGTGACGCTCGACGCCTGACGCGAGCTGCCGAAACGTGACGTTAAGACTTGTTCGGATGACAAATTTCCGATCGCGATTCGTTTCAGGGAACGAAGCGGAGCAGGACCGTGAACAAACAAAAAGTCCCCGAAGGGACTTGCTGGCTCAGGCAGCTTCCGACTTCGGCACCGCGTCGGCATTGACCGAAAGCTTGACGACATCGCCTTCGACGGCACCCACATATTTCGCGTCGATGTAATGATGATGGTCCTTGTGACCTTCCGGGCTGTCCTTCCGCGTCAGCTTGATGCGGTTGCCTTCGACGCGGTCGACGGTGCCGACAGGTGCGCCGTCCTTGCCGATGATCTTCATGTGCTCTCTGATATCGCTCATGATGTTCTCCTTGTGCCGTGTCAACGGCGAGGACCGGTCTTCGTTGCAAGGATGAGCGAGACCGACTGTTGGAGCCAATGCGTTCGCCGAACGTTGAAAGTCAGTCGCAATTGCCAACACCACCCTCATCAAGATTCGCATGGAGACCTCCGAGGCCTATCTCGAACGAAAGCACAGGGAAATCGGGCTGCTGAACGATTGCCTGAGGAGCCCGCTGCATTTGGCTCGGCCGCAATCGGTCGACGAGGTGGTGGAGTGCAAATTTCAGCTCGCGGCCGCGCTACGCGCGGAGCATGCGCTGCAGGACTGGAAGGCGACGGAGACCGCCTGGTCGCACGCGGCGTCTCCCTCCAGCGGTCCGTTCGTATTCAGCTACGATTATCAGCGCGCGGACCTCAAGGTGCGCGGTCCCTCGTTTTATGAGCTCGCGCGGGGCTGCAGGAGCGAGGTGATCTATACCGCCTCCGGCATGGCCGCGATTTCCGCGCTGCTGCTCGCGTCCGCACGAATCATCGGCAAGGCAGATATCGTGGTGCTGCCGGGCACCTACGGCGAGACATTGGAGCTGATCGAGAGCCTCGTTCCCCGTTTACGGCTTGTGACCGCCAGGCTGCCGCTGGGCGAAGCGTTCGCTGCGGCGGCCTCGCCGCGGCTTCTCCTGCTGGATTCATGCGCCCCTGCCGGGGCGTTCGAAGCGGCTCTGCGTTGCGACGGTTCGGGGCTCGATCTGCTGATTTTCGACACGACATGTTTCGCCGGCAGGTCGGGGCGCATCGGGCGCGTCCTGGGATGGGCGGCGCGATGGGACATTCCCGTCGTGTTGGTGCGAAGCCACAACAAGCTGGATTCGCTCGGGGTGGAATACGGCCGGCTCGGCTCTGCCGTCTTCGTGCATTGGAGCCGGAAGGACCTCAAGGCAGGCCAGCTGCTGTCTGAAAGCCTGGCGGCGGAAACCCGCAATGCCGTCCGGCTTCTCGGTGGCGCGGCGCTGCCGGCGCACTTTCCGCCATTCGTGGGCTCGGCGGCCTATTGGGCCCTGACGAAAAGGCGCGTCGCGGCGATCCTGCGCAACGGTCGCCACACGGCGCGGTATTTCGCCTCCGAGCTGGCTTCGCTCTCGGCCGAGTTGCATTTCACCCACGGCCTCTATGTCACGCTTCGCGGCAGGCGCGCCCTCGATGAGGCGACCGCGCGGCAAGCCGCCGAAGACATGAGCCGCGACTTCGGCGGCAAAGGCTTCCCCATTCGCCACGCCGGCAGTTTTGGTTTTGATTTCGCGGCGACCGAGTGGTTTCACGACGCGACGACTGATCGGTACAGCGTCCGCGTGGCGGTGCCGGATCTGCCGACCGGGTTGTGGAATGATCTTGCGGCGGCGATTGCCGAGTGGTGGGCGCGACATCAGGGCGACACTGAAGGGTGAGTACGGTGCAAGGCCATGACAGAGCGACCGAAAGCGTTTCCTTACAGGGAATGCACGTGGCATGTGTCAGACGAACAGTCCCAGCAATGGCTTGCGGTGCTTGAAAAGACGGGTGCAGCCAACGTCCGAGCGCGCCTAGCCCAGACCGACGCGGCATCCGCAGGAGCGATTGCGATCGGAACCGCGCCCGTCATGACGATCGGATTCGCCCAGGAATGGCTGAACTGGAAAGATAATCAAAAATCCGAGGCGGATATCGAACGGCACGAGCGGCAGATCTGGTGGACTCGGACCGCGGCAATCGCCGCATCGGTCGCCGCCTTGAGCGCACTGTTCGGCTGGATTTGGACGATCTTCATCCGGGGGAATAACGGCCTGTAACAGACATGATTGCTACGTTGCGGATATATCCGCCGGACGAGAGCGGCGAGTGCGCTGTTTCAATCGATCGCCAGGCATTCTTCCACGGCCGGCTTCTGCTGGCCGCGACGCGCCCACGCCTGAACGGCGAAGGCGAGTTGATGCTGACTCGCTGCTACGTCGGCGATGGAGGCCCGCGCCGTCGCGATGGGCTTGGTGATGACGCCGGAGTTCACGACTCCCGCGTCAACTGCCAGGAACGATATTGCCACAATCGCGACCGCAGATGCGATCGCCATTCTCGTCAAGTCGGATAGTGGCATCGAAATCCTTATCGGGCGCACGTCGCTCGGCGCATAGATAGGGTTCGTTTGTCTGGATCAAAGCCCGGAACGAGGCGGCCCACGCGTTCGTGAAGGACAGCGGACCGTGCGGGTGCGCGTCGTAGATTGGGCTCACAATGAACGGATGAGACTGAAATTGGCGATCCCGGCAGGGTCGCCATCTTTAAGCATTTTCAATGGGATGAAATGCAGGTGAGAAAAAAGATCGTTCCACGCGTTTTCAATGACTTCCAACCGTTGATTTTCTCACCACTTTAATCATCGTTGCTGTCGTCTTGCCCGCCTGGCGTGAACACCAGCAGGCTCATAGCGCCGCCGGCCATGAGCTGCTGCGCACGGGCCGGCGGCAAGGGACATTGGCAATGGTCGCTGAGGCGTCCGATGCAATTACCCTCTACGTCTACGGGCTGATGGAGTCAGACATGGATGTCGGTGCGCCTCGCGCCGCGTTATTGTTGTGATGCCGGCGTGAGGAGAGCAGAGCAAGGCGCCTCTCAATGAGTAGGAGCTTTGCTTCCAGCATTTCAGTGAGCTTCTGATGGATTCTAGTATGTAGCGACTCCATCTCTTCGAGATCAATGCCTTCCAAATCTATTATCACAATGATCGCCCCCCGCGAATTCTGATGCGATGCAAGGCGCGGATGGACAAAAGGCCGCCCAAAGGGCGGCCTTTCTCCGGGAAAATATTACCCGCGATTAGACCAGTCGGAACGCGGCCGACGAGCGACGACGATAGGCAACGAAGCCCACGCCGGCGAAGCCAAGCAGCATCATGGCCCATGTAGTCGGCTCGGGAACGGCAGTAATTGCCATCACACCGGACAGTTCAAACTGTTTGATCTGTTCGAAGCCAAGAGTGGAGTGCAATGCAATCGAAGTCAGGTTGGTGCCGTTGATTGCCAGCGCGGTAAATTCGGTGTTTCCATTTGGCAGGTTGCTCAGGGTCGAAAAACCGCCATTGGAGGCCGTGATCGTGAATGGATTGGGGCTCAGGATATCGAACACCAGATCGGTGAAGGTGAAGCCTGCCGCAATGGTGATGAGCAGATCGTGATAGGGCGCCAGAGTTCTGCCGCTTCCGGTCGCGTCAATGGAAGCGAAGCCGTTTTTGGCATCGACGATGATGTCGCTGACGAAAGATACGAGGGGCGTTCCAGACTGGCTGCCCACGTGACCTGTGATCGTCTTCCCGGTCAGCTTGTCCAGATAGATTTTGGCTTCATCAGCCGAATTATTCTGACCGATGCTGACGGACAGGTCTCCGGTCGTGTTCACGACTGGAACGGCGCTGGCAATTCCAGCAAACGCCATTGTTGCGACCATAATCCCGCTCGCAACTGCCGAGCGAATAATATTCATGTTAAAACTCCTACGCTGATTAAAATTTATTTACGAATTGAAACTTATATAGATCTTTAATACATAAGCAAACTGGAATCGGGAAAATTTGGTAGTTGATTCGCGGCTTTTAGGACGCGAGCTTGGCGGGGCGCTGGTCCGATCTTGGCAGTTTGCTTAATGCCGCTCTGCTGATCACGTCGCTGATGCGGGGCGAGGTCCGGCTCAGACGCGGGACCCTAATCGCCGCAAGACTTTGATATTCATGGAAAGATCTGGGATATTTCGGCAATTGAACGGAAGCTGGCGCACTGTCGCCAGCTCGCGAAAGAGTTTCCCCATGGCCCGACGGCGAAGCATATCCAGATCTGGAGGACGAACTCAGAGCCGAGCTGGCGAACGAGCTGCACTGCCCTCAAAATACGAATGGTTAATTCGCGCGGCTAAGGCCGAGTTCGGCCACCTTTGTCCGGCTACTGTTCTCCGCGCAGCATGAAGTTGCCAAATTGCGCTATTCCGCAAACTATTAGTTGCTTAGCTTTTTCGCCTGATTTTCTCACCGTTTTAATCGTCATCGTCGTCCTGTCCGCCCGGCGTGAACACCAGCAGGCTCATCGCGCCGCCGGCCATCAACTGCTGCTGCACGGCCTTGGTGTAAAGCTCCGCTTGGGCGAGAGTCTTCCATCCGAAGATCGCCATGAGCTGATGCGGCGTCGCGCCGTTCTCCGCCGACATCGTCGCGCCGGCCTTGCGGAGCCCGTGGGCGCGTCCGGGAACGCCGGCCTCCACACATCGGTCACAGAACCAGTTGCCAAGCCCCTTGGTCGTGTGCGGCTTGCCGTGGGCCGTTTCGAGGAAGGTCATCGCGCCGAGCACGCCGGCATCCTTGGCTTCGCCGAGGACCGTCTCGAGCTGCGGCAGGATCGGGATCACCAGGTCGACCGGGGCACGGTTCCGGTTTTTGTGCTGGCGGAAGGCGAGCCAGCGTCCAGGGTGGATCTTGCGCAGCTTGGGCGCGATGTGCCGGGGCAGGCGGATATGCTGCCGGCCGAACTTGGCGACATCGGAGATGCGTTGCCCTAGCAGCAGGAACAGCATCAGGGCCAGATGAGCCTTGGTGCCGGGCGGATGTCGCTCGACGTAGATCTCGATCTCCGGGATTGACCATGTGTGATGGCCGGTCGATCTGGGCCGCTTCAACAGGTCGATCGCCTTCGCGCGGTTGACCTGGATCAGGGGCGGCGTCTGCTTGACTGCCCATTCCGACATCTTCCGGATCGCCTTGAGCCTGGCGTTGGCGGCGTCGATCGACGTCAGTGCCTTCCGATTCACCAGTAGTTCGATCTTGTCCTGTGGAATATCGCAGCCGAGCTCGCCGACGTCTTCGGGATCGTCCTCGCTTGCGGGCTCCCGACACAGGGCCGCGAGGATTCGGCGGCGGTTCTTCTGGGTCTCGATGTCATAGCCGCGAAATTCGAGGCTCTCGCGCATGTACTTGGCGCACAGCCAGCGCAGCGTGTTGACCTTCACTTGCGCCGGCGGAGCGGCCTTTGTCGATGCCAGCACGGCCTTGGCGTAGGGCCGATCGGCGAGTGCCGCGGCGTATTCCTCGAAGAACTCCGCCGAACCGACCGCTTCGCGCAGCCGTCTTTTGCGCAGCTTCTTCGTGTCGGGATTCCACTTGATGAAGTAAAGCCGGTCGTTGCCGTGCCGGTCCGGGTCGTGGTGGACGTAGCGCGGCAGGATCTCGGGCATGGAGCTTAGTTCACCTTGGCCCAGCCGCCGGCTTGAGGCTGGAGGGGGGCGTCGCTGGCGGGCGAGGGCGCGCTTTCATCCGGCAGGCTTTCGAAAGCCCTGTCAAGCTCATAGCGGTCCCATATGCGACAGCCATGCACAAGTTTACCGCGCGGCATCAGGCCTTCGGCGATAAGCTTGTCGAACGTCGATGGTTTGAATCCAACCCAGGCGGCGGCGTCCTCGCGTCGAAGTCCACGGTTGGGGTAGGGGCGATCGGAGTTATCCGGGCGGGTCATGCCCCTGCTCCACGATCCATGACACAGTGGGTGCGATTGTCCGCGATGAAGGCGAGCAAATCGTCGGTCAGGCGAAACCAGTCCCCCCTGATGTGACCGGCCCTGAATCGGGAGTGAAGTTGCCGTTCGCGGGCGGCGCCGCCTCGCAACACCAGCAAGGGCTCGAGAGTGAAAGGGCAGCCGGTCTGCACGTTGATCAGTCGTTGGCGCACATCGGCTGCGCTGCCGATTTTGATGAATTCACCGGCGCGTACGAAATAGACCAACGATCTGCTCTTCCGAGGCACCGCCGGGGTCGGAGGAGGGCGCGACTGATCGGGGCTGCGCACCGTAAGGGCCCATGCTCGCCGGCGGCGTTCACCTGGTGAAAGGGTCATTGGCGAGGCTCGTCGGGCGGCAGGTCTAGCAGTGTCCGGACGGCATCCATCTTCGCCAAAAGGTCGACGATCAACGGCGCCGTGTCGGCGTAGGCGTCGGGCAATTCTTTGAGATACTGCCGGATTTCTTCGGCGGCATCGTGGAGTGTATCGGAGATCATCGGTCAGCCTCCACTCTAAGCGCTTGGCAGCCCTCGCCCTGGATAGCGCCGCAGGCCATGCAGCTGCCGTCGAGGTCGACCTCATTCGTGGCGCAGCGCCGCGGCGGGGCGTCGTCGTCGCTGATGCGGCGTTCGATGACGCTGGTGCAATCGAGCATGCGGGCGACCATGGCCTCGCAGTCGCCGAGCTCGACCTGCCGGATGCCGCGGGCTTGCAGGTCGCGCATCAGCACGCCGGCCATGATGATGCTGACGCCGCTCATTGCTGTTTGCTCCGCTCCGCGATCGCAACCATCACGACGGCCCGCATCGCGACCAGATCGCCGCGCTGGGCGTAGAGCCGCGTGGTCACCCGATAGGGGTTGATCCCGAGCTGCGCCCAGAACGCTTCTTCGCCGCCGCGGTGCTGGGCGTGCTTCGCGTTCAGGTGGTCGTCGCGGCACAGCGGCAATGCGCGATCGTCGGAAACACGCTTGCCGAGCATGTTCTTCATGCCGAAGGCGGCACAGGAATATTTGACGTGAGCTGCCTCGCCGCACGGTTCAACCCCGCAGTAAAGGCACGGCAGCTGCCGCACCTCAGCGAGGTACTTTGGGTCACCTCCTTTCGGTTCTGCCTCCACGCGCCGCGGTGCGGCCGCGGTGATGCGCTTGAGCAGCGAGCCTGGCGGCTCGGGGCGGGAAACGCGTTGCGGGCGGCTAATCGGCATCGATCAAGCTCCGCCGTTGCCCGCGTTCGAAGCTGACCTTGCCGTTACGACGCAGGGTCTTGATTTCGCCGTCGACGACAACGAAGCGGCCTTCCTCGTCGAATTGCGGCTGGACGACGTATCCAGCTTCGTCATCGGCCTCGATCACGGAATGCAGCTGGACGCCATCGATCCATATCTCAGGCGAGACCAGGAACACCCTACGCCAGCAATGTTCGCCATCTTCTGCGGTGATCTTCATTGCCGGCTCTCTGGATCTTCGGGCGGCCGCAAGCTGTCGATGTGAACGCCACACTTCGCGCAGACCTTGGGATCGAGCGCGAGCGCTACGTGCCCCGGGCAGTTCTCTTCGCGCCCGAAGTTCTCAAACATCGAGTGAGCGGTGGCGACGCTTAGCGTCGAGGACACCTCACCATTGATATTCTCAATCACCAGTGCGAACTGGTTTCCCGATTCAACGGCAGCAAAATAATGGTCGAGCTGCAACGTATCGATGTGCACGATCACCTTGTGAAGCGCACCGGCGAGAAACATAGCGATGTCGGTTGGCGAGGCCTCCCGCTGCTGTGCCGGCTGCGAGCCAGCCTTCAGCTGAAGAACCATGTGGTGGCCGATGTAGGTCTGAAGCCGCTCGGTCAACGATTGCCCGGGAACGTCACCGAGCATATCCAACGCCCGCTGCAATTCGTCGGCTGCCCAGCGAAGCTCATTAGCGATGCGGTCGGATGAGCGGCCGGGGATGGGCCCCATCCGAGTATCAATCTCGTTGGCGCTGGCGGTCAGATCGGCGACCTGGATCTGTCTCATGGCTCGTCCCTCCGAAACGTCGCGCCACCATCCGGGGACCAAGAGGCGATTAGGTGAGGCCGGAGCAATCCGGCTTCAGGATCTGTGAAGTTTCCGATGCCGAGATATCGAACGGTGCGCATGCAGCCTGCGCAGTGGCACGTCTGCCCGTTGCAAACCGGGCAGAGCCCGGGCGGGTCGTTTTCGCAGGGCACGAGATCCGCCCAAACGAACAACCGGAGACAGTCCTGACAAAGCGCGTGCGTTTCGCTGTCAAGCCCGGGATCGATGCCGGCCACGTCGGTCATGGCTCGCTCATCTCCATCGCCACCACATGCTCTGCGGCTGTCTGCCGGGCATCGGCAAGTAGTGCGTGAACCTCGAAGGGCGAGTAGCCGAACGAGACCAAAGTCATGATGGAATCGGAGTGGTCAACGAAGGCGCCGGTCTCGACCAGCCGCGAGGCCATCTCGGCGACCTTGGCGATGCGCTGGGCCCGGACGGCATCGAGGCAGAGTGAGCCGTCGGGGAGGGCATGGATGGTGATGGGCTGCATGTGCATCAGGCCCAAAAGATGCGCGCGCAATGGCAGCACACGACGTCGCCGCACGATCCGATGGCATGGTGCCGACCATCCGGGCTCAACGCGCAGCGCGCGCTGGTGCCGAACGGGTCCGCGATCGTGGCAATCACGCAGCCGATCTCGCGCTCGCCGACAAAACTGATGATATTAGCAGGGCGCTCGGCGTGGCGGGCCGGCGTTCGGGCGATTTGCATGGCGGTGGTCCTCTGGCGGTTGAAAGAAGCGCGAGGTGGGCGGCGGCGTTACGCCACGTGCTGCCGCCCGGCCGCGCGGGTGGTCAGGTGAACAAGTTCTGGCTGTCGTGTCGGGCATGCGGGCTGCGATGCCCGCGGTAGAAATTCCGCTTCGTGGCCGCGCGCGCGACGGCGCGATCGAGCACCTCGCGCGTGGCCTGGTTGAACAGGGTTGGGTCGATGAAGCGCGGATGCAGGTTCTTCGCTTCAGCGAAACTCTTGGACATCGTCGCGATCAGAATGCCGCGCTCCGAGGGCACCTCGATCGTCACCATCGCCTTCGGCACCCACACGGCCTTGGCCGCAATGCCGCAATCGGAGACGAGGATCGCCTTGGCCGTCTGGCCATGGCGGACCAGCACCAGGGCCGTCATGCCGGGGCTGGTCGGCACGACGGCCCTTCGGCCGAAACCACGAGGCGCTACGCTCGCGGCAACAGAATTGGTGAAGTGGGCAATGGTACGCATGACGCTACTTTCCTTGCACTGGTTGACGCTTGGTGGTGTCGCAGCCGGCAAGATGCTCGGCATATTCGCGAGCCTCGCCGCTGCCGAACGGAAGCGGGCGCGGGCCGTCGATCGCGCGGGCGACTGCCGCGACGATCAGGTGCTTGACCCATTCTTCCGGCGAGTGGTCGGGCGTTGGCTTGCTGGTGCTGATGAGATGGAAACGACCGGCGAGATGCTTCGCGTCATTCAAAAGCGATGAGAGGGCTTTTGCGCCTTCGTCGGTTTCGCAATAGGTGCCGATCAGTGTGACGTCGTCGTAGCGAACGCCAGTCTTGC
This sequence comes from Bradyrhizobium sp. WSM1417, assembly GCF_000515415.1. NCBI lineage: Bacteria > Pseudomonadati > Pseudomonadota > Alphaproteobacteria > Hyphomicrobiales > Nitrobacteraceae > Bradyrhizobium > Bradyrhizobium sp. WSM1417. Next base: position 4,756,758 of record NZ_KI911783.1, read on the forward strand.
GCTGGACGCGTGCGCCGCAAGTGCCGTCATAGGCGGGCCGCACGACGTAGTCGCCGATAGCGGGAGCGACAGCCTGGGTGGGTTTCAGCTTGGCGGACGGCATCACGCACCCATCCGACGTTCGGCGGCGTGGATGGCGTCGCAGGCGCGACTGTCGCGCTCCTGGGCGTCGAAGGCGTTGAGCAAGATACGTTGGCGCCATCCGATGACGGCGTTGCGGTCGATCAGCTGCACGCGGCCGAGGCCATCGCAAGCCTGACATGGGACGTCATAGCGCCCGGCGAGATAATCGTCTCTGAAGTCGTCGTCCTGGTCGGCCCATTCGGAAGCCGTGAACGCACCAAGGTGCGAGCTGCTTTTGGCGGTGCCCTCACAGTGCGAGCAGATCAGCCACTTCGTGGGAAATTGCGCCTTGATCTCGTCGCGGTTGGTGAAGATCGAAACCGAGATCGTGCTGCGAGCGGCGGACGGCATGGAGGGCTCCGTGTGTTGACGGAGCCGATAATAAGACGTTTTGTCTTTTCGTCAAGGACGATTTGTCTTATTCCGTCTAGAGCCCTTTATTCGAATTTGTCAGCCTTGGGTGGTAGCTGAGAGAATAGCTCTGGTCTTCGGCAAACCCTATCCTGGTGATGTCAATCTGATCGCCGGCAGGCCGCCAAACCATGAAATCCATGATCTGGGATCTCGTGTTCGTCGCCGGCTCGCCGTATTTTGCCCTAAGAGAGCCAATCAGCTGGTTGCCCTTCGACGGATCATCGAGGCGCAGGGTAACGATCGCGAGCTTGTGAGTCTGGTTGTCGAAGAAGGCGAACGCAGTGAACGGCAAATCACCTGATTGATAGGACCCGTAGAGCAGCGCCGTTTCGTTAGCCGTCTTCTGTTTATTGCAGACCGCGCTGCATCGCTTCATCTGGCTCTTCGATGCGGCGACGACCTGATCGACGGTCATTCCCCATTTGGTGTACTGCCAATCCGCACTGGCCGCTGAGGTTGTGGCGAGAAATACGCCAATGCTCGCTGCAATCAATTTCACGGGTGAAATTTCCTTAGGCTGCTCGACGCTTGACGGTTTTCGGCTTTCTGCCCCGCTTCTCAACGGGCCGTTCGACGGCGGGTCCGCTGTAGAGCCAACCGATGGTCACGTTCGTCAGCGCGCAGAAGGAGGGAATGAGGTGATGAGGCAGGGGCGAGCGCGTTTCATATTTCTGGTAGGCGCTCGCCGCCTTCGAATCATCTTCCGCCGCAAGACCCATCTCGATCGCTATCGAGGCCTGGGTGAACCCGGCGTTGTGTCGAGCGTAGGCGGTTCTCGCCAAGAACTCCTCTTTGAAGTCGCTGACTTTGCGGGGCTTTTTCATGAAGACATTATGTCTTTGTGGAATACCCCCGTCGTCCGACAAGATGTCCTTGTCGTTTAAGACGATTTGTCTTATCTCCGTTGGTATGGTTGATTCGTTCCGCTCCATCATTGATCTCTGGCCGACGCGCATCGCGATGGCGTCGGACATCGGCGGGGACGCTGGTGAGGTCTCCAAATGGTGGCAGCGTGACAAGATACCCGACAGGTGGTGGGCACGGGTCGTTTCGACGGCGACGGCCAATGAAAACGGCGTCACCCTAGAAGTCCTTGCCCGGCTCGCGGCCGGCGCGGATGCCGAAGGGGCCCGCGCATGACGCCGCGCAGGAAAGCGAATTACCAAGCCCATTCCACCCGCCCCATTCTTTTTGCTTATTTTTCCTATCCTGATTGGGACCACAGGAACCTTCAACTAAAATCTGCATGTCTTCGTCAAAGTACGGAGAGGGTGTCCCGGGACGAAACAGCTTTTGCGCGCGCAGGTAGAGCAAGCCGGCATGGCCGTCATGCAGATCAGATTGCGCGCGTCCCGACAGGAATATCGCTGCGTTGCGCAAGCGGGCCTGCAGTTCAATCGACAGTGTTGCGTTGCGTAGGGGGTATGTCGTGTCCATTGTCGAATCGTGCACGTTGCCGCCCGTGCGGCCTAGGAGAACACTGCGAACAGTTGTTCGTAGAAAGTTCGAGAGAGAAAATCTTTCCAAGTTCGGGCGCGTCTGCGCTGAACTATGGCCGGACCAGAAGGTCGACGTCATCCTGGCGCAGCGCATCGGCTGCACTGAACGCGCCGCTCAATTCTACATCAGCGGTGGCCGCGAGCCTTCTTATGAAGCGCTCATGGTTGTGCTCGACGAGCTGCGCCCCCGCAAGCGGGCTTGAGACCAATCATCAACAGGAGGAATTCCATGTCGAACATTCTCGGCACGACCCGGCGCGACAAGATCACGGGCTTTCAGGGCGTGGTGACCGGTTACTGCGAGTACATCAGCGGCTGCAACCAGGCTCTATTGGTGCCGAAGGTCGACGAGAAAGGCTCTCACGTCGAACCGCACTGGTTCGATGTGCAGCGGCTGGAGCAGGTTGGCACCGAAGTGCTCAAGCTGGACAACGGTTCATCACCGGGCTGCGATATGGCGGCGCCGAAGCGCTGATTGAATCCCGAGCGAAAGAACCAAAGGCAAACGCAGGATCAGCGGTCGCGACATCGGGCCGCCCTGCATGGGTTCGAGTAGGATCGTCCGTGGTCGGGTCGCGGACTGCAACGTCTGAGAGAATGGACGCGACGGGCGGAGAGAGTGCCGCACCTTTTCAGCTTTGCTCGCCCGACTGGTCAGTTGACCCTCAAATAAACCGAGCATGGCGCGTTGCCCTTCGAACGGAAGGGCCTGCTGCATACGAGCGTCGTTACGGCGAGCGGTCCAGCATGGAAGCGGGAATAGACGCGCCCCGGGCCCACGGCGGTAGCATCAGACGTCGCCGAACGTCAGAGAGGTTTCGTGGGACGGCGGCGCGAGGGCAGGTGTGCCTGCTCGATCGTTCGTCATCGGCTAATTTCATGCAGGGCAGAGCAGCCCGGTCAGCTCATGTGGCTCATAACCACAAGGTCGTCAGTTCGAATCTGACCCCTGCAACCAATTCAGTTTCGGACGGCGTCACAAACGGCTCTCTTCCCTCGGGAGAGAGTGAGCCTGCGGTGACGCTGGTTCTCGCGCCGTCCGAATCCAGTTCGGGCGACGGCCTTGGCATCCATCAGCCCGGGTCAATGACACGTGGGTTCGCGGTTGAGCGTCAACCTGCGTCGGGAAGGGCGCGTGATCGCGCTATGTGCCCCGCCGTCGCCCGATTCAACCAGGGGAGGGCGGCGTAATGGGCAGCAAGACTAATCCAGGTCAATTCGACTGCTACGCCAGCGCGCTCCCAGACGAGCCGATGTTCATCCTGCTCGCGCGCGACCCGATGGCGCCGGCGTTGGTCCAAATGTGGGCCATCTTGCGGAAGCAACTGATAGCGACGGGCGAGAAGCCCCTCGAAGACATGGAGTTGGCCGACGAGGCGGAGACTTGCGCCGCCGTGATGCGTGCTTGGCGCTGGAACAATGAAGGAAAATGGAGCGTGCCCGCGGACGAAGGCATCGATCCGACGACAGCCGATCTGTTCAAGCCCACAGGAAACCACGGTCTCGTCGACGCCGAGATCTGCTTCAACTCGCTACTGCTGGTCGGCGATACCGACGTCACCGAAGAGCTGGTCGCCACCTGGACGCAAGAGCAGATGGACCGTGCGTACGACTGGGCCATGAGGGTTCATCTTCACGCCAGCGACAACCCCGGCGTTCTCGTGCCGGCTAGACCCGACTTCATTCTGAATTTCGCGAGGGCCGCCAGCACCGATAGCTGACGTCCTCGCATCCAGTTCCAGTAAGCATCACTAGCGTATCCCGACATCACCTGCAGCTGCACCCGTTCGGTCATTTCCGGACGTGAGCTTCTGCGTCCCTGAACCATGGAGCTGTTCGATGTCTCCGATCGTGCATCACCTGATCACCAGCCTCTTCGCCTACACCATGATCGGCTCCCTGGTGTGGATGGTGATCTACAGCTACGGCCATTTGGCGCGCGTGTACGACGAGCCCTCGGGCAGCGGCGAGGTGATCGACGGCATCGCCAACATCATCATCACCTTGACGCTGATCCTCGGCTGGCCCGGCATGCTCGGCGTCGTCCTGCACTGGGCCCGGCAGCGGAGGGCGCGCCAGTGAAGATCATCGACAACATGATGGTCGTGCTTCCCATCGCCGCAATAGCGATCGCGCTGCTGTTGGCGTGCGCGCTACGGATCGTCCGCCGAGGGGCCGCGTCGTCTCCTTCGCTTTCCGCGGTGGCGGACGATCCGTTCTTTTATCCGTTCGGCGAGATGCCGACCGTCCCGCCCGAGCGCCGCCTGGTGGCACGCGACTTCCGCGCCTGGGGCATTCCACTTCGTTCGCATTCCGCCGCGGTTGCCCACCAGCGGAATGAGGGCGACGGCCGTCCTGCATCCCTGTCGGGGACGGCCGTCGTTCTCAATTTTCCGAAGAGGAGCGCGTGATGCAACTCGCAGGTTGGATTCAGACGTTCACAGGTAAAAAGTTCTGGCCGCTCGATCCACGGCCTGAGGATGTCGATATCGTCGACATCGCTCACGCCCTGGCGATGCAGTGCCGGTTTGGCGGGCACTGCCTCAAATTCTACGCCAACGCCGAGCACTCGGTTTACGTCTCGCATCACAGTGGCGCCGACGCGCTCGCCGGATTGCTGCACGATGGCAGCGAGGCCTACCTGCTCGACATGTTGTCGCCCATCAAGGCTTTCATGCCGGACTACAAGGCGGCAGAGAAGCGGTGCCAGGCCGTGGTCTACCAGGCGTTTGGCCTGCCAGACGAGACGCCGGCGAGCGTTAAGACCGCCGATCGGCGCCTGCTCAAGACTGAGCGAATGCAGATCATGGCCCCTTCGGCGGATCCGTGGGTGATCGATGCCGAGGAGACGCTGCCGATCCAGATTGGAGGCTGGTCACCCTCGACGGCCAAGGTGGCCTTTCTCGATCGGTTCGAGCAGCTGAGGAAGGCGTGATGCAGCAACATCTCACCCGCGCCGAGCAGGCCAATCTGATCGCCGGCCACGCCGTCGCCTACGCGACCGCCTACCTCGATGGCCGCCACACCGCGCAGCAGCTCGCCGACAACGCCGACCGGCTGTTCCTCGACCTGCTGGTGATCGAAACCGCCGAGACCAGCACCTTCCTTATTCCGGTGCAACTGCTTGCCCTCACCATGATGCGTACCGCGCGCTGTGCGCGGGATATCTCGCAATGGCCGTCACGGGAGGATCGCTGGCAGGCCGTCATGGCCTCGCTCGTCGACCTCGTCATGAACGAAAGCCGCGAGCTCACAAAGGACCCATCATGAAGCCGCTCTCCGAGCACATGACCGTGCTGATCGCGACCGCCGAGGACATGATGCGGCGGCCGGTCCATCAGATCCCTACTGCGCTCCCGGCTGGTTTCGCCGAGATGGCTGCGGAGATCTATCGCGCTGATGCTTCGCCTTGCGACGGGATCCGCTCAACCATCGCTGCCGTTATCATGTGCAAGGCAATCGAAGGCTTCTTCTCCGGTCAGGCCGGTGATGGACACTATCAGTCGACCATCGGCCACACGCTGCCGCGCCTTAAAACGGAGGCATGGCAGCAGATGAAGAATGAGCGAGCGGTCTCCGAGGAGACGCGGCGATGAGCGTCAACAACGAAGAGATCCGCCGCGAGGTCGATCGGCGCCTCGCCGCCGCGCTTCGCGATGCGGCCGGCAGCGCGCTCGGCATGCCGGGTTCCGTCGACACCTTCAAGGCCATGCTCGAACGCGCCGATCTCGCGCTCGTCCTGAAAGAGGGGGTGTGATGGCCGATCGCTCCACACCCCAGGCGCAGGCCTATCCCCTGCAATGGCCGTCCGGTTTCCCGCGCTGGAAGCAGGGCCGCGTCTCGGGCTCGTTCAAGACGAACTTCGAGACGGCCTTGCGCAACGTCAAGAAAAGCCTCGAGCTGTTCGCCAAGGACAGCGGCAAGAAGATCGAATTCCCGGTTCTGTCGAGCAACATCGACATGAACCCGCTGACCTCGAATTCCGGCAACCGCCCCGCGGATCCCGGCGTCGCGGTCTGGTTCGCCTGGGATGGGCTGCAGGTCTGCATTCCCGTCGATCGCTACGACACGCCGGCGGCCAACCTGCAGGCCATCCATCACATCATCGAGGCACGCCGCGTCGAGCTCCGCCACGGCACGCTCGCCCTGGTGCGCGCGACCTTCTCCGGCTTCCAGGCGCTGCCGGCGCCGAAGGGCAAACATTGGCGCGACATCCTGCAGGTCGGCGGCAACCCGACCAGGGCCGTGGTCGAGGCCAACTACAAGCGCCTGGCGCAGGACTACCACCCCGACCGCGCCGGCGGCTCGATCGAGAAGATGTCCGAGCTCAACGCCGCGCGTGATGCGGCTATCGCGGAGATCGGGTGATGGCAGACCGCTCGGCAATCGAATGGACCGACGCAACGGTTAACTTCTGGTGGGGCTGCACCAAGGTTGGGCCCGGCTGTGATCACTGCTATGCGGAGACCTGGTCGAAGCGCACCGGCGGGGCGCATTGGGGCCATGGTGTGCCGCGCCGGAAGATCGCAAGCGCCGCGAAGTTGATCCATCGGCTCGACAACGACTACGCCGACTTCGCCGCTGATTGGCATGTGGCCGACGGCAATGCGCAAGCCTTCGGCCTTGAACGGCCGCGGCCTGGCTACAGGCGACGCGTCTTCATTCAGTCCATGTCCGATCTCTTCGATCTGGAAGTGCCACTGGAATGGTTCGCCGAGGCCTGGGGCCTGATCAAGGTCTGCAACCGCATCGAGATCCAGATCGTCACCAAGCGCATCAGCGCCGTCGAGAAGCGTCTCGCGGCAATAGGTGAAGATCTGAGGCGATGGCCGCAGCATGCCGGCCTCATCATCACCGTCGTCAACCAGGATGAAGCCGATCGAGATGTGCGCCGCCTTCTCGATCTCAAGGCGAAGCTCGGCATTCCCTGGGTTGGGCTCAGTTGCGAGCCTCTGCTGGGTCCCGTCGATCTGACGCGCATCTGTATCTTGCCGCAGAGGCCGGGATCGATCCGCGCCGGAATCCACCTGAATGCGCTCGCCGGCCTCTACTGCGAGAGCGGCATGCCGTACACGGGCGATTGGGACGTTTCGAAGCCAGCACCCACGATTCCGCCGGTTAGGCTCGACTGGGTGATCGTCGGCGGCGAGAGCGGCCGCGAGGCGCGCGTGATGCACCCTGACTGGGCTCGATCGCTGCGCGACCAATGCACCGCAGCCGGCGCGCCCTTCCTTTTCAAGCAATGGGGCGAATGGGCTCCGTCGACGCCGGCGGAAGCGAAAGGCAACCCGCGATCCGGATGGCAAGCGATGGCTGCACATCCGCACGTCGCCAAGGCAGCCGAACTCTATCCCGAAGCCGGCGCGAAGTTCGTCGCGCGCGTCGGCAAGAAGGCAGCCGGCCGCCTTCTCGACGGCGTCGAGCACAACGGCTTCCCGAAGGTGCCGGCATGACGCTCCGCGCCATCGACCCGGCGCCCTTCCGCGCCCGTTACGCCGGTCCGGCCTCGGAGGTCGGCGAGCGGCCGGAGCTGCAGTGGCTCAAGATCGCAAAACTTCGGATCGACCCGCGCTATCAGCGCGAGATCGGCCGCCGCGGCGGCGACAACATCGTTGCGATCGCACCGGCGTTCAAATGGGCGAAGTTCGCGCCGGTGGTGGTCGCGCCGATCGACGGCGGCCTGTTTGCCATCATTGATGGTCAGCACCGCACCACAGCTGCGGCGCTGCGGGGCTTCGAGTCCGTGCCCTGCGTCATCATCCAGGTCGACGGCGCCGAGCAGGCTGACGCCTTCGTCGCCATCAATGCCAACGTCACTGCGATGTCGCCCCTGCAGCTGCACGCCGCGCGCCTGGCCGCAGGCAACAGCGACGCGGCCGATCTGACCGAAGTCTGCCGCGAGGCGGGCGTCACGATCTGCCGCTACCCGGTTCCGGCGAACAAGATGAAGCCAGGCGAAACCCTCGCCGTGGGCATGCTGCAGTCGGTACTCGCCAAGTTCGGCCGTGAGGTGCTCATCACCGCGCTGTGCTGCATCACCAAGACCCGGCGTGGCAATCCCGGGATGATCCGCAAGCAGATCGTGCAGGCGGTGTGCGCCGTCCTCGAGGCCGAGAGCACGTGGCTTGCCGATCGCAATCGCCTGATCTTCGCCATGCAGACCTTCGACTTCGCGGCGCAGTTTTCCGCAGCCGCGGCCAAGTCGATCGATGCAGGCGAAACCGTCTCGGCCCTTCTGGTCGAGGCGATCGCGGCCCATCTCGACGGCAAGGTCGAGACGGCGCCGCCCGCGGCCGCTCCTCCAGCCCCGGCGGCCGCGAAGTCACCCGCAGCTACGGCGACGCCGCCGGCGGCGCCGAAGCCTGCGACCAGCCCAAAGCCTGCGAGCAACGGGCGCCCGTCGGGCCCGCTCTCGATCAGCCGGGAGGAAGTCAGCTGCAATGGTCTGCGCATCCGCGTGGTCCCGCGTGCGGCACTGCTGCTGCAGGCGCTTGCGAAGGCCCAGCCGCAGTGTGTCGGCGACGAATGGCTGATCCAGAAGATCTGGAGCGTGCGGCCGAACAATGCGGGCGAATTGCTCGACCAGCTCGTCCGTGATCTCGACGGGCTGAAGAAGCTTGGCCTCGAGGTGCGGACGCAACGGGGCATCGGCCGGCAGCTGGTGGAAATTCCGAGATGACCCAGCTCGCCGCCTACGATCGCGCCCGCGTCGCGCTTGCCGAGGCCACCCGGGTCGACCAGGTGCTCTCGATCCGCGACGAGATGCAGCACGTCAAGCTCTATGCCCGGCAGATCCAGGACAAGGCCTTGCTCGAGGACGCGATCGTTCTGCAGACCCGAACCGAACGCCGCCTGGGAATCCTGCTCGCGGCCGCCAAGGAAGCCGGCCAGATCGCGGAAGGCCGCAAGCGGAAAGACGACACGGAAGGCGAGCGCGTTACGCTGACCGAGATCGGCGTCGACCGCAAACTGTCGGCAAGGGCACAGAAGGCCGCGGCGCTCGATGACGAGCATTTCGAGCGCTTGATCGAGCACACCCGCGAGAAAGTCCGCGGCGGCGGCGCCATCCTGGTCGATCCTGTCAGCGCCGCGACCAAGGAAGCCGAGATCGCCGATCGCCGTGCCCAGCACGCCGCCCGCACCCTCAACGGCGGCTGCATCGCGGATCTCGGCGCGCTGGCACTGACCGGCAAGCGCTTCGGTTCGATCGGTTCTGACCCGCAATGGAAGTTTTTGACCAGGTCGGCCGCCGGCGAGGGCCGGTCCGCCAACATCCATTACAAGACCGAAGAGGTCGACAAGATCAAGGACCTCCCCGTCAACGAGCTTCTCGCCGACGATGGCGCCTTCTACATGTGGATGGTCGACTGGTGCCCGCAGGATGCGCTCGATCTGCTCGCGCATTGGGGCCTCAAGCACGTCACCACGGCCTTCACCTGGGTCAAGCAGAACGCATCCGGCGAGGGCTGGCATATGGGGCAGGGCTATTGGACCCGCGCTAATCCAGAGCAGTGCTGGCTCGCGACCAAAGGCAACCCCAAACGTCTCTACGCCGACGTGCGCCAGCTGATCGTCGCCCCGGTGATGGAGCATTCCCGCAAGCCCGACGAATGGCTCGACCGGATCGAGCGCCTCACTGAAGGCGATTACCTCGAGCTTCAGGCACGGCGGCCGCGAAAAGGATGGACGAGCTGGGGTGACGAGCTCGAATGGACGGGGGCCGCAGCATGACGTCTCGCACCAAGGAAAACAATCGCGAGTACATGCGCGATTACATGCGCGATCGTCGCAAGGTCAAAAAGGATGTGCGCCGGAAAGCGGCTTCAGGTCGCAACCGCGAGGCCGATCTCGCCCGCAAGCGTGACGAGTACAGGTCCGAGGCTCGTGGCATCCATACCAAGGGCGACTTCGTCCGCAGGGGCGATGCCCTTTACGATCCCCTGCGCGATGCTCCTTTGTTTTATGCCGACCTGACCGCTGCGATCCTTAAGGATCCACCGATCGGCCGGCGCGCGATCGACGAGCACATGGCGCGTTCGGCTACCCGCTCGATATCGCTGGCGGGAGATCTGCCATGACTTCACAGCCCCCTTTCTTCAACGCACCCAGTATCGGCATCGGAAGCTGCAAAGACCCGGCTTGCCGCTCGGTGCATGTTCATCTGCTGGACGAGCAGGATCAAGCGCACGCACAGTTCGTGATTAACTGCGAGCACATCGAAGACGTGATCGCCGACCTGCGCACCGTGCGCGATCGGATCGTCACGGGCGGCGAAAAGAAGGGGCTCGACAATTGACCCATCGTCACCGCCTCGCCACCCGCCGGCGCCACGAAACCATCGCGATGGAGCACGAAGGCCAACGCTACAAGGTTGGGCTCGGCCGGGAGGTCCTGTGCGACGGTAGCTGCGGCGCGACGGCGATGCGCTTCGGTCCGATCGCCGAAGTCTTTTTCAATGCCCAGAAGGTCAACTCGCCGATCGACGTGCTGGTCTCCGACAGTGCGATCCTGATGTCGATGCTGCTGCAGTACGGCTGCCCGCCCGCGGACATCTTCCACGCTATGAAGCGCAATCCGGATGGTTCGCCGGCGTCGCCGCTCGGCCGCGCCGCGGCCTACCTGGTCGAGGGCGAGCGATGATCCATGACCGATCACGACCTCAGCGACAAGCCCGTCCGCGAGAAGGCGCGAACGATCGGCGATATGATCGCGATCACAATGCATCCGGCCTTCCGGCTGGGATTCCTGGATGCGCGCGCCGGCAGGCCGCTCGATCACGACACAATCATGGCGCGGATATTCTCCGAAACGCCGGCCGGCGCCCTGAAGCGGCTCGGCTGGTCGACACCGGATCTGTTCGACGGGCCCGACATGTTCGGTGTCGAGAGCGCACAAGCCAAGCGCGCGGCGCTGAAGGTCGAGGTCGCCCAGTATCGCTACGAAGAAGGCCGCACGCTGTTTCTGGAATACGGCGTCCGCTGCAAGGCGTGGGGCCATCCAGACTTTCCGCCCGCGCAGGTGCGCGACTTCTGTCGAAAGCGCTTCGAAGAATTGAGGTCAGGTCATGACTGACATCGAGCGCCAGCTGCTGCTCAACCAGATTGCCATCATGGAGGCCTTGATCCCGCTTGGATCAAGCGGCCCGGAAGGCACGCGCGAGATCCTGCGCCGCCGGTACCGCGAGAGCGCCGAACTCGTCCGTCAACATTCACCCCCAAAAACCTGAAGGGATTCCGCCGCCATGGATATCAAGGTGCCGTTGAAGATGCTCAAATTCGGCCACGAAGACGGCGAGGGCATCAACGCCCGCGTCGCCGGCCGCGATGACGGCATTGCCGCGCTTGCCGCCAACCTCAACGCCAACGGCCAGATCGAAAACCTCGTCGTCAAGGACGCCGGCGACGGCTTCTTTTCGGTCGCCAATGGCAACCGGCGCCTTGCCGCGTTCCGCATGATGTACGGCGACGGCTCGGACCAGCCGATCGGCTGCACCCTGCACCAGGTCGATAACGCCAAGGCCTTCGAGTATTCGCTGGCAACCGCGATCACGGCGGAGCAGCTGCATCCCGTCGACCAGTATGAGGCCTTCGCCAAGCTCAAAGAGCGCGGGCAGACGGAAGAGGAGATCGCCCAGCACTACGGCTTGACGGTCAAGTATATCCGCCAGCGGTTGGCGATGGGGTCTTTGTCGCCGCTGGTCCGTCAGGCCTGGCGATCGGGCGAGTTCGATGAAGAGGCGGCCAAGGCCTTCACGCTCGCGGCCGATCACGCGCAGCAAGAGAAGGTGTTAGAGAAGCTCCGCAAGGATATCGCCGAGCAAAGCTGGGGCGACGGCAAGATCGACGCCGACGAAGTCGAGGACGAACTCAAGGTCGACCCCAACAACATCGGGTATCTGCTGCGCTTCGTGGGCACCGAGTCCTATGAGGCCAAAAAAGGCAAGATCATCACCCGCGATCTGTTCGGGCATCGCCACAAGGTGTCTGACGAAAAGCTTTTGAAGAAGCTTGCCGATGAAAAGCTCGAGGACGCCTGCAGGCGGCTAAAGAGCGAGGGCTGGTCTTTCGCGACCACCGGCCGCCCGAACAACTCTTGGGATTACGGCACAACGAAAATCGAACCGACACCGACGGCCGACGAAGATGCCCGGATCGAGCATCTCAATCAAATCATCGGCGACGACAACAGCCTAATGACCGGGGAGATGACCGCGGATCAAGTCCAGGCACGCACCGAGATGCAGGCGATCTGGAAGGCCATCCTCGATCGGGCTTATACTTCAGAAATGCGCGCCAAAAGCGGATGTTGGGTGGAAATCGACCATAACGGTGAGCTCAAGGTTGAGTACGGCAAGATCAAGCCGAAGGAAAAGGCAGCAGCGGCCGTCGTCGAGCGCACCGAGCGCAAGAAGGCCGCCGCGAACCAGTCCGCGGCCGAAGGCAAGCCGGCGCCGGAGTCGAAGGTCGTCTCGAACGCCCTTAGGCAGCGCCTTGAGGCGCAGCTGATCACGGCAACGCGCGATGCGATCGCCGGTGACCCGCTGCTCTCGGAATCGCCCTTGGCTGAGGTCATGGCCAAAACCATTTGCAGCATGATCACCCCCGATCGGGCTTATTCGATGCCGGATGGCGTGCGGACCAAGTTGCCGACCATCCGACAGGTGCTGGATGAGAACGTCTTCAACGCCGCGATGGCGAAGCGGTTCGATGCGAAGGACTATTTCTCCAACGCGCCGAAGCCGCTGGTGCTGAAGGCCATCAGCGAGGCGGTCAATCCAGACGAGGCCCGCAAGCTTGCCAGCAAGACGAAAGCCGACATCTGGAAGTGGGCGCTGGATAATCTGGCGAAGACCGGCTGGCTGCCAAAGGAGCTCCGCACCGTTCACTACAAGGGGCCGGGATCGGAAGGCTACAAAAAGCCAGTGACTGATGCCAAGGGCGCCAAGCCGGACATCGCGACTGCGATGCATGATGCCCTGACAAAGGCGGAGAAGGCGATGAAGCCGCTGAAACGCGCGGCCGCGGTACGAGAGTCCGCGAAGGCCGCTGCGAAGAAGGCCGCCAAGAAGCCCGTCAAAAAACCTGCGAAGAAGAAGTAACGGTCATGCACATCGGGCGCATCAAGGACACCACGCGCGTGATCGGTCAGCGGCAGGGCTATCTCGGCCTGCCCCTGCGCGACATCACGATCGACTGTTCGGTCAACGGACCGCGCACGCCGGCGATGGAGACGGCCTGGCTGCCGACTCCGGAGGAGATCGCCGCGATCGTCTGCGGCGCGCCCGTGGTGCTGCGCATTCTCGGCAATCAGCATCCGCCGGTCGCGGTCTATGTCGGCGACATTCCGAGGCAGGACTAGCCATGGCAGGCGAGGCACATGAGGGCGTGGTGTCGTTCGAGCCACTGACGCTCGGCCGCGAGGCCGTGATGCTCGGCAAGGTTCGGGTCGGCGAGATCAGCCCGCTCGACGGCAGCCGCTACCGGGCGTGCTTTCGCCTGAGTCTCCCCGAGGCCTCGGCCACCAGCTGGCGCCCTGCAAGCGATATCGACGACGCCAGGCGCCTTACCCTGATCAAGATCAACGACTGGCTCAATGCCGCAGGGGTCGTGCCGATCGGCGCGGGCGCCGGGCAGATGATTGCCTGTCACCAGCCGGAGGGAGAGCGATGAATTTACCACCGAGCAGCGGCAAACCCTTCGGATACGGCGTGCGTGAAGCGTCCGGCGAAACCCGACAATCGCCGACGCAAACCGTGTCGCACGCACTGCCAACCCTCGGCTCGGCAGACACGGCAGCAGAGACGCTTGTCGAACGATCGCGGCGGCTTTTGCAGCGGGAAGCGTCGCTGGAGTTCCGCATCAGCCGGGCCGCACTAGAAGTTCTGGTGACGGATAGCGAACGATACGCGGAGCTTAACCAGCGCGTATCCGCTGCAATCCCAGTCGCGCAATCACTGCGACAAGATGGACTTCGCATAACGGGCGAGAGCTACACCATTCGCGAGACCTGCGAACGGGTTTGGAAGCTCGTCTCGTTCATCCTGAATGACGATCAGCGGCAGCTAAACACGTCTCACCGGCCGGAGGGCGGCTCCTGATGGTCGCCTATTCCTACAAAGGTCGCTTCGTCGCTCCGATCCGCGTCGGCCTCGGCCTTCCCGTGCTCGACGTGCATTACGAGCTTGGCGGCTATCTCCCCGGCCAGCCGATCCGCCCGAAACGCCAGACCATCCGCGCCAACGGCCGACGCCGGCATGCCCGGCCTGGTGAGACGCTGCAGCACTATCACAGCATGCGGACGACCAAGTGTTTCAAGATCGGCGACGCACACTGCAGTGCCGTGAGCATGATCCGGGTGTTCGTTCACGACGGGCGAGTCTTGATCAACCAGCGCGGGCGCCTGATCGAATATCGAAAGCCGAGAGATCTCGACATGTTTGCTCGTGATGACGGCTTCGAAGACTGGGCTGGAATGCGCAACTTTTGGCTCGATGAGCACGACGGGAAGCACCTCGGACCCTTTGTCGGCGTCCTGGTCCAGTGGGAGGCGCTGCCGTGACCTTGAACATCGATCTTCCACGTCATGCTGCCGAAAAGGTCACGCGTGCCCTTAAGGACGTCCTGCAGCTGACCAAGGATCCGGGCGATCATTTGCGCATTTGCTTGCTCGCTTCGGGAGTCTGCATAGGCGGCGCCGGCCAGGCCTTTGCGCAGATGGCGAAGAATGATGGCGAGCAGCTTTCGGAAGTCGACGCCAAGCTGGAGATCGTGAAGCTGCTCGAGGTGCTCGTCTCCAAGGGCGCCGATGCGGCCATAAGATATTTGGATGGCGAAAGAGAATGAAGCCGCCCGGCAAAACCACGCTCGTCCGCATGCAGCGCACTGCCATGATCGAGGCCGAGCGCATCGAGATCACCCAGGACTACTGGGTCGGCGAGGGCCGCATCAAGCAGCCTGAGCCAGACTTCGTTGCTCGCCGCGACGACTTCGCGGGCATCGTTCGGATGATCGACGCGATCGAGAGTGACGAACGGCTCAAGGAGCGTGTCATCGAGCGGATGGCAGCGCGGGCCAAGATTGCAGTCGTCGCACCGATCGCGCCGGTCAATGCCGAGGGCGATGTTGAAATTCCGGAAGCAACCGACTGATGGCCCGCATCACCGACGACGAGCTCGACGACATCCGCGCCCGCAACCCGATCGCGGACGTCGCCAGTGGCTACACCAAGCTGCGCCGCGCCGGCGGCCGGCTGGTCGGTCCATGCCCGATCTGCGGCGGGCGCACCAGCTCGCAGCGTTTCGAGGTGATCGAGAAGGAGGGCACTTGGCTCTGTGCCGTGTGTCCAGACGGCGGCGACGTGATCCGCCTGGTCGAGAAGGTCGAGGGCTGCGACTTCCGCGCCGCGATCGAGAAGCTCGGCGGCCGTACCGCGATCGATGCGGCCCGCGCCAAGGAATTGTTCGAGGAACGGGAGCGCAAGCGCCTGGCGCGCGAGAAGACCTCGGCCGACTACCGCGAGGCCGAGCGCAAGCGGCTGTTCCGGACGTGGAAAGGCGCACTGCCGATTCACGACACCGTCGCCGCGCGCTATCTCGAGGGCCGGGGCCTGGCGCTGCCTGATCATTGCCCCGGCCTGCGCTTTATGCCCACAATGTCCTATTGGCACGGCGAGACGATCGACGAGCGCGGCCGCAAGGCGCCGCGGCAGATCTATGCGGGCCCGGCGATGTGCGGCGCCTTCATACGGCCGGACGGAAAGTTCGGCGGGCTTCACCTGACCTGGCTGAACGTCGCTACGTCACCTGATGACGTAACCGCGCCGGCGCCGGTGAAAGCCGAGATCCTCGATCCGGATTCCGGCGAGGTCCTCAACTCAAAGAAGATGCGCGGATCCAAGACCGGCGCCTATATCGCCATCGTGATGCACGACGCGCCGCGGCGCCTGGTGATCGGCGAGGGGATCGAAACGGTGCTGTCGGTCTGGACCGCGATGCACCAGGCCGGCCGGCCGCTCGATGACATGGCCTTCTGGGCCGCCGGCGACCTGGGCAATCTCGCCGGCCGAGCGAACAAGACGGTCAACCACCCGACCTTGAAGCGGCCGAACGGTCAGCCCCAGAAGGTGCCCGATCGCTTCCCCGACCTCGACGATCTCGGCCTGTCGATCCCCGATTCCGTGGAGGAACTGATCCTGCTCGGCGACGGCGACAGCGAAAAGGTGCTGACCGAGAACGCCATGGAACGCGCAGCGCGCCGCTACGCGCGGCAAGGGCGCGTGATCCGGATTGCGTTTGCGCCGTCCGGGCTCGATTTCAATGACCTGCTGAAGGCGGAGGCGGCGTGAGCGTGAAGTTGACCGATGCGCAGCGCCGCATGCTGCTGGAAAGCAAGCCCGACGATCGCACGGGTGATGAGGGATGTGGTGTCGAGCTGCGTACAGGGGCCGATTATGCAGCAGCTAAGGCGCTGCAGCGTCGTGGCCTTGGCTCTGTGACCGGGCCCGACGGAAGTCTGCCTGGAATGTATTGGAGCAACAGCGCTGGCCTGCAGCGCCGTTCTGAGCTGATCGAGTCCGCATGACCCTCGAAGCCGTCCTCGACCTGGTCGACAACGCTCCCGCGTTCGTCGACGTCGACCCCGCAACCCTCGCACAGGCTGAGCGCAAGTTCGGACTCGAGCAGCTGAACGCCGGCCTGGCGCAGATCCGCGCAGCCGAGGGCGTCGATCGCGCGCCCATGCTGGCGTCGATCGCCGAGCAGCTCGGCGAGCTCGCGGGCGCCGGCGCGATCGACGAGCGCTTCGCCAAGGCCTCGCTCGAGGATGCGGCCGCCGGCGTCGGTCTGATCCGCGATCTGGGTGCGAAGGCCGTCAAGAGCGCGATCGCCGCCGGCCTGAAGCTTGGCCGGAAGTCGCCCCGGGATTTAACCGAGGTGCGACGCGCCGCTTCTTCAGCGGCGCTTGGAGCACCTCATGATGATGGGCGCCCGCGAGAGGCGGGCGACAATGTGATCTCTTTCCCGGCCGATCGGCCGGACCTTGCGTTTTCTTCTTTCGCTTCGTCCTCCCCCCGCACCCCCTCGGGGGAAGAAGAGAGTCAGAATGAAACCCTCACAAACGAGGATAAGGATCAGGGACCGCCGGACGACGAAATCAGCGACCAGACGTTCCGGGACTGCGCGGAGCTCGATCAATCCGACGTCGACAACGGCAAGCGCCTGATTGCCTATTTCGGGCGCGACCTGATGGTGAGGCAGGAAGACGATGTTGCGGCCGGCCAGATGCTGGCCTGGACCGGCACGCATTGGGATCTCGCCGGCGGCGAAGCGCTCGCACATCTGATCGGCCAGCGCGTCGGCGACCTGATCAAGCTGGAAGCGGCCTACATCGAGTTTTCGAATTCGGAGGCCCGCGCGGTCAACGCGGCCGAGGCGGCGGCCAAGGAGCTCAAAGACCTCGTCCCGGATACGCCCGAGCAATTTGCGAGGGTTGAGGAGCTCGGCGCGATCGTCGCTGCGGGGAAAAAGGCGCGGACAGCGCTCTCGACGCGGCGCGCCAATCGCAAGAAATGGGGCATCGCCACCAAGAACGCCGGGCGCATCGCCGCCATGATCAAATGCGCAGCGCCACATCTGCGCCGGCATCCCGATGCCTTCAACGCGGATCCGCTCAAGGTCGCGACTTTGACGCACACACTGTCGTTCGTGCCCATGCTCGATCCTGAAAATCCAGACCCCGACGGCAAGCGCCAGCTGGTGGTCGACGGCCGCGTTCAGTACGAGATGGTCGCCAAGCCCGGCCACGAACGCGAGGACCTGCTCACGGCCGTGATACCCTACGCCTACAAGAAGGGTGCGACGGCGCGCGAGTTCAACGTCTTCCTCGATCTGTTCCAGCCGGAAGCCAAGAAGCGCCGAACCGTGCAGCAATACTCCGGCATGAGCCTCACGGCCCAGCCGGTGCAGCGGGTCATGTTCCACACCGGCACCGGCGGCAACGGCAAGAGCGTCTTCCTCGAGGTGCTGGCGCGCGTGTTCGGCGACGGCCTGTCCGTCGGCGTGCCCGCGGAAACGGTCTCGGGCGTGGTCGCGAACAATCCAAGCGCGCCGACGCCCGACATCGCCCGCTGCTACGCCAAGCGCTACCTGCGCATTGCCGAGCTGCCGAAGGATGCTCCGCTCAAGATGGAGACCATCAAGAAGCTGACCGGCGGCGAACGCTGGCCGGTGCGCACGATGTACAAGGGCTATTTCGAGTTCAAGCCGACGGCCAAGCCGCACATGAGCGGCAACGGCGAGCCGAAGTTCGATGGCTCCGACGGCGGCATGAAGCGGCGCCTGGCGATCGTGGAATGGTCGGTGACGCTGCCGCCGGAAAAGCATCGCGACTTCGAGGACGTCGTCACCGAGATCGTTGCCGAAGGCTCCGGCATCCTGAACTGGCTGATCGCCGGCGCCCTCGACTTTCTCAACAACGGCTTCATCCTCTCCGAGGACGTGCTGCAGACCACCGCAGAGCACTTCGCCGAGATGGATCCTGTCGGCCAGTTTGCCGACGCACATGTGAAACCTGACGCCGGCGGACCAGGCGTGCCGGCACGCGCGATGTTTCTTGCCTACAAGGCCTGGAGCGAAGCCAACGGCAAGGCGCACATGCACGAGACCCGGTTCGGCCGCACCATGAAGAAGAAGTTCAAGCGCGACGACAGCGGCCGCATCCACCGCTATGTCGACGTCGCGTTGCACGACGTGCCGGAGAGCCCACACCAGCAGAGTACACCATCCTCACCGCCGGACGACGGCTACCAACCGCCGACCCGCCACCCTGGCGATGACGAAATCTGACAATGGAAAGGCGCATCTGTTGCAAATAGATCACCGAGGGTCTCGGATTTTCGAGGGTTTGTCGAGGGTCCAAGTTTTAACCCTCGTCACGCGATATGTGCCTGTGTCGCAATGGCTTTTGCACTCGCGTCGAGGGTTTCGAGGGTCTCGCGCGCGCATACACATGCGAGAGGGGAAAGCGGACGCACATGGTGTCCGTGTTGGCGGAGGTCACCTGCTTTCTGTGAAGGGTACAAAATCCTAGATCATGTAAGACAAACTCTCGAAACCCTCGAAAATATTGAAGAAAACACTGTAGATATAGCATTCGCGAGGGTTTTCTGATTCAATTTCTATACTATCGCAAACTCTCGAAACCCTCGAAAGGACGGTTCGATGTCGGCAAGGTTGAAATCTGACGGGAGCTTGGTGGACGTGAAAATGCCGAGCGGTGCCCGGCCTGAACGGCGTCGAGTGCCGGTAGCGAGAAAACCTCGCGATCTCAGCCGCGGATCTAAGATCTATTTCATTCTTTGTCAGGCGACAGGCCGTGTGAAATGTGGCGTGGCGAATGATCCGCGGGCGAGACTTTCGGGGTTGCAGGTTGGATCACCGACGCCCTTGAAGCTGATTGCAGAGATCGACGGTGACGACGCGAAGGAGAAGTTGATCCATAGGCGGTTGGATCCATGGCACATCCACGGCGAATGGTTTCACTACGTGCCAGATGTGTGCGGCATTATCGTTGACGAGATTTCCTCGTTTTTTAAGAGGTTGTACCTAGGTGATGATATTGTCCGGACGTTTGCAGCTGATGGCATTCCGCAGCACACCAGGCCGACAGACCCACGCATACACCGCTTCATCGCCGACTATACCGTCAGCAGCCCTGGCGCCCGCACGCAGTCCAGCAACCTCTACAAGGCATTCGAGGTGTGGTGCGGATCGGCGGGAATAATTGCTTGCAGCCAAAAAGCGTTCACGATGGCCATGGCAAACGCCGGTTATCGCCGCATCACATCCAGCGTCGTGTTCTTCCTCGACATTGCGCTGAAAGCACATCCATAGAGGGAGTAGCGACGGGATGATGTTCTAAGGGGCTCTGGGCAAGCTCCCGACCATTCTGCGAGAAACTGTACCCGGTTGGTACAGTTTCTGACGACCAGCAAATCGACAGGGAAAATCGAGATGTTGGAGCTACCGAATGAAGCCGCTGTCGACCGCACCACTTCCGGATCCACAATTGGTCCGCAAGACGCGATCCCAACTGTTCCGCGAAGCAGAGATTGCCGTCGCCGAGATGACGAAACGGTTCGACGTCTCAAAGCTGCGCAACGCTGAGATCGTCGAAGGTGAACTGGCTAAATGGTATGTGGTCGAGGTGTATGCATCCGAACAGCATGACGTTGCCGTTGAACTGGCAAAGCATCGGTTCGGCGTCTACGTTCCAGTGATCAGCGAAACCGTAATCCTGCGGGGACGCAAGATCGACCGGCGCATTCCGTTGTTGTCGGGCTACGTCTTCGTCTTCATGTGGTTTAACGACAGACACTGGCGCTGGATCTCGGACACACCTGGCGTCGTCAGCATTCTTGGATGGATCGATGACAGAGAGATCCACCGTGTTCGATTTGAGGAAAGCTGCGAACAGTTGAGCGCGGAGGATCGCAGGAAGGTAGAGCAACGCGTGCTGAGCAAGCTGCATAAGCGGGCAGGATCGTCGCGCCGGAAGAAGCGGCGATCGAAAAAGGGCAACCTCAAAACTCAGGAGGCCGCTTGACGCGGTCTCTTAGAATCAGCCATTGGCGTTGGTGGCTGATTGCCTCGCTTCATTTGAGCTCACCGAATTGGGGGTTGGTGCTCTGAGCGATGGTGGACCGAAGCGGATTTATCCCTTCACCAGCCGGAACTGTGCCCAAAGCAAATCGACCCTGAGCCCGGACACGGAAACGTGCCGGGCTTTTGTGTTTGCATAGGGTGTGCGGTCGCGCACCTGTGCGTTGCCGCTGCCCTCCTTGGGCGTTTCCTCCTTAGACTTGGCCGCGCCGCCTGCATTGACTGCATCATGCAGGCGGCGGCCCTTTCCCACGGTGGTCGATGTGGCGTTACGGGTGTTGGGCCACAAGCTGAGACCGCCAGCGCGCAATACGCTCATCTCGGTAAGGCCGAAGGAAGCGCTGCCGTTCTACCTGTCGCCTGAGTGGAAGGCCCTGATGAGACAGATCATCAAGGTTAGGGGCAGGCGATGCGAAGATCCGCAGCATGACATAGCCAAGCCGCGCGATGGCATTCGGCTCTACGGTGACCACATCATCGAGCTTGCTGATCGTGGACCCAAGCTCGATCCATCCAACGTGCTGCTGCGTTGCGGTCCGTGCCACGGTCGCAAGACGGCCGAAGCCAGGGCCGCTCGCGCCCAAGGCCGAGGGGGGCCTTCAATCTCTGGCGCGTAAGGAGCGGGAACCGCATGGTTCGTCATACGCGGAAATTTTTTCTGGGCCCAGAGCGTTGATTTAATCGAAGCCCAATCAAAGAAATCAAACGGCCCATGAGTTTTGGCGACGAGACGGCTCCGAAGTCCAAGCGCGGCGGCAAACGCCCTGGCGCTGGCCGGAAGCCGAAGGGTCACAAGGCGACTTCGGCGCTGCCGGCACTCGATCTCGAGGCGGCCTTGGCGGCGCCGGCGCCCGACGACATCGAGTCGACCGCGCAGGCCTATTCCCGCGGCGCGATCGCCTCGCTGGTGAAGCAGCTCTGCCACGGCAAGAGCGAGTCCTCGAAGGTGAACGCGGCGAACGCCATCCTCGATCGAGGTTACGGCAAACCGTCAGTCGACATCGGCGGCCTCTCGCAGCTGTCGCTGTTCGGCGGCATTCGGCCGGCGGCCGTCGTCGGCGACGAGATCCGCGTCGAGGCGCGCAAGTACGCCAACCTGGCGATCGAGGTGCTGGGTTCGATCGCCACGCGCGGTGAAACCGAGAGCGCGAGGGTTTCGGCCGCGAAGTCGCTCCTCGATCGAGGAGTGGGAACGGTGCAGGTGGCCAAGGTGCCGGAAGGCTTGCAGCCAAAGGCGTTGGGTAAGAAGGAAGAGGCCGCCGTCGCCGCCCGCAATGCTGCGGCCGGGAAATATGCTCCGCCTGCTGCGCCGGGCTCACGTAGGGTTGAGACCGTTCAGTGAACATGATGCCGACGTGGTCGACCGCGTGCCTCGACTGGAAGGAACGCATCGTCAACCGGCAATCGCTGGTGACGTTCGACGCCCTCTTCCCGGATGAAGCGGAAGCAGCTCTGTCGATCTTTCGGGATCTGATCCTGGTCGACGTGCCTGGTCGACCGACGATCGGCGAATGTTGCCTGCCGTGGGTCTATGATCTCCCGCGCATCCTGTTCGGCTCATACGATGCCGAGGGGATCTCCGACCCGGCTAATCTCGGCCGCCGACTGATCCGCTATTTTCTTCTTCACGTTGCGAAGAAGAACACCAAGTCCACACTGGCCGCCGGCGTGATGGTCACAGCACTCCTGCGCAACTGGCGCGAGAGCGGCGAGTTCTACATCCTGGCGCCGACCAAGGAAGTTGCCGACAACTCGTTTTTCCCCGCGCGCGACATGATCCGCGCCGACGAGGAACTGCTCAAGCTTCTGCACGTCCAGGACAGCCAGCGGCTGATCACACACAGGACGACGGGCGCGTTTCTGAAGGTCGCCGCGGCCGACAGCGAAACGGTGTCCGGCAAGAAGACGATCGGGCTCCTGATCGACGAACTCTGGCTGTTCGGGCAGCGCGCCAATGCTGAATCGATGATCCGTGAGGCCGAGGGCGGTCTCAACTCGCGACCCGAGGGCTTCGTGATCTATCTGACGACGCAATCGCCGAAGCCGCCCGCCGGCATCTTCGATCAGAAGCTGAAGGACTTCCGCGACATCCGCGACGGCAAACTGGTCGATCCGCAGAGCCTGCCGATCATCTACGAGTTCCCCGAGGAGATGATCAAGTCGAAGGCTTACGAGAAGCCTGAGAACTGGTTCATCCCGAATCCCAACTGGGGCAAGTCGGTCGACCCGAACTTTCTGATCGGCAAGCGCGCCGAGGCTGCCCGCAGCGGCAAGGCCTCGCTGATCGACTGGGACGCGAAGTTTCTCAACGTCCAGGCCGGCATGTCGCAGCGTGCCGATGGCTGGGCTGGCGCCGAGCTCTGGGATCGCGGCATCGACCGATCGCTCACATTGGACACGGTCCTCGAGCGGAGCGAGGTCGTGACGATGGGCCTCGACGGCGGCGGCCTCGACGATCTGCTTGGCGCCGGCGTGGTCGGACGCGAGAAGGTAACGAAGCGCTGGCTCGGTTGGGCTTGCGCCCTGATTTCGACGATCGGTCTTTATCGCCGGAAGGCAAACCTGACGGAGTACAAGAAGTTCATCGCATCCGGTGATCTGATCGTGTTCCGCTTTCATAGCAAAGATGCCGAGGAAGCCGAGAGCGATCCGGACGTGGCCGCGCTGCTGGCCGAATTTCCGCCGGCCATCAGCATCGAGGGCGAACTTCCATTCGACATCAAGTTCGTTGTCGACCTGGTGGCGAAGATCCGGGACGTCGGCTTGCTTGCCCAGGTCGGCGTCGACGCCGCCGGCATCGGCGCCATCGTCGACGCGCTCGCCGGGATCGACATCACGCAGGACGCCGAGACGCTCGACGCCGTGCGGCAGGGCATCGGCCTGATGGGTGCCTACAAGACTGTCGAGCGCAAGCTTGGCGATCGGACATTCCTTCACTGTGGGTCCGAGCTTCTCAACTGGTGTGTCGGCAATGCACGCGTGGTGCTGACGACGACCGCGTCGCGGATTGCGCGTGAAGAAGCCGGCTTTGGAAAGATCGACCCGTTGATCGCGCTGTTCAATGCGGCCCACTTGATGACGCTCAACCCCGAAGCGAGCGGGCTGTCCGTTTTCGACACCATGGGCGACGGCGAAGACCCGCAATCGGATGCCGAGTCCGCGCAAGACGTTGCCGAAGAGGCGGCGATCCTCCGCGATCCGCAGCATCCTCGCTTCGAAGAGATGCGCGAGCGTTTCAACGCGCGCCTGGCCGCCAACGATCAGGACGATCTGTATGCGTAAGGCACTTGCAGCGGTGGGCGTCTGGGTCCGCGCGAACATCGACGCGCGTGATGTCATGCTGGCGTCCGGCCTGACGCTCCTGGCCTTGGGCCTCTGGCAGGTCTGGCCGCCGGCGGCACTGATCGTGCCAGGCGTAATCATCTCGGCGGTGGCGATCTTCGCCGGCCGCATCAACGGCAGCGCAGGGGAGGGCTGACATGGGAATCCTCGCGCGCGTGACGTCCGACCAGCGCTATCCTGGTGCTGCTCGCGTCTCGAATCCCATCCGCACGCTTGCTGGCGTCGCGATCACGCCGGACACCGCAATCACCAGCGCGACCGTTTGGGCATGCATCCGCTATCTGTCGCAGACGGTGGCTGTGCCGCCGTGGCACGTAAAGAAGGATGGGAAGAACGGCCCGGAGATCCAGTCCTCGCACGGCGTCGACTACCTGTTGTGGAAGCGGCCGAGCAGAGAGTGGTCTTCGTTCCAGTTCAGAGAGACGCTGACGCATTGGGCACTCCGCTGGGGAAACGGTTATGGGGAAATCGAGCCTGATCAGCTTGGGCGTCCGTTTGCGATGTGGCCCATCCATCCCGAGCGGGTCACGGTCTACCGGGCAATCGAACCTGCCGAAGATGCATATGGCACGGTTATTGAGACCGGGGATCTGTACTACGAGGTCGACACCCGCGGCGAGACGCAGGGTCCGCGGACGATCCTCGCCGCTGCCAACATGTTCCATATCCGCGGCTTTGGCGAAGGCCCCGTCGGCGTCAACGTAATTTCCTATGCGGCGCAGTCGCTCGGTTGGGCCCGGGCGGCGCAGTTGTTCGGCGCATCCTTCTTCGGCAACGGCATGAATCCCGCCGGCGTGGTCGTCAACAAGAAGCCATTGAAGCCGGATGGATTGAAGCGCCAGAAAGCGGAATTCGAGCAGCTCTACAAGGGCCCGAACAATGCCAACCGCACGGCATTCCTCGATAACGATGCCGACTGGAAAGCGATCGGCTTCAACGCGCGTGATGCGCAGCTGATCGACGTTCACCAGTTCCTGATCGAAGAACAATGTCGATGGTTCGGTGTGCCGCCGCACAAGGTCATGCACCTGTTGCGCGCGACCTTCACCAACATCGAGAGCCAGGGCATCGAAGTCGTGGTCGATTCCATCTCCCCTTGGGTGAAGCGCTTCGAGGATGAGGCCGAATACAAATTGTTCGGCCAGAACCGCCAGAGGCTTTACACCAAGATCGACATGCGGGGCCTGATGCGGGGCGACATGGCGGCGCGCGTAGCCTACTACCAGGCCATGGTCGGCATCGGGGCCTATTCGCCGAACCGCGTGCTCGAGCTCGAGGACGAGAACACGATCGGGGCGGATGGCGATATCCACGTGATGCAGTCGCAGAACGTGACGCTGGAGCGCATCGCCGATGGCACTGCGACGGCCGCGGCCGCACCTGGTTCAACGCCAGCTGAGCCGGCCGAGCCAGATGATCCGGCGACGCCGCCAGAAGTCGGCGAGGATGAAGAAACGCAGGCGCGGATGGCCCGGAGGCTTTACGCGATCGAGCAGCTGATGGGCGAGCCCACGCATGTCTAAGGTCCCCGTCATGCTCGCGCGCGGCGAAACGCCGCCGCTCGAGAAGCCGGTCTCGCTGCTTGAGCGCACTATCGCTCTGGTGGAGCGGCTCGTCGGCCGCGTCAGTGCGCTCGAGCAGAAGCCGCTCGGCCGCGATGGTCGCGATGGTATCCAGGGCGAACGCGGCGCCGCGGGCGAAGCAGGACCGCGCGGCGAGGCCGGGCCGATCGGCGAGCGTGGTGAGCAAGGCCCGCGCGGCGAGGCCGGTCCAGCCGGTGAACAGGGGCTGGCCGGCGACCGCGGCGAAGCCGGTCCGCAAGGTGATCACGGTCCCGCTGGCGAGCCCGGCGAAGCTGGTCCGCAGGGCGCGCGCGGCGAGCCAGGTGAGCGTGGTGAGACCGGACCGCAGGGTGATCAGGGCCCGGCCGGTGAACGCGGCGAAGCCGGCCGGCAGGGTGAGCGCGGCGAGGCAGGCGAGCGTGGTGAGGCCGGACCGCAGGGCGACGCCGGACCAGCCGGTGAGCGCGGCGAAGTCGGTCCGCAAGGCGAAGCTGGCCCGCGTGGCGAGCGTGGCGACATCGGTCCTCGGGGCGAGATCGGCCCTGTCGGCGAACGAGGTACGGCCGGAGAAGCTGGCCCGACCGGCGAGCAGGGTCCCGAAGGCCAAATCGGCCGCGACGGTCGCGACGGTTTGCCGGGCATCCAGGGCGAGCGAGGCCCCCATGGCGAGGCCGGCGCGATCGGCCCGCAAGGTGAAGCCGGTCCGCGCGGTGAAACCGGCGAGCCTGGTCCGCGTGGTGAAGGCGGTCCGATGGGCCCGCAAGGCGATCAAGGACTCCCGGGCCCGCGCGGCGAGCGCGGCGAGGCCGGTCCCCGCGGTGAACAGGGATTGCAGGGCCCGATCGGCAAGCAAGGCCCGCGCGGCGAGGCTGGTCCGATCGGCCAGCGGGGCGAGCCTGGTGCGAACATCGAGATCGGCGACGTCTTCCGTGCCGGCATCACGTCGAAGGACCTGGATCGCCTTATGGTCCGCGAGATCACCGTCAATGGCGAGACCTTTCAGGTCCTCGTTCCGAATTGAGGTCTGATATGAGCAAGCGCTTTCCGATCTTCAACGCCGTCGTGCCGATCAAGGCCAAGCCAACCGCCGGCGCCAAGCCGAGCGGCTATCGCGTTGTCGCCAACAAGGCGACCAATAGCGCCGAGATCTACGTCTACGGCGTGATCGGCGGCGACTGGTTCGGAGAGGGCGTGACCGCCAAGCAGTTTGCCGACGATCTCAAGGCGCTCGGCAACGTCAAGACCATCGACCTTCGGATCAACTCCGAAGGCGGTTCAGTGTTCGACGGCAAGGCGATGTACTCGCTCCTCAACGAGCACAAGGCCAAGAAGATCGTGCACATTGACGGGCTGGCGGCGAGCGCTGCCTCGTTCCTGGCGATGGCCGGCGACGAGATCGAGATTGCCGAAGGCGCCTTCGTGATGATCCACAACGCCTACACCATTGCGATGGGCGATGCGCGCGAGCTGCGACGCTCGGCCGAGATGCTCGACACCGTCAACAACACCATCATCGACGTCTATGCGGCGCGCACCAAGGGCGATCGCAAGAAGATCACGCAAATGATGAACGACGAGACCTGGATGACCGGTGCGGAAGCCGTCGAGAACGGCTTTGCCGATCGCATGGTCGAGAATCTGAAGATCGCCGCCTGCGTCAGCAACGCAAAGGCGCTCGAGACCTTCAAGAAGGTCCCAGCATCGCTGAAGCCGAACAACCGCCGCGCCGCTGCCGCCTTTGCGCGCATCGCGGCGCTGAAGACCTGATCACGAGATTCCGTCTGCAGACGGATACGCGCCGCAGTGATGCGCCGCGTCAATCGCGACCGATGTGAGATCGGCCGCATCATAGGTCCCGTCGTGAGACGAGACAGCCCATAGAAGGACAGAATTCTATGACCATGAAGAGCGCCCTTCTGGGCGAAACGAGAATGCTCGCTTTGCTGTCGACCTCGCGCCTGGCCGCACTTGCGGCGGTCGGTGCGATGTCGATCGGCATGATCCGGATGGACACCGCCGGCAACACGCTTCCCGAGCTCGAGGCGCGCGCCGTCGAGATCAACGCGGCGCTCGATGCCTTCCGCGTTCGCGCTGAGGCCGGCGAGGATCTCACCGACGAAGAGACCGACGAGATTGAGGCCACCGCCGGTGAGCTCGAGAAGCTCAACAAGAAGATCAAGGCGATGAAGCTGCTGCAGCCCACGGGTCAGGGCCGCCGCAGCTCGCCGGAGGCGCGGACCGAACCTGCCGCCGGCGGCCGCCGCACCGTGCCGGCCGAGCCGCGGCAGGATGCCCAGCGCATGGGCTTCCGCTCGTTCGGCGAGTTCGCGCAGACGGTGCAGAACCATTACCGCGGTAACGTGAATGATCAAGTCACGCGCCTCCGCAACGCCGCGACAACCTTCGGCAATGAAGGTGTCGGCGCCGATGGCGGCTTCCTGATCCCCCCGTCGTTCTCCGCCAACATCTGGCAGAAGGTCAACGGCATCGAGAGCCTGCTGTCGCGTTGCACGCCGCTGACCACTGACGGGAACAGCCTCACGATTCCGAAGGACGAGGTCACGCCTTGGGACACCACCAAGGGTGTGCAGGTCTACTGGGAGGGTGAGGGCCAGCAGATCCCGCAGTCCAAGGGCCTTTACGAAATGGGCCAGCTGCGTCTCTCCAAGCTGTCGGCCCTGGTGCCGATCAGCGAAGAGATGATGCAGGACGCTTCGGGCCTCGAGTCCTGGCTGAATGCCAAGGCGCCGCAGAAGATGACCTCGAAGATCAACACCGCGATCGTCGCCGGCACCGGCGCCGGTCAGCCGCTCGGCATGATCCCGGGCTATGGTGCGGTCGGTGCGTCCGTCATCCAGGTCTCGAAGGAAACCTCGCAGCCCGCTGCTACCGTCTGGTTCGCCAACATCAACAAGATGTGGGGCCGGATGTACGCCGGGTGGCGCAGCAACGCGATCTGGCTGGTCAACCAGGACGTCGAGCCGCAGCTCGAAGGCATGGCGTTTGTCGGCAACGGCATCACGCCGACGGCGGCGTCGTCGACGCCGGTCTATCTGCCGCCCGGTGGCCTCAACGACGCGCCGTATGCGCGCCTCAAGGGCCGTCCGGTCGTGCCGATCGAGGCGTGCTCCGCACTCGGCAATCTGGGCGACATCATCCTCTGCGATCTGAGCCAGTACTGGGCCCTGACCAAGGCGGGTGGTGCGATCCAGACCGACACCAGCATCCATCTCTACTTCGACCAGGCGCTGACGGCGTTCCGCTTCATCTTCCGGGTGAACGGTCAGCCCGCCTGGTCGGCGCCGATCACGCGCCAGAACGGCAGCAACACGCTGTCCTGGGCCGTCACGCTGCAGGCGCGCTGATCCGACTGAGCCTGCGCCTTACCCGGCGCAGGCCTCCCCGCAATCCTCGCGCCCCGCGCGGCGCCATTTCTCGAAGGGACCACCCCAAATGGACTTCAACCAGCACTTCTGTGAAAAGAACCAGATCGCGCAGGGCTTGCTGCCGGTTCTGATGAACACCGCGGCCAACAACGGCGACTGGGTCAGCATGAAGGGCTACGGCCGCATGGCGATCCTGGTCTTCAAGGCCGTCGGCACCGCCGGCGACGATCCCACCATCACCATCAAGCAGGCGACCGACGTATCCGGTACCGGCGCGAAGGCGCTCGGCTTCACCGAGGTCCGCAAGAAGCAGGCCACGCCGAATCTGCTGGCGGTCGACCAGTTCACCAAGTCCACCGTCGCGTCTCCCGCGACCAACGACACCTTCAACACGACGAACGGCACCTGGACGAATACGGATCTCGCCGAGCAGGCCGCGATCATCGTCATCGACATCAAGGCCGAGGATCTCGACGTCAACGGCGGCTTTGACTGCATCCAGGTCTCGATCGCCGACATTGGCACCAACGCCCAGCTCGGCTCCGCGCTCTACTTCGGGCACGAGCCGCGCTACCCGAAGGATGCACTCGACTCCATGATCGTCGACTGATCGGTCTCCCTTGATCGACAAGTAGCTGGAAAGCCCCGCCATCGCGCGGGGCTTTTTCGCGTCTAGGGTATAGGGCAGTTTTCAAAACCGGAGCCGATCATGAAGATCCAGTTCGTTCAGCAGCACATCCTCCGCGGCGAAACGCGCGACAAGGACGTTGTCTTTGAGAAAGACCAGGTGGTCGATTTCGGCAAGGACCGCGTCGAAAACAGCTACGCGCAGGCGTACATCGATCGCGGCTATGCCGTCGAGTTCGACGAAGCTGGCGATCGCGTGCGCGAGAAGGGCAAGGCCGATACCACCAGGGCCGCAGCGAGGCTCGAAGCCCGCGGCAAGATCGTAATTCCGGACGATCTGTCGACGTTGGCCGATGCTGATCTGATCAATCTCGGCCGATCGGTCAGCGACGACCAGGTCAAGACCAAGGATGATGCGCTGAAGGCGATCGAGACCGAGAAGGCTCGCCGCAACCCTACGTGACGCCGGAAGGCGATCGGCTCGATCGCCACCTCCGGACCTCCATCACCGAGCTCTCCAAACCGAGCGAGCAAGCAACCATGCGCGGCATTCAGCGGCTGGCCAACGCGGCAGGCAATCTGATGAAGCAAGCGGACGCCGAGGCTGATGCCGCGGCGTCCGAGCTCGAGGCCGCCTATGCCGAGCAGGCCAGCGTCGCGAAGCGCTATTCGGCCTTCGCCAAGCAGGTCTCGCAGGCTTCGAAAGAGGCGCTCGATAATCTGAACCAGATCAGCAACGTCCCTTTGCCGGA
This sequence comes from Bradyrhizobium sp. WSM1417, assembly GCF_000515415.1. Lineage (NCBI taxonomy): Bacteria > Pseudomonadati > Pseudomonadota > Alphaproteobacteria > Hyphomicrobiales > Nitrobacteraceae > Bradyrhizobium > Bradyrhizobium sp. WSM1417. The sequence continues at coordinate 4,787,118 of NZ_KI911783.1, forward strand.
TGGGGACGGCTCCGAGAAGCCGCCCGGTTCGACGCCGGGCTCCTGATCCATGATCGACCCGTCTGCGTTCATCCATGAGCGGGCGCTGGCCGATGCGAGCGTCAGCATCGGTGCGCGCAGTCGCGTCTGGCAGTTCGCGAGCGTCATTCGCGGGACCGTGCTGGGTGAGGACTGCACCGTGGCGTCCAGCGCCACGCTCGACGGGCCGGTGTTCGGGGATCGCTGCATCATCTCGCAGGGTGTGGCGATGGGGCCGGGGTTTCTGATCGGCGACGATGTCTTCATCGGCCCGAACGTCACGGTCTGCAACGACCGCTGGCCACGGACCTACAAAACGGGCTTCGACCTCAAGAAGTTTCAGTCCGGCTTCGTCACGGTGCGGATCCACAATTGGGTGAGCATCGGCGCCAATGCCGTCATCCTGCCGGGCGTCGTGCTCGGAAAGCGCGTGATGGTCGCTGCCGGCGCCGTAGTCGACCGCAATGTGCCGGCGGATTGTCTCTATACCCGCGGGGGCAAGATGCTGCCGCTGTCCGAGAAGCATGAGACCCGCTACGCGCGGGCGCGGATGCGCAAGGCACTCGAATGCTGACGGTCGCAACGTTGCTGTGGGATGCGAACGACGCCTCGCTGCCGTTCTCGCGATGCTACAACGAATCCTGGGTGCGCAAGCTCCACGACGGCTTCGACCGGAACCTGACGCAGCCGTTCCGCTTCGTGCTGTTTACCGATCGGGAACGGCCGCTTCCGGCTCATATCGAGCAGGTCCGGATGAAGTCGAAGATGCCGGATTATTCGTCCTGCATCGAGCCGTATCGTTTTGGGGTGCCGATGATCCTGGTCGGGCTCGACACGATCGTCACCGGTAGCATCGACCACCTGGCGGACTATTGCCTGAACGCAGACACCATCGCGCTGCCGCGGGATCCGTTCTTTCCGGAGCATGCATGCAACGGCGTCGCACTGATCCCGGAGGGTCAACAGCACGTCTGGCGCAACCATCGCGGCGAAAACGACATGGATTGGATGCGGGCGCAGGATCACGTCTTCATCGACGACCTGTTTCCGGGGCAGGTCGTCAGCTTTAAGGGTCATGTCCGCGATCACGGACTTGGGGATGCCCGCATCGTCTATTTCCACGGCAACGACAAGCCGCACCAGCTGCCCAACGTGCCGTGGATCCAGGAGCATTGGCGATGATCACCTATATGCAGAATTCTCATCTGCGTGATCGCAGGGCGGTAGTCGAGATTAATCCGACTCTTATCGCCGAATGCGTTCCGGTCTTAGTCGATGCGGGCTTCAAGATCGTCGGCAGCGCGACGTCTCGCGGCCTGCCCATCGAAGTCGTTCGTCTCATCATTGAGGGCGACGCACTGCCGGCCGAGTGTGATGGCGCGCATGGCTTGCTACTGGTTAGCCTGACCGTGCAGCAGGAGCAGTATGGCCGCCAGCGGATCACGCGCGTAAAGGATGTCGCCCTCGTCAGGGGCGCCGAGGCCGTCACCGCATGACCGTGGCTGCCTCACGCGAATTCGAATACTGGTCGCCCGAGCCCCTGTTCAAGGGCGAGACGATCTTCTGCCTGGCGTCGGGCCCGGGCCTGACCGCGGAGATATGCCAGCGGATCCGCGGGCGCCGGGCCATTGCCATCAATTCGAGCGCCGTGCTTGCGCCCTGGGCCAGCGTGCTGTTCTTCACCGATTCCGGCTGGTACGAGCCGCGGCGCGAGCTGGTGGCGAACTGGGCCGGCCTGGTGGTGTCGATGTCGCGGACTGCGAAGCGCGAGCTTCCCGACAAGGTCAAGCGGGTGCAGGGGGAGGGCGACCCCCAGGCGCTGCCGGGCTTCAGCCGCGGCCCTCACGTCATCCAGCAGGGCCGATCGAGCGGTCATACCGCGGTGAGCCTGGCGATCGCGCTGGGCGCTTCGCGAGTGGTGTTGCTCGGCTATGACATGCGCTTCGTCGGCGGCCGCGAGCACTGCCACGACGAGTACAAGGGGGCGGCTCGCGATGTCGAAATCTACAGCCGCGAGTTCGTACCGGGCTTTGCCGGCTGGGATGAGGCCGCGCGCGCAGTCGGCGTCGAGGTCGTCAACGCGACCGAGGGCAGCGCGGTGAAGGAATTTCGGTTTGCCAAGCTCGAGGAGATCTTGAATGCCCCGTAGTCTCGCTCTTCTCGCTTCCGCGGCTTGCATTGCGCTCCTGTCGACTGAAGCGTTCGCCGCCAAATGCTATGTGAGGGAATACGCGGCCGTCGGCGCCGTGACGCGCCAGGGCGGCGTCGCCTTGCAGGCTGCGGCCGAGCCGCCGATCGTCGATCAGGCCGCCGTCGACTTCACCAGCGGCCACGCGGAGTCGGCGGCCTTCAATTCCGAAACCCGCTACATCCGCGTGTGGTGCGATGCTCAGGCTTCGTACCAGACAGGGGCAGCTCCGGTCGCGACCAACGCGATGTCGCCCCTCACGGCGGCGTTTCCGGAGTATTTCGGCGTGACGCCGGGCCACAAGATCTCCGTCGTCGCCAATCCCTGACGCCATCCGATGAACTTGAAGCAATTACTCGCCGCCACGATCGGCGTCGCGCTGCTCCTGGGCGCGCTCAAGGCGCCCGAGGTCTATGCGTTCGGCATGGGCCGCGAAGGCGCGAGCTTTGGCAGGATGGGTGCGATCGTGAAGAAGCAGAGCGGCGGAGCTGGCGCGAACACCGGCAGCATCCTGCTGGTCGATGGATCGTCGTTCCTGCTGCAGGTCGACGGGACGAGCCGTGTCTGCCTAGCTGGAGGCTGCTGAGCCATGAGATTATCCTGGAAATCGCTTGCGGTCGCAACCGCGCTGATCGGGCTGTCGCCAGCGGCTCATGCCGCGAATAGTGCCGTGCCGGCTATGACCGCCGCGACTTCCGTGGTCGGGACGGATCTGCTCTACTGCATCCAGTCGAGCGGCACCCTAGATCGAAAGTGCACGCCAGCCCAGATGGCCGCGTACATCTACGGCCTGACCAGCGGCGACGCGACGATCAACGGCACGGGCGCGGTGACGTTCGCCACGGTGAACGCCAACGTCGGTGCGTTCGGGTCTGCCACGCAATGCGTCGCTCACACGGTGAACGCCAAGGGCCTGATCACGGCCACTTCGGCGGTGACCTGCACGCCTGCAATTGGCAGCCTGACCGGCACGGGTACTGGCGTTATCACTGCCCTGGGTGTCAACGTGGGCACCGCAGGCTCTGTCGTCGTCAACGGCGGCGCGCTCGGCACGCCGTCCTCCGGCACTGCCACGAACCTGACGGGCACCGCCGCTGGCCTCACGGCCGGCAACGTCACGACCAACGCAAACCTGACCGGCGCTGTGACATCGAGCGGCAACGCTACCTCGCTCGGATCGTTCACTAGCGCGCAACTCCTTGCCGCCCTGACGACCAAAACCGGCAGTGGTAGCGCTGTGTTCGGTACCGCGCCGACGATTGACAGCCTGAACGCCACGACCGCCATGACGCTGGCATGGATCACGGGCTCGACGCAGTGTTTGCAGGTCAACACGTCCGGCGTTGTGAGCGGCACCGGCTCGGGTTGCGGCGGCTCCGGCTCGACCGGCGCGAACCCGACCGCTACCGCCGGCCCTACGGCCAACAACGGCGTCGCCACCACATTCATGCGGTCGGATGCTAGCCCTGCTGTGCAGCAGGGCAGCGCCTCGCAAAAGGGCATCGTTCAGGTTGACGGCACGACACTCCTGGCTTCGTCCGGCGTCATCAGCGCCGCGCCAACGACGGTCGCAACCAGCGTCCAGACTGGTGCGAATTATCCGTTCTTGACGGGCGACCAAGCGAAGCTTGTCTACCTCAACAACGCCAGCAATCAGGTGCCGACAATTCCGCAGGCCGGCACCACTGGCTTTGCTGCAAGCTGGTTTGTTCAAGTCTGCAACATCGGCGCAGGCACTCAGACAATCACACCGACCATCTCAACCATAGGGGGCGCAGCCAGCTATCTGTTGCCGGCGGCATCCGCGGCTGATCCTGCTTGCGTCGCCGTCGTGTCTGATGGCAGCAACTACGTGATAGCTCCTGACTTCACAAAGGATGCCTCCAGGTTTTCTGCGGGTGTGTTGGCCGCCGCGCGAGGCGGTGCCGGTACTATTACTGGCGCTCTGAAGGCGAACGGTTCGGGCGTTGTCTCCCAGGCAGCCTGCGCCGATCTGTCGAATGCACAGACCGGCTGCTCCACTGCGACCGGCACGTCTGGCGGGACGCTGCCGCTGCTCAATGGCGCGAACACTTGGTCCGCTACGCAAACCTTCGGGCCGGTGGTCGGTACCGTCACTACGCAATCGGGCACCACCTACACCTTCGCATCGAGCGATTGCGGCACAACGGTTCGCTTCTCCAATGCAGGCGCAGTGACTGCGACGATTCCTCAAGGCTTGCCTGTGGGTTGCAACATCGCCGTCATGCAGGCCGCAGCCGGTCAGGTGTCTGTCAACGGCTCTGCGGTAACCCCTGCCACGTTGCAGAGCGCGCACAGCTACACCAAGACATTCGGGGCAGGCGCAATCATCGGCCTCTTCAATGACGCCACCAATCATGTGGTGTTGACGGGGGATGGCGCATGATCCGAGCAATTCTAGCGTGGCTCATGCTGTGTTCGGGGGCTGCCGCGCAAGTTGGGCAGATGCCGAACATTGCTCAGTTGCAGCCTGCATCGGCCGCATATGCCGGGCCGGGCGATGTCGTCGCGAGCGCCTCCGGGTGGTGGGGCTTTCGAGCCTACAGCGCCGCCAAAAAGGGCACCAAGGCGATAAACGTCTGCAACGTGAGTGACGTTGCTTGCGCCGACATGAACACGGACGCCATAACTGGCGCGCTCGTCATCACCCTTGTGGGCGGGTCAGATTGCAGTTCTGTCACGTGCACGATCAAGACCGTTTATGACCAGAGCGGCGGCACGAATTGCAGCGCTGCGGCTTGCGATCTGACCAATTCGACGATCGCCAATCGGCCCACGCTGCAAACAAACTGCGCCAACGGTCAGCCTTGCGCTGTGTGCAATGGCGCGTCCTCGCAAAAGCTAGCGAACACATCGGCGCCGACGCTCGCGCAGCCTATCAGTGGTGCCTATGTTGGTGCTCGGACGGGCACGTTTACGACGGGAGGCGGCTTGCTCTCTTCCGCCTCGACAGGTTTAATCGCTGGCTTCGCGCCAAGCACAAATACATTCCGGATCTTCAACGGAACGTCTCTACCGGCGACGGCGTCAGACTCTACTGTCCATTCGTTTCAGACGGTTTCAAATAACACGTCGAGCGTCGTAGTTGTCGATGGATCGGCAACTAGCGGTACGTCCAGCACTGGCGGCATCGCTACAAATCTGGATATCTGCAATTCAAATGGAAGTTTTCTGACCGGCCAATGGATGGAGGCCGGCTTCTGGACTGTTGCGTTCACCAGCACGCAATACGGAAACTTGCGGCTAAACCAGAAGGGATTTTGGAATACGCCATGAAGAAAGTAGTAGCTGTACTTTTTAGCGCTGTGCTTGTCGTGCTGCTGCTGTCGCCCGCGCTTGCGTTTATACGCGGCCAGCAGTCAGGGTTCAGCGGTGGCCGCACGCAGATTGGGCTCAATGGCATCGGCTTCACCGGCGAGGGGATGTACCTGAACATCCTTAAAATATCCGGCAATTGGAACTGGGCAGACAACGCGAGCGGTGGCCCCGGCCCCGACATGCTGGACTCGAACGGTTATCCGATTTTCAAATCGACGTACCTGGGGAATAGTTGCGGGTCTGGTGGCATCTGCCACGGCGGCATCAAGACCGTCACGGAGGTGCCCCCGTGTGCGACGCGTTCATGCTCCTATGTGCCGATCTCTACAGGGACGTGCACCTGGTCGGTCTCAGGTTCCGGCAGCATGTCGGTGAGCGGTGTTAACACGGTTGGGGCGACCTTCACTGCAACACCAACATTCCTAAGCAATCTGAACGCGTCGCAGGTTACGTTCCAGATTACGGCGACCGACGCCACCACGCCATGCACGAGCCTGGCCGTCGTCCATGTCGATGACGTGGTAGGAGCCGATTTCACCAACTATACGACCAAGGCCGGCACTGCGGTCGGCAAGTTCGGCTCGAAATTTTTGTCGCGGTTAGTCCAGGCAAAATTTGCCGTGATCCGTTTCATGAACTCGCAGAACACAAATGCGTCGAACGTGACCAGATGGGAAGATCGGACCCCGCAGAACTACGTTTTTTACAACGCCTACACGTACAATGCCGCCTATTACACAGGGGCCTCGACCAACAGCGGCACTTTGGGGAACGACTTTGCGGTCTCGCTTGGAAGCGGAGGCCCGGTCGATAAGCAGCCCTTGCACGTTCTCATAGGGCCCGATGGCAAGGCGACTTCTACGGGATCGACGATCTCCGGCAGCGTTCTGACCGTGGCTGGCTACACTGGCGGGACGTATGCCGTAGGCCAGCGTCTATCAGGGACTGGCGTTGACGCAAATCTTTATATTGCTTCCCTCGGAACGGGCACCGGCCAAAATGGCACGTACAACCTCTCGCAATCCGCCAGCACGGTTGCCGTGGGGCAGAGCATCACAGGTTGGTACGGAACGAGAGTGGTCGGAACGACGGCTGCAAGCTGCTCTTTGTCGTGGCCTGCACATGGCGTAAGCGTAAACGACCCGATAGGGTTTTATTCCAGCGGCACCATTGCCGACAGCCTGCCCTTTTATTCCGGTGGCAATTATTACGTCGTGAGCGTGCCTGACGCTGACCACGTTACCGTATCGAACACGGTTGGAGGTACGTGTCTCCAGGCCGCTGTAACCAGACCTTCATCCACAATCGCGATCAGACAACCGACGCTGAGCCTCAACGGCTCGACCCCGATCACCATTAAGAATATGTACAGCAATACGCTGACAGGGCCGAACGCAATCTCGGGCGCGAACACGGAAAATCCGGAGAGTGGTCGAATCGGAACCTTTGTCTACGATGACGATCTGAAGTCTTATTTGATGTTCGGCGGGACACAGGGTGACGGGCTTTTCAACCAAGGCATCATCAACGGCATTCCGATCGAAGACTGTCTGCTGCTCGCCACATACGTGGGCGCTCATCCATGGTTTGTGCAGCCGTTTTTGACGTCGAACGCATCTGCGGGGGCGGCGTATCCGAACTGGATCAATGGCCTCGCTACGTACCTGAAGGCCAATATGCCGGCTTGGATGATTCCGCGCATCGAGCCCGTCGTTAATGAGGACTGGAACTCGCTTTTCTATGGCACCAGCTACTCCAACAACAAAGCCAGTGTCTACTGGGGAACGCCAACGTCTCCTAACCTGAACGATTACAATAACTATTATGGATACGCCGCGTCTTTGAGTGGGCAGGCAGTCAATGCTGTTTTCGGTGGCTCAGTGCCTAGGGACGGCAAGAGATACCAAGTCCCGATTGGCGTGCAGCAGACTAGCAGCCCGTCATCGAATGACGCGCGCCTTGCGTCTACCAAGTTTCTAAGCTCCGGCCCAACGCCGCCAGCAGGGTTTGTTCAAGAGGCCGCCTACAAGTGGGTTACGCATGAGGCCCCCGCGAATTACTACGGTCTTAGCCTCGGTGCCGCTGCTCTTGTCCAGACGGCTTACCTATACAGCACGGGCGACGCCACCCAACTCACGTCCTATGTGGCCAGCACCGGGTTGAGCAACCCGCCTAACGGCGGATCGATCCCGGTCAAAGTTGCTTCTTTCCTTGACCATTATCAGTGGGGGCAGGGCACCGGAGCCTACACAGGCAAGCCATGGGCACTTGACGGAATCGCTATTCGACAGACCGCTTATGAAGGCGGCTGGTCTCCCCCTTATGTGCAAAACACCGTGCCTGGCACGCTGGATTTCACAACCAGTTCGGCCAGCGTCAATTCATCCTCCCCGGTCACATCGGTCAGCAAAGCGGCAGCAGCCGTGCTCGCGATGCCGACGACAACGACTCCTTTCGGCACGGTCCCAAATACCGGCAACGGCGCCGTGGTGGGAATGCCCATCCGCATCGTCAATGCGGCCGGCGGCGACTTCACCAAGCTGAACAGTTCGCGCCAGACCGTCACATTCACAAACAGCTCGTGCGATATTTCGCTGACGGCGAACGGGTACGTTGCCAACGAGGCGGCTGTGTTCAACACCAGCGGTTCGCTGGGAGCGTCGCTGACTGCTGGAGCGGCCTATTTCATCGTTAACCCGACGACCAATGCTTTCCAAGTGTCGCTCACAAAGGGGGGCTCGTGCATCTCGATCAACACAGCGGGAATATCTGGAAGCAATCAGGTGACGCCCGGCTGGTTTGTCAATGGCGTTGGCGGCGCGCTCGGTGCGAACAATATCAGCCTTGATGTCGATACCAGCGCGTACACCGGGACTTACGCTGCCAGCAGCGCGTCGGCGGTCTACATCAACGATGGCAACAACAATTCGATGATAATGTTGGCGTCGCTGTCAGCCAGCAACGCCGGCTCATTCTTGGCGGGGAATGGCTCTGCATTCTACGATCAGCTTATTGCCAACGGATGCGAATTTCCGTCTCAGTTCGATATGGCGGGCAACAACGCCACGTTACCGTGGTCCCCGCTTTATCCGAACGTCTACGTGACACCCGACCCGTCCTATTGGACTGCGATCTCAGCCTACAATCACTGAGTCCGGAGATAGTTCTCACCCAAAGGTTCGGGCGATGAACTTTGCGATCCTGACGGTCGGGCGGCTTTTCACGTCGATACGGTTTGCGAAGACACCAATCCCGAGCGGGATGTCGCCTTCAAGCTCAAACAAACCTTCTTTGGTAACGGAGAATTCGAGCTTCTTGCCGTCGACCTCGAAACTGTAGATCCCAGCACGTGTGAAATAGCTGTCGCGTAGTCGCCATTGTGATTTCATGCAACCCAATTCCCTTAAGAGAAGTTCTCCGCGCGCCTGTTCCTCGCGACTGAAATACCAATTGTCGAGAAGCCTAGGATCAGCATCACCCAAGTTGTCGGCTCAGGGACGCTTGTGATCGGCGCGGATAGTCCATCGACCACAATATCAACAGAGGAGATCGAAAGGGCGTAACCCACTGTCCCACCCCCTTCACCACGCGTGCCATACCAGTAGGTGAGCCCGCCTGATCCAACGAAGTCTTTGATGCTGACCGGTGTGAGGATATCGCTCGGAAGCAAAGGGTTATCACCAGTTATCCAGAGATGAACGGCTTGGCCGTAAGCCCCTTCTAGGCTGTTGATGTACCCCAGAGCTGTGAAGATATGACCATTGTTGATCGTCAAGGTGGCGTCGGACCAGAAAAATTCGTCGAACATGCCGGTGGCGAAGCCAGGTGCTCGTTCCGGCTGGGAGTTGCAGGAGCAACCTGGATCGGTAGTATAGAACGCGGTGGGACTGACAATAGCTCTGGCATCATTGGTATCGAAGACGAAGCCAAAGACGCCCCGTCCTGAACCTAAAGCGCCTTCTCCAAATCCGCCGGGAGCCGTTTGGCCCGTCCTAGGGTCGTAGTTACCAGACCAAGAGGCAGCATAAGTGCCAGTGTAGTTCACTTGGATAATGGCCGCTTGGGCGCTGAAGTTGACGCTGACAAACGCGGCGACCAGCAATAAGAACTTGAGCATACTATGACACTCCTAAAGGGCAGGCATTCCACCGTTCGCGCGGGGATTGAGTCAATCGCGGAAGCCAAAAAAACTCTGTTTGACTTCCTTATGTTCGCTAGGCGTTCTCCGGCCCGCCTAGCCCAGAAAGAAAGTTATAGTCAAAATTCGGGGACTCTTAAGGTTGGGCCACACAGAAGCCCCATCAGCATAATAAGTATCTGTACTGTCATCAGAAAGAGGTCTCTATTATTCGTTGGGGCACTAACCGGAGGCCCCCCGGCCAAAAACGCTTCAAAGGGTGTTGCCCCTCCATGGAGGACACCATCAATTTCGAGGCGAGCGATAGATTTGAGCGATCGCATGTGGTCAGAAATAGGGGGCTTATCGAAAGTCAGGGGTTCCGGACGGTGTGCAAACTCGTTCCGGATATCCCTAATGCGATCGAGGTCCCATCTTACATCGGCACTATAGAGCTGCAACAGATAGCCAAGAGTTATGTTGCGGGCGAAGGCCGTATCAACGAACACGCGGGCTGCTTTTTCATCCGATGATAGTACTCGCTTAAGCGCATGCTTCAACCCGTCTTCAATGAACGAGCCGGCCATGATGGCTAGCGCTCGATCGGAGTGCTTTCCGTTTTCAAGGTCTTCGATGATCTCGCGATCACGATCATCTCTAATGAACCATTGCGGCATGCATTACCTTCTTTCGTTTCCGGAAGGAATTGGGGAGGGCGTCAGAACTTCTTCAGCAGCCGAGCGGCTTCCTCTGCCTTCAGACAAGTAATAGACGACTTCACGTGCGAGGCGGCGGCCAATTAGCTGCACGATCGTGCATTTTTACCCGCGATCTGGACCGGTCGGTACCGGTAGAGGATTGGTGTCCTCGAGACCGCGGGCTCACCGCTCGGCCGCCTTGGATAGAGGCATGAGATTCCGGTTAGTGCCGGCTCACCCGGTAAGGTTCAGAGGAAGTCCCGAAAATGAGGTCAATCGTCACGGTGGCATGCCCGCCTCGGATACGGCGCTGACGACGCTTGAGTTGGTGAAGCTTCAGCTCGGGCATCAACGGTGCCGACTGCAACAACGACGAGGTACTGCAGCAAAGAGAGAGGCATGACAAAATGAGAGACCGCCCGAAGGCGGTCTCTGTACTCTTCTATGATGGCGATCAGGCGGCGTCGAGCGCGGTTGATCGATTGCGGCGGCGATAAGCCATGAAGCCAACGCCGGAGAAACCGAGGATCATCATCGCCCAGGTTGAGGGCTCAGGCACTCCGCCGATCGTACCCGATGTGTCGCTGGTCACTTCAGCGTAGAGATCGGCGGTTGCTGTCAGGCCTTCGCGAACGTGAAGTTGGGAGCCACTCGAGGCCAGAAAGCCATCGCCTACAACGTTTTCGAAGCCGACCAATTTGACCGTGTAGTTGGTGCCGCCGACATTGAAGATAGTCGGAGTGAAGGTCGAAGGAAGGTTGACGTAATCTGCATCAGCGTCGGGATCAACGTTGCCATTTGTAGTGATCACCAAGCCCAGGCTGAAAATAGTCTGGATCAAGCCGAGCGCCGGATTCGTGAAGTTGGTGGCCAAGTTAAAATCGATCGAGTTCGGAGTGGTCCCGACCGCGGTCGTCCCATTGAAATAGGTCAGCGTTCCTACTTTAAATGGCGTCTCGAAAGCGCTTGAGAACCCGACACCTGCAAACGTCAGGGAATTGGGCCCGGTGCCGAAACCAGCGCTGTCGCCGTAAGTGAAGGCGTTTGTACCGACGCCCGTGACCGTCGCACCGCCGGGCTGGGGGTTAACGAAGCTCGCATCAGCAGATCCGATAACGTCGGCAGCGAACGTTGGGACGGCGCTGATTGCGGTGAGGAGAGCGGCGAGACCAAGTGATTTTAATTGATGCACTTTCAAACTCCCAATTTAAATTAACAATAGTTAATTCTTTACCCGCCACGCCCGCGCGTCAATACGCTTTCCGCCTCTCCTGGATGGAATTCAGAGTGACCAAGCTCACACGCCTTCCCGTCGCCATTCACTGCTTTGCCGCCCCGGAGCCCGCATGAGATCGATCGTTACGGTTGCCAGTCCAGCTTCGGACACGGCGTTGACAACGCTGGAGCGGGTGAAGCTCGAGCTCGGCATCCCGGATTCCAATACCGCCAGCAACGAGGTCCTGCAGGAGAAGATCGACGAGGCCTCGGATGATATCGAGGCCGCTCTCGGCTTCCGCCTGGTGCGGGAGACCGCGGTGGAGACCTTCTGGCACGAGCAATATGACAGCGCGCCGGAGAAGCTCGTCCTGGACCGGACGCCGGTGGCTTCGATCACGAGCGTGGTGGTCGATGGGGTCGCGATCGACGCCTCGACCTGGCGGCTCGATCCGAACACGGGTGAGCTGTTTGCGCTCTGCAACGGCTATCCGAGCGTCTGGTTGTTCTTGCAGAGCATCGTCGTGAGCTATGGTGGTGGGTATATCCTGCCGCCGGCGAGCAACCGGACTTTGCCGAAGGGGATCGAGGGTGCGTGCGTGGCGCTGGTGTCGAGCTTCTGGGCGGCGCGTGGGCGGGATCCGACGCTGCGGTCCGAAGAGATTCCGGATCTGATCAGCGCGACGTACTGGGTCGGGGCCGTCGGCGAAGATGGCGAGCTGCCGCCCGACATCGTCGCCAAGCTGGCGCCGTTCCGCAGGGCGATCGCATGACGCCGGAGATGGCACGGCAGCGCTATGCGATCGCGCTCAGTCGCTTCAGCCAGGTGACGATCCGTCGCTACTACGGCGCGGGCAGCCCGCGGGCGCACTATGAGAAGGCCTGCCGCGGTCGCGAATTACAGTATTCGCCAAACGAGATCGTCGGGCCGATCCTGCAGGGGGACTGGAAGATCATCCTGCTGGCTGAAGATCTCGAGAGCGGCGCCGTGAGCCTGCCGCTGTTGTCGACCGACAAGGCGGTCGTGCGCGGCAAGGAGCTGACCATCGCCGGCATCGACGACAAGACACGTCGGTTCGGCGACGTGTTGGTGGCCTATGTGTTGCAGGTGAGGGGATGAGCACCACCGAAGCCCAGGCCCGCGCCGCGGTCCGTGCGCAGCTGCCCGGAAGCGCCTTCGCGTTCCCGATCTATTGGCAGGGTGATGACGCACCGACCTTGCCGGACACGCCGGCGGCGTTCGCGTTCGTGGTGTTCAACAATGAGGGCTCCGGCGGGCGGCCGGCAGCGTTCGGCGGCGGCCGCGGCCGCAATCTGTTTCGCAACCGCGCCCTGGTCGAGGCCTACGTGTTCTCGCCGATCGGCGCGGAGACCGGCGCCGATGCCGCCTCAGGCCGGGCCGAGCTGATCGCGGCGCGGCTGCGCGGCTTCCGTGACAACGATATCAGCGTGTTCAGCGCCGACGTGATCTTCATCGGACCGGGGTCATCGATCTCGGTGCCGGGCGTGACGGCGCCGAACAGCTATCAGTGCGCGGTCGCCGAGATCGTGCTCACGTTCGACCAGATCGGCTAGAGCCGCAACCGCACCGTCGAGACGACGGCGCACTCCATCTCGAAAGGACCATGCCATGCCCTTGGCCGAAGGCGTATCAGCCAGTATCCGCTACAAAGCCTATTCGACCGGCGTCATCACGTCGAACGTCGAGCCGGTGCCGGCGGTGGACCCTGCCGTCACAGGCGGCCAGATTCTGCGGCGCGTCTCGTCGTCGCTGAAGCTTGGCAAGGATACCTATCAGTCGAACGAGATCCGGACCGATCGGCAGATTGCCGATTTCCGGCACGGCAAGCGCAGCGTCTCGGGATCGATTACGGGCGAGCTCTCGCCGGCGACATGGTTCGACTTCATCGAGGCGTCGTGCCGCGGCACGAAGTCGGCTGCGTTGATCGCGCTGGGGCCGTCGGCGCTGACCAGCATCGCCGCCGACAATGCGACCAGCAAGTTCATCGCCGCCGGCGGCGACCCCGTGGCACTCGGCTGGCGCATCGGCGACATCCTGCGCGGGACCAACCTGTCGGACCCCGACAACAATGCGAAGAACTTCATGGTGACCGGCTTTGGTGGCACCAGCAACCGCAATATCTCGGTCTATCCGGCGCCGGATACGATGACGGCGGACACGTCGTTTTCGCTGACGAACACGGGCAAATCCATCTTTGTGCCGTCGTCCAGCTTCGTGTCGCGCAAGTTCGGGATCGAGATCTACAACTCCGATATCGACGTCTCGCGGCTGTTCACGGAATGCCGCGCGGCGGGGTTCACGCTGAACCTGCCCGCAAGCGGCATGGCAACGATGGAAGTGCCGTTCATGGGCCGCGACATGGTTGTCGGCTCCGGCGCGTCGGCGCCGTTCTATACGGCGCCCGCGGCCGAGACCACGACCGGCCTGATCGCGGCAGTGAACGGCCTGTTGATGGTGTCGGGCGCGGCTGTCGGCGTGGTCACCGGCCTCAACATCAAGATGGATCTGAGTCCGTCGGTCGATGCCGTCGTCGGTCAGAACTTCGTGCCTGAGGTCTTCCTCGGACGCGCCAACGTGACCGGCCAGGCCACGGCATTCTTCCAGGACTCGACGCTGATCGGGGACTTCATCAACGAAAGCGAGGTCTCGATCCTCGCCTATTTGACGACAACCTCGGCGCTGAATTCGCCGGCGATGTCTATCTATTTGCCGCGCGTCAAGTTCGGTGATGCGGACGTCGCGACCTCGGGCGAGGGCGGCCAGGCCATCACCATGCCGTTCCAGGCATTGAAGGCCGATGGCACGACCGCGGGCGACGAGGCGACCACGATCCGCATCGTGGACACCCAGGCGACCTGACACACATCCACAGTTCCCCGCCGCACACGGGGATCCTCGCACGGGCTGGCCGCAGTGATGCGCCCTGACCGGGCGGTGACGTCACCGAGCGGCCTCGCTGGCGGGCGAGGCCGTTCACCCTTCCGCCAAAGGAAATCAGCATGAGCAAGTTCGGCAATCTCGCCGCGAACACGTCCGAGGTATTCAAGGTCGAAATCATCGACGCCACCACCGATGAGGTGCTGCGCGACAAGGAGGGCAAGGCCTCTTACATCGAGGTGCTCGCCGCCGACAGCGTCGAGGGCAGGGCCTTCGATCGCGATCGCCAGCAGGTGTTCCGCAAGAAGGCCGCGCGCACCCGCGGCGGCATGCCGGACTTTGATCAGCTCGAGGAGAACGTCGCCAAGTGTGCGGCGCTCACCAAGGGCTGGTACCTAGTCGATCCCGTCACGCGCGAAAAGATCGATGTCGACTGCACCCGCGCCAACGCGCTGGAGCTGTATTCGGCGCCGGGCATGCACTGGCTGTTCATCCAGCCGTGGGTTGCACTCAATGATGCTGCAAATTTTATTCGGAGCTCGTCGAGGAACTCTACGCCTTCGCCGAGCACGAATTCCGCAACCAGAGAAAGCTGAGCGACTGCGCGACAGTCGGCGATCACGCCGAGTCGGCGGCGCGCCAGTTCGCCGCCCTCGGCAAGAAGGTCAAGGTTGCCGCGATCGACGATGCCGCCGAATGCCCGGAGGCGCTGGCGTATCTCTGGCGCTTCTTCGCCGAACTGTCGATGGGGCTGGCGTCGAACGGCTTTGGGCCGGCGCTGGTGACATGGGAAGCATTGCGGGCATGGTCCGAGTTCATGGCTGTCAGCCTGGAGCCTTGGGAGGCGAAGGTGCTGGTCACTCTTGGATACCGGCGGGCCGTGATCGCCGACGAAGAGCAGGCAAAAAAGGCGCAGCGTGGCGGTCAGAACAAGAATTGATTCCATCGCAACCGACATCAACCTCATCGTCAGCCGCGATCTTTCGCCGACAGGCCAGAGCCGCGCGATCGCCGACTACGCGCGGACTGAAATTGCCCGCGCCGACGACAAGAACAAGCGCATCTTGGGCCGCGTCCCGCCCAGGGTGATCACGGTCGACGGGCGCAAGGGCGGCCAGCTTGAGGATGTCCGGCCGAATGGCGGGTCGATCATTACCGAGTGGGAAATCGTCAGCGACGTCCTGGTATGGATCGGCGATACGCTAAGGGATCGCTCGCCATTTGTCTCCGGCGATTTCCGTGAGGGATGGATGCTGCTGGCCGACGGTCAGGTTGTCGAGTTGGGCGGACAGATCCCGCCGGCGGACGTGTACACCTTCGTCAACGTCGTGCCGTATGCGCGGAAGATCGAGGTGGGCAAGACGACTTCGGGGCGCGACTTCGTCGTTCAGGTCCCGAACAGAATTGCCGAGCGCACGGCCAAGGATGCAACGGCGAGGTTCGGCAATATTGCCAAGATCAGGTCGGTCTGGATATCGCTTGCCAATCCATACACTCTGAAGAACGACCAGGTCTCACGCTCGTTCGCCGGCGGCAAGATCCGCATCAGTAAGCGGCAGCGCCCCGATCGCGTCCGGGGCAGTGCGATCACCTATCCCGCCATCACTGTCACCCTGAAGGCTGCATAATGGCTGATGTGCAAGAGGCCGTCCGGCGTTTGTCAATCCAGACGACTGAGACCGGTACGGCCGACGCAACAAAAAAACTGAACGACCTTGCCAAGGCGCAAGGCGGCGTTGCCGTGGCATCTGCGAACACCGAGAAGGCGACGCTGTCGCTCGACAAGAGCTTTACCTCGATCGAGCGCAAGTATGTCGCAGGGGTTCGCGCCCAGCAGGACTATGAGAAGATCCAACGTCAGGTAAATGCGGCAGTATCGCAGAACCCCGCGCTGCAGGAGCGGGCGAACGTCGTCCTGGCAGCTGCACGTGAGCGGCATGACCAGCTTGCTGGCTCGCAGCGGGCGTTGAGCGTGATCGCGTCCGACCTTAACGGCAGGGTGCAGGCACAGGCAGGTTCGTTCGGCGTGGTGGGGCAGGCCCTGACGGCGTTAGGTCCGGCGGGCCTCGCGACGGCGGCTACCCTTGGCAGTTTGGCTGCGGCATTCTATCTTGCGTCTGCGGGGGCACATGAACTCGCGGCGAAGGCTCGTGAGCTAAAGGATTTCAGTGAAGCGACAGGCCTGACGGTCAACCAGGTGCAGGCGCTACGCTCGGAGGCAACCAAGTTCGGGGTCGACTCTGATACGCTGCAGGCGGGCCTGCAGAAGTTCACGACGGGGTTTCAGGAGCTCCGGCTGGGTACCGGGGATCTGCTGACGCAGGTTCGGCGCATCAATCCTGCTCTCGCCGATCAGATGGCGCTCGCAACCGATACCGCTACGGCTTTTACGCTGTACGGCCAGGCGGTCGCCCAGACAACCAACATCTTCGAGCGAAACGCGCTGGCACGGGCGGGCCTCGGCAAGGGCGGCCCGACGGTTGCTGAATTTCTCGGCAAGGTTGGCGACGTCAAGGCGTTGGCTGATGCCTACGAAGCGGCCGGCAAGGGCCTGCAGAGGAACATGATCGACAAAGTGTCGGAGCTGGATCTGCAGATTGCCAAGACGACCGGCAAAGCCAGGGAAAATTTCTCGTCGATCTTCGCAGAGCCGGTGCTGCAGGCCGAGCTGACGTTTGCAAAGGCCTTCCTCAGCGTCTCGGAGATCGCGAAGAACTTCTCAATGTCGGAGGACTTGAAGCGGTATTTACAGACGTATCTGCGGATCGCAACAGCGCCGATTCCGGTCGTTGGCCTCGCGGTCTCGGCCGGACTTGGTCTGGCCGGTTCGGGCGGCGGACGTCCGAGCACGTCGATCGACGATGCTCACCGGCAGGCATCGATGGCCGAGGCGCTTGCCATTTCGGATGCCGTTCCCCGGACGCGACCTTCATCCGGAGGCAGCACCGAAACGCCGGAGTCGCTGGCGGCCAAATGGCGGAACTACGTGTCAGTGCTGGGTACCGCGGCTACGCCGAGCGAACGGCTCAATGCCGCGATCTCGGAGCTGGGGGTCAAGGCGAAAGAGGCGGGCGTCGATGCAGACGTGTTGGCGCGTGGAATCGCAGGACTGAAGCTGGACGACGCGATTGCGCGCCAGAGCGCACACAATTCCGCGCTGGGCGCTGCCGCATCTCAGGCTGATCTTCTCCGGGCAAAGACGTTGGAGCTTGTCAAGGCCCAACAACAGGGAGCCGGCCTTACCGATCAGCAGATTGCAAAGATCAAGGAAGTGACCGCGGCGCAGGCGCTCGGAACCTACCAGATCGATGCTGCAACTGCCGCGGAAGAGCTTCGCATCAAAACGCTGTTGATGGGCTCGGAAGCGGCGTTGTCCTACGCGACCTCGCAGGACATCATCAACAAGAAACTGCAGGCGGGCGAGCCGCTCAATGAAGACCAGATCAAGCAGATCAGGGCTTCAGCCGATGCCTATGCGAAGGTCAAGACGCAGGCCGACCTCTATAGCGAGGCGCTCAATGGCATAGCCTCGTCGATGTCCAGTACGCTGACAACCGGGATCACCGACATTCTGGATGGGACCAAGTCAATAGGGCAGGGCTTCCAGGACATGAGCAAGATGATCGTTCGCGCCATCGAGGAGGCGATCGTTAAGCTCCTGATCGTCGGTCCGCTCATCAATGCGCTAAAGGGAAGCCTTGGCGCGGGCGGCGGCTTCGATCTCTCCAGCTTGTTTGGGGGCGGCGCGGGATCGATCAATGCGAACGGCTCGATCGCGGGCGCCGTCGGGGCAACATCGGTCGGCGGCGCGCCGCTGGTTGGCCTGCACAGTGGCGGCATCGTGGGCGCGGAGGCGACGTTCCACCGCTACGTCCATCCGGCTCATTTCAATGACGCCATGCGCTACCATACCGGCGGCATCGCCGGCGACGAGGTCCCGATCATCGCCAAGCGCGGCGAGGGCGTGTTCACGCAAGGGCAGATGGCTGCCATGGGCGGCGCGTCTTCGCCGAAGGTCAGCGTGACCGTGAACAACTTCGGAAGTGAGCAGGCGACGGTGAACCGGAAGCAGAGCGCCAACGGCGATATCGATTTCGAGGTGATCATCGGGGCAGCCGCGGCCAAGCAGGCCGGTAACCCCGGCTCGTCTCTCAGCCGCGTGCTTGATCAGCGCGGCAGATTGGCGTCGCGCTGATGGTGGACGCGTGGCCCGGGACGCTGCCACAAGTCGTCTTGGTGGACGGCTTCAGCCAGACTATCGGCGACGGCCGGATTCGGATGAAGCCAGATGCAGGGCCGGCGCTGGTTCGTCGCCGCTCGAGTGCCATGCCGAAGGCGATGCCGTGCAACATCGATGTCGACGACGATCAATGGGATGATCTCATGACGTTCGGAGAGACGACTTTGATCGGCTGGACGCTGCCGTTCACGTTTCCGGATCCCGCGGGCGGCGCTGACCTGCTCGTGCGGTTTGCCGACAATCTGCCGTCGCGCAGCGAGGTCGTCACCGGCGTATGGCGGGTTGCGCTCGATCTGGAGATTTTGCCTTGAGGGTCTTATCCCTGAACTTCCGCCAGGCCCTGTTTGCGCAGCAGTCGGGCGAGGTCCCGATTTTCCTGCTGACCATCACGCATCCGCAGCTTGCGAATCCGATCCTCTTGACGACCGATCCGACGACGCGGATCACGACAGATCCGCTGGTTTACGGCACGGTGTCGCGCGGCGAGACCTATCTCTTTGCCGGCGTCGACATCACCTTGCCGGACGAGCAGGACAAGTCGCCACCGGCCTCGAAGCTGTCGATCCAGAACGTCACGCGCGACCTGATCCCGCTGGCGCGCTCGGTCGCGACGCCGCCGCAGGTACTGATCGAGGCCGTCCTGGCCTCAGCCCCCGATACGGTCGAGACCACTTTTGCGACGTTCGACATGGCCAATCTGGTCGCGGACGCCGCCATGCTGAATTTCGACCTGACCATCGACGCGCTGGCGACCGAGCCGTACCCGTCCGGCACGTTCTCGCCGGCCTCGTTTCCCGGACTGTTCTATTGAGCAAGGCGTTCGAGCCCTATGTCGGCATTCCCTATCTCGAGCGCGGCCGGAGCATCTCCGGCTGCGATTGCTACGGCCTGGTGCGACTGGTGCTGGCCGAGCTGCGGGGCGCCGAGCTGCCGTCCTTTGTCGAGGCCTACGTCTCAGCAACCGACCGCGCCGCGCTGGCGCGGTTGATCGCAGGCGAGATCGCGCCATGGCAGCCCGTTGCGTTCGGCGAGGAGCGGCCCTTCGACGGCGTGCTGATGCGGGCAGGGCGGCTGTTGTCCCATATCGGCCTGGTGGTCGAGCCGGGGCGGCTGCTGCACGTCAGCGAGGGCGAAGAGTCCAGGATCGAGCGCTATCGTGCACCGCCGCTCAGCCATCGCGTCGTCGGGTTCTACAGGTGGCAGGCCGTATGATGCTTCCGGTTCGGCAGCTGCACCAGGGCGAGATCCTGTCGCCGGCGGCGACCGTGCGCGTCATCGGGCGGACCCATCCGCTCGCCGGCGAGCGCGTGGTGCGCGACGTCGCGGCCGGGCTGTCGATTGCCGAGATCCTCGCGCTTTGCGCCGGTGAGAGCTATGCCGGCGGCTTTATCGTTCATATCAACGGGCACGCGGTCCCGCCGGAGCATTTTCGAAAGGTGCGGGTCAAGGCGGGCGCGACCGTTACGTTCATGCCGCGGCTGCAGGGCGGCGGCAACGTCTGGCGCACCGTCCTGTCGGCGGTCATCGCGGTCACGGCGCTGGTGGTTGCGCCTTATTTGGCGCCCTTCCTTGTCCCGTTGGGGCTGTCGCTCGGTGTTGCCACCGCTCTTGTCGCCGGTGGCATCATGCTGGCCGGCACGCTGGCGCTCAACGCGCTGTTTCCGGTGCGGCCGCCGCAGCTCGGCGACAACACCGCTTCGGCCTCGCTCAATTCGATCCAGGGCGCGCAGAACCAGGCTGCGCCGTTCGGCGCGGTGCCGGTGGTGCTGGGCCGTCACCGCCAGTCGCCGTTCTATGCCGCCAAGCCCTACACCGAGATTGTCGGCGAGGATCAATATCTCCGGCTGCTGTTCTGTCCCGGCTATGGCCCGCTCGCGATCGACGACTTGCAGATCGGCGAGACGCTGCTGTCGTCCTATTCCAATTACGATATCGAGGTGCGCCAGGGCCTTGTCTCGGATGCGGCGGTGACGCTCTATCCCGGTACCGTCGACGAGGTCGCGCTGTCGATCACGCTGGCCAATGGCAATGATCCTGCCGGCTCGGATACCGGCACCGGCGGCCCATGGCAGAGCCTGACCACGCCGCCCGACACCGACGAGATCTCGCTCGATTTCGTCGCGCCGCAGGGCTGCTACCAGGTCAACAGCAACAGCGGCAATGCCGACGAATATCGCGTCACCATCAAGTGCCAGTATCGGCCGGTGGGGACGGTCAGCTGGTTCAACATGTCGGACGCCGTCTTCAATCGCTCGACCAGCCCGATCAGGCGCGGCGTGCGCGAGGTGGTTGCGCGCGGACAGTACGAGGTGCGCGCCAAGAAACAGACCGGCGATGGCCGTGACGACAAGATCAAGGACGAGGTGGCGTGGACCGCGATCCGCTCGCTCAAGAACGCGGCGCCGATCGGCTTTGCCAAGCCGCTGGCCTTGATCGCCCTGCGGATCCGCGCCAGCGATCAGCTGTCCGGCGTCATCAGCACCCTGAACTGTATCACCACCTCGCTGGTCAAGGCCTATTCCGGCGCTGGCAATGTGTGGAGCGACGACACCGCCTCGCAATGGCCGCCGGATCTGTTCCGGCATGTGCTGCAGGGCCCGGCCAATGCGCGGCCGGTTGCCGATGCCGGCATTGATCTCGGCAATCTGCAGGAATGGTGGGTCTACTGCGTCGCCAACGGTTTCAAATTCAACCAGGTGCTGACATCGGCAGGCTCGGTCTATGACAAGCTTGCCGACATCGCCGCAGCTGGCCGCGCCGTTCCGACTTTCATCAACGGCAAATGGGGCGTGATCTGGGACCGGCCGGATGATGCCATCGTGCAGCACTTCACCCCGCGTAACTCCTGGGGTTTCCAGCTGCAGCACCCCTATGCCCAGCAGCCGCACGGCTGGCGAGTCAGCTTCATCAACGAGGACAACGGCTTCACGCAGGACGAGCGCATCGTCTACGACGACGGCTACGATGCCACCAATGCGACCCTGTTTGAGGGGTTACAGTTTCCCGGTGTCACCGATCCTGACGGCATCTGGAAGCACGGCCGGTTTCATATCGCGCAGTCCCGGCTGCGGCCGGAGAAGATCTCGCTCAATGTCGGCTGGGAGCATCTTGTCTGCACCCGCGGCGATCGCGTCCGGGTCACTCACGACGTGCTGCTGATCGGGCTCGCTGCGGCCCGGGTCAAGGCAGTTCCGGGTCAGACCATAATGGTGGATGGAATTGAGGTGACGCTCGGCGCGCAGGAGATCGTGATCGATGAGACCGTCACGATTGAGGCCGGCAAGACCTACGGCATGACCTTCCGCGTCCCCGACGACGTTCGCACCATCACCCGCGCCGTCGATGCGGTGATGACGGCTGGCGACTATACCGCGCTGACGCTGGTCGGGGACCTCTCCGGCATTGCCGACGGCGTCCTGGTCGCCTTCGGCGAGACCGACCGCGCCAGTGCCAATTATCGCGTCCAGGGGATCGCGCACCAGAAAGACCTGATCGCAACCCTGACCCTGGTCGACGATGCCCCGGAAATATCGCAGGCCGATCAGGGCGAGATCCCGGCCTACAATCCGAACGTCACAATCCCGGCCGATCCGTTCTCGCTGCCTCCGCGCGACCTGCAGTATCTCGAGGTGATCGACGGCTATGGTGCTTCGGTCCGCGCCCTTGTGCACCTGTCCTGGCAACTGCCGCGCTTCGGCAATGTCGCATCCTTCGAGGTGCAGCAGCAGGATAACGATGGCGGCGCGGCCTGGGTGACGGTTGCGTCCGTGCTGCCGCCGAACATGTCGGCGGACGTACCGATTATCGCGGCTGGTGCATGGAGCTTTCGGGTTCGCTGCGTCTTCACCAACGGCACGGTGTCGGCGTGGACGGCGCTCAACGGGCTGGCTCTGCTCGGACTGTCGTCTGTTCCGGGCGACATCGTCAACCTGCACCAGCACAGCGTCGATGGCCAGACCGTGCTGGATTGGGACGATGTCACCGATCACCGCCTGGTCTATTACGAGGTCCGCAAAGGCACTTCGTGGGACACCGGCCTGGTCGTCGGCGATGTCGTCACCCAGCCGCCATGGCCCACCACGGGCGACGGCACCTATCACGTCAGGGCCTATGTGCTGTCGCCGTTCGGCGTGCGGATCTACAGCGCTTCCACAGCCTCGATCGCGATCGCCGATTCCATCATCTCGCGCAACATCATCGTCTCCAACGATGAGCAGGCTGCGGGATGGCCGGGTGGGCTCGATGGCGGCGTCATCGCCGGCAGCTTCATCCGCACCGACGTCGGCGCGGCGATCTCGATGCCTTGGGCGCAGGAGATCGTCGACCAGCTCAGCCTCGATGGCCTGCACATCGCGGTCTATCTCTCTTCGGTGATCGTGGACATCGGTCGCGCCGCCGAGTGCCGGTTCTGGACCGAGTACGAGGCCTCCGGTGTGCTGCAAGGCGAGGATTTTCTGGCGCAGCCGGACGTCCTTGGATCGGGCGATATTCTCGGGACCTCGCCAACACGCTTCATCCAGGCGTTCCCGATCTGGCGGTTTGCATCCTCGGGCACCAACGACGTCTTTACGCCGACGGACGTGTTTGCGCCGACCGACGTGTTCACGGCGGATGTTGTTTGGGGGGATTTCGTTGCGATCGCGTCGGGCACGCGGGTCGGTCGGTACTTTCGCGCGGGCTTGGTGCTGATCACCAACGACGCAACCACGGACGCGACCGGCACGAAGTTCAGTTGGTTCGTCGACGTGCCCGATCGCAATGACGACTACACCGAGCTCGCCGTGCCGAACACCGGGCTCGAGGTCACCTTCTATAGCGGCGGCTATGACGCCACGCCCGCGGGCGGGGCCACGCCGGTGCCGTTCAATGGTGGCCCGAACGGGTCAACCGTGCCGCACGTGCAGCGCGCCATCATCAACGGCAGCAACGGCGACGAGGTCAAGGTCACCAACCTCACGCTGGCGGGCTGCACCGTCCATGTCGTCAACGCCGGCTCCAACGTGACGCGCAGCGGCGTCAATCTTCTGGTTCGCGGCTTTTAGGAGCATCACGAAATGAAGCGTCAACTTCACCTGATCGCCATCGCGGCGATCGCGGGATCGATCGCGGCCGGCGCCGTGCAGTCGCTGATCTCGGCCTGGGCCGTGCAGAACGAGTTGGTGCCGCCGACGTCCGGCATCTACACCGGCGTGCAGTACTCGCAAAAGATCGGCGATGCTTTTCGATCGCTCGCGAGCTGCAACAAAGGCGCAACCGCGCCGGCCAATGTTGGCGGCGCGACGGTCGACGGCCTTTGTTGGATCGACGATTCCCTGACGCCGTGGAGCGTCAAGCAATATGTCAACGGCGGCTGGGCCGTCACCGGCTACCTCGATCCCTCCAACAGCAGTTTTTCGGGCGTCGTCGGCGGCGGGCTTGGTTCGATCGCCTCGGCCTCGACCACGGATCTCGGCTCGGTGCCGCAAGCCAGCGTGACCATCACGGGCACCGCGACGATCTCCGCGTTCGGTTCGGCCGCGCCAGATGGTACGATCAAGTTCATTCGGTTTGCTGGCGCGTTGAAGCTTGCCAATTCTGCCGCGCTTGCGGTCCCTGGCGGCTATGACCTGGTCACGGCGGCCGGCGACCGCGCGATCGTCACACATCTCGGCAGCGGCAGCTGGGAAATTACGCAATACACCCGTGCCAATGGCATTCCGGTCGACGTCGCGTCGGTCGGAAAGATCGAGTACGGCAATTTCGAAAGCATCCCGCCGAATAGCGTTTCCGGCTACGGCCAGGCGCTGTCCAGGGCGAGCTATCCGGTTTACCTGGCAAAGGTGACGCGGGCGCAGAACGGCACCCGTACCTCCGGCAATGCGACGATCACGGGCATCGCCAACACGGAAGGGTTCGGCCCCGGCATGCCGGTCGAGGGCACCGGCATCAATGCCGGCTGCATCATCGCGAGCTTCGTTCAGAACACCTCGATCACTCTCAACTCGTCCTCTTGCGTTACTGCGTCGGGGACATCGGCCGTTACTGTGTTTCTGACGGGCTACGGCGTTTCGGGGAACTCCACCACGGTCGGTGTCAAGGATTGCCGCGGCCGAGCCCTTGCGGGGCGTGATCTCTTCAGAAACGGCGCTTGGGCAAACCGGCTGACCCCGTCCTATTTTGGTGTGGACTCATCGATATCTGGCATCGCCAATGGTTCGGAATTTCAGACGCTGACCCTCGGCCAGCTCCCGACTGGGATTACCGTCGCCGGGACCATTCACGTCACCTCGGATCAGGGCAACATCCCGTCGAGCACAACCCAATCGGGTGCGGTCGATGCCACCAGTGGCACTCGCTGGGGCATCATCGGGCCGGCCTCAGGCACCACGCCTGCGACGATCGGCGACATCACGTCGACCGGTACGGCGCAAACCATGACGTCGACGAACACCAGCGGCAATTCGCATCCGATCGTACCTCCGACGCTGATCGCCGACTGCGTCGTTCGCGTGACGCCGTAAAGCGCCCTCTGGAAAAGGAACACTTCGCATGAAGCTGCAACGCCTTCTCGGCGCGGTCTGCGCTGCGCTGCTGCTTGTCGCGCCGCTGCGCGCGGCCGAGCAGTCGAGCTATGTCACGCCGACCGCCGGGCCGATGAGCATGGCCACGTTCACGGCGACCTATCTCAATCCGGCACTCCGGGCGCTGGCGGCATGCCACAACGGTTCATCGGCGCCGGCAAACGGGCCGAGCAGTGCGCCGATGGCCTATCAGGTCTGGTGCGACACCACGACCAACCCGGCGATCGTCAAGCGCTATGACGGCGCGTCCTGGGTGGCCATCGGTGCGCTCGATACCGTCTCCCACGCTTGGACGCCGTACCTCACCGGTGGCACCTCCGGCGGCCTGCCTTACTTCTCGAGCACGGGGGTGATGGCGTCCTCGGCCTTGCTGGCGCAGAACGGTTTTGTCGTCGGCGGTGGCGCTGGTGCGGCGCCGGCCTCGATCGCGGCGTGCACGGCCGACCAGATCGCGTTCGGCCGGACCGGAAGCGCGCCGCTGTGCCGCACGGTGACCGGTGACATCAGCTTTGCGACTGGCGTCAGCGCGGTCGGCGCCTCCAAGGTCACCTCGGCGATGCTCAATGCCGACGTATTCTCGACCGCGCATAGCTGGTCCGGCCAGCAGACTTTGGTGGCGCCGATCCTGGGCACGCCGGCCTCCGGGACGCTCACCAACGCCACGGGCCTGCCGATCGCGACGGGCGTCTCCGGGCTTGGCACCGGCGTCGCTGCGGCGCTCGCGGTCAATACCGGCTCTGCCGGCGCGCCGGTGTTGTTCAATGGCGCGTTGGGAGCGCCATCGTCGGGCACGCTGACCAATGCGACGGGGCTGCCGGTGGCGAGCGGCGTCAGTGGGCTTGGGACCGGGGTTGCGACATTTCTGGCGACGCCGTCCAGCGCGAATCTGCGTGCGGCGTTGACCGACGAGGTCGGGACCGGGGCGGCGTATTTCATCGGCGGCGCGCTGGGCACGCCGGCCTCGGGCACAGCAACCAATCTGACTGGGCTTCCGATATCGAGCGGACTGACCGGAGCCGGGACGGGGGTTCTCACGGCGCTCGGCACCAACGTCGGCTCCGCCGGCTCGGTCATCGTGAATGGTGGTGCGCTGGGGACGCCGTCCTCGGGAACGCTAACCAGCGCGACCGGCTTGCCGCTGTCGACCGGCGTCACCGGAACGCTGCCGCTCAGCAATGGCGGCACCGGCCAGACCACGGCAGCGGCGGCGCGCGCCTCGTCCGGCCTCAATGTCGAGAGCTTCACCGGCCACGGCGACTCCATCTACACGATCCTGGCGACCGATCGCACCGTTGGCACCAACGCGGCCTTTACGGCCTCGCGCACCTGGACTCTGCCGGCCGCCAGCGTCGTCAATCCCGGCCAGGACCTTGTTGTTGCCGACTTCCAGGGCACGGTGACGGGAACCAATACGCTGGTGATCCAGCGCGCCGGCTCTGACACCGTCAACGGCGGCAGTGCGGTCACGATCTCGGTTGCGAACGGCGCCTATCTCTTCAAGAGCGACGGCGTCTCGAAATGGACCGCGCAATCGATGGGCGCGGCCTCAGGCGGCGGCGTTTCCAGCGTGACGTGCTTTGGCGTGGCGATAACGAGCTCCGGCACCTGTGCGACGGCCGCAACGAAGTCGGATCAGCAGACCGGCACTTCGACGACGGCGATCGTCACGCCATCGCAGCAGCAAAGTCATGATAGTGCGCTGAAGGCCTCGGCCGTTATCACGCAGTCTGCCGGGACATACACCCTGGTCGCCGCTCCCGTCAGCTACGGCGTCGCGTCGATCTCAAAATCATCGACAGGCATCGTGGTGGTGACGCTGAGCACGGCGATGGCGAGTGCTAACTACAAGGTGTTGTGCATGGCCACCCAGACCACGCCAGTCACCGTCCAGGAAGCGGGCGGAAACAGAACGACGACCACATTCGAGATAAGAATCCAGAGCGTCGGGGCAACCCCCGCCGCAACCGACAGTGGATTTTCCTGCGACGTTTCCGGGCGTCAGTGAGTTTGGGCGCACCGAAGCGCGGCGGCTGCTCCGGCGAACTGACAGAAATGCGCGGTCGCGGTGGCGCTTCCATAGGTGGTCGTGGGTGCGAATGCTGCGAGGGACATCGTGAGCAAAAGCGGAAGGCATATTCCGCAGGCCGCTGCCGCCAGCCCGACAACGGCTCCCGTCAATATTGCAGCTTGCTCGTCCATGTTGTCCCCCCAGCCGCGCGCAACCTGAATCGGAATGGCCTGAAAGTCAAGGGTTGGTCGGGAAAACCCGCCAGACCAAGTGGCGCGCCGACGCTGTTCCAGCTCAGGGAACTCTCGATATGCCGCCATCGCGGCATCTTCAGAAGGAGCTAAACCAATGACCTACAGCCTGACCTGGCTGCCCGGCGTGCTGCGCGACGCTGGCCTCGAGGTGCTCGAACATCCCGGCTGGCAAACCCGCGGCCATGGCGATATGGGCAAGGTGCAGGGCGTGTTGTGCCACCACACCTGCGGGCCGCTGCATGGCGATCTGCCCGACATCAATGTGCTGGTCGACGGCCGGCCGGATCTCGGCGGCCCGCTCTGCAATCTCGGCCTCGGCCGTTCGGGAAAGGTCTACATGATCGCGGCCGGCAAGGGCTGGCACGCCGGCGCCGGATCCTGGCAGGGCGTCACCGACGGCAATTCACACTTCATCGGCATCGAGGCCGAGAACACCGGCGAGACCAAGGGCCCGCGCGCCGAGGCGTGGCCCGACGTGCAGATGACGGCCTATATGCGGGTCTGCGCCGCGATCATCACGCACATCGGCGCCGGTGTGGGCATGGTCGCTGGCCACAAGGAATATGCACGTCCGCTCGGCCGCAAGGACGACCCCAGCTTCGACATGGTGATGTTCCGCGCCGGCGTTGCCCAGAAGGTCGCGAACAAGCCGGTCGCGGCGCAGGTGCCGCACCAGGCCGCAGGCGCCGGCACCGTCAACATCGACGGCCTCAACGTCCGCTCCAACGCTTCGGCGGCCTCGACCATCGTCGGCGTGCTGTTCAAGGGCGACAAAGTCGAGGTCAGCGGCGAGGTGATGAACGGCACCAGCAAATGGCTGCGCGTCGCCGGCGGCTACGTCGCCGCGCGCTATGTGGACGTTGCGGCGGGCTGATGGAAACCTGGCTCAACCTGTTCCGCCGGACCCGGCGGGAATATTTCGCGGACTTCTTCATCACGCCGCCGCTCACGCTCGGCCTGGTGCTGATCTCGCTGGCGCAGGCTGATTGGTGGTGGCCGGTGCTGTTCGGTGCGGGACTGCTGCTCTGGACCTTCTATGAGTACGTCACGCACCGCTGGGTCGCGCACGGCGTACCCTTCTTCCGCGAGGCGCACGCGCTGCACCACAAGGCGCAGCGCGACTACATCGCCCTACATCCAGTGGCGACGCTTGCGATGTATCTGGTGTTCTGGGCGCTGTTCGGCTTTGGCGGCGGCGCGATGTCGGCCGGGTTTTCGTCAGGCTACGTGTTCTACTCGATCTTGCACACCGCCTTCCATTACGGCGCGATCGAGCCTGGGCAGGGCCTCTATCGTCTGAAGCTGCGCCACGCGCTGCATCATCGCGCCGATTGCAATTACGGCGTTTCGACCTCGCTTTGGGACCGCGTCTTCGGCTCCGAGGCCGAGATCCGTCTCGTCTGAATCCGCCGCGCGACGGCATCGCGCTCAAGCATCATCGGAGAACGACCATGCAGCTGCCTACTCAGGCGCAAGTCAACACGGCTGGGCGCTATGCCGGCGCGATCGCCGGTACCGCGTTCGCGATCTTCGGCCTTCAGGCCAAGGGCATCTCGCTCGACCAGGTCAAGGCGATGATCGCGGCACTCGGGACCGTGATCAACGACATCGTTGTGTTCGCGGGCCTTGCGGCGACGGCCTACGCCTCGATCCGGGGCGTCGTGAGCTCGAGCCCGACCGGGCAGGCGGCATCGATTGGTGCCAACGCGTCGACCGTAGTGCAGCCCGCGCCTGGCGGGACCGCCACGGTCACCATCACGGATCCGGCGATGGCTTCGGCTGCGCTCGACGCGCAGCGGAAGGGCTAGGGGGCCGTGATGCTGAAACGCATTCTCGCAATTGCCGGGCTGGCTTTCGCGCTCGCCGGCTGCGCGCAGTGGCAGGCGATCGAGCAGAAGGTCTCGACCGTCGCCAATGCGATCTCCGGCGCCACGGTCAATCCGCAGGCCGTCCTGGTCGCCTCGAACATCTTCGATGGACTCGAGGTGACCGCGACCAACTATCTGCGGCTGGTCAAGTGCAACGGCACCACGCCGGTCTGCCGCGATCCCGTGGCCACCAGAGCCATCATCCCGGCCATCCGTTCCGGCCGGGTCGCCCGCAACAACCTGCAGCAGTTCTTCAAGGATCATCCGGGTCAGCTCGGCCCGGCCGGCCTCTACGACGCCCTGCAGAAAAGCATCGGGACGCTGCAGAGCGTCTTTGCGCAATACCAGATCGGAGGTGCGTCTTGACCGCGATGCTGACCACAATCCTCGGCCTGATCTCCGCGCTGGTGCCGGCGGGCACCAATGCGGCGCTGATCGAGAAGATCATCGAAGCCCTGATCGCAATCGTCCCCGTGGTGGTGAAGGAATATCAGGACCTGGCCCCGATCGTCCGCAACATCATTGGCGCGCTCAAGGCGGATCCGTCGACCACGGCGGCCCAGCTCGAGCAGCTGCAACAGCTCGAGGTGCAATGGGATGCCGACTTCGAGGCCGCGGCTGCGGCCGCTATCGCCGAAGACGGTGCCGGCTGAGCAAAATCCAGAAGGCGCGCCGCCGCGGGCTGTTCCGCGGCGGCAATCGGGCATGGGGATACGATGACAGCGACGCATCTCACGGAAGAAGACATCACCCGCATCGTTCGCGCCGTTTTGGATGCGGAAGCCGAGCGGCGCGGTCATACCCTCGATGATGTCGTGATGAAGGCGGTCGCGACAATCCTGACGTCCTTCGGCGTGGAGGATGATGATCGCAAGGAGATTCGGGCTGACTTCGAGCACCTTCGCAAATGGCGCAAAAGCGTGGAGCAGGCGCAGAGCCTGACGTTCCGCATGATTTTGACGGCGATCGTCACCGGCCTCGTCGGAGCAACCTGGCTCGGCATCAAGACGCTGCTCGGCAAATAACGATCGGCTCATAACCACTCAGTTCCAAAGGAGCATCACATGGTTCGTCACCGCATTCTCGCGGCGATTGCGCTCGCCTGCGCGACGCTGTTTTTCACGTCGACGGCAGACGCGCGGCATCTGCGCCATCACGCTGCGCACATGCAGTTGGCCCATCCCGACTGCAACGTGATCTTCCCCTGCGACGGGGTCGTGAGCTCGCCACGCGGCGAGATGATCGCACGCAAGGTCGGGATCGGCACGCCACAGAAGATCTATCGCCAACGCGCGCAAGGGCAGGGCGCCACGATCGTGTCACACCCAGCCGGTTGCCCGGCGCGGGCTTTCTGTGGCTGCGGGGCGGCCCTACGTGTCTTCGGCCAGCCCTTGCGCGAGCTATGGCTGGCGGCGAACTGGTTCAAGTTTCCGCGCGCAGCGCCTGGCGCCGGCATGGTCGCAGTGCGCCGGCACCATGTCTTCGTGCTCGAGCAACATCTCGGCGGGAGCACCTGGCAGGTCTACGATGCCAACTCAGGCGGGCACGCCACGCGCATCCACGCCCGCTCAATCGCTGGCTACACAATCGTTGACCCGCATGCCGGCGGCTGGCCTGGAGGGCGTAGCCATGCGCTGCGACTGGCTTGTGCCGCTCTTCATCCTCTTGGTCGCGGTGAGCTGGCCGCTGCCGTTTGTGCTCGCGCGCGAAGATGGCCGCTTCGCCAATTCGGAGCTTAAGCCCTGGTTCGACGGCTTGCGCAGCGGCAAGGGCCCGTGTTGCTCCGATGCCGACGGCTATGCGCTCGCCGACGTCGATTGGCAGAGCGCGGGCGTTCGGTACCGCGTGAGGATCCCGCGCTCGAACGACCCGGCCGATAAGAACGTGATGGTCTGGGTGGACGTGCCCGAAGATGCCGTGCTCACCGAGCCGAACCGCGCGGGCCGCACCATGGTGTGGCCGATCTGGGGCTACCAGGGGCCGACGATCCGCTGCTTCATGCCCGGGAGCATGACGTGAGGAATCCCACCAGACGAAAGTTTCTCGGCTTGCTCGCGGCAGCGCCCGTTGTCGCGCCAATGGTCGCGCAGGCTGCGGCTGCACGGAAGCTATATTTCAGCGGCGGCATTTCCGGGCTCTCGGGAGAGTTTCTGGTTGGCGAGGCGTGCGGAGAATCGCTGCTCACTCCGGCTCAGATGAACGCCTTTGACGCGGTGCTTTCAGCCCCGGCCGCGCCGAATGAGGCGTTGCGACGCTTGATGAGCATCGTGCCGCCGTGGAGCATTCCAAACCGTCTCTACGGCGCGCGCATCAACGACGACGGGGACGCGGTTTAGCATGTCGTCAATCCGCAAGCGTGTGTTCGGCTATCTCTGCGCAGCGCGCGAGCGAGGCGCCTTTCTCGTCTCCGGTATCTTCTGCGGTCTCGATGCTGAAGATATCGCCGACGAGATCGCGCGGGATTGGGATTCCGGTGATCGCGACGGCAAGCTGCTGTGGTCTCCCGGTGACAGCAAGCCGGAGGCTTCCGATATCGCGGCGCATGTAGAGGCATGGCTAGACCAGGAGGACGGCGTTCCGGCGCGCCGCGAGAAAATAAAGTCATGACACCGATCAAGGTCTTTTTTCTGGAGCCGACCGATCGCGAGCGGCAATGGCTGCGGCGCTTCCAGTTCTCGAGCAAGCGGATATGCAGCGCCAATGCCTATGGCTGCGACGCCATGTTCGAGATCGGCGAGGCCGACATTCTCTACACTGCGGACGGCATGATTGACGCGACGTCACAAGGGCCTCGCGCCATTCCATCCCGCGAGGATCCGCGGTGGCCCAGAACCTGCGCTGCGTGCGGCGAACCATTCCAACAGCATGACGAATATCAGCTTCACGGGAAGCAGATTTACGTCCGGCCGGATACTGGCGAGCGGTTCACGCTGCGCGACGCGCCGATCGGAGCCTGCTGGGATGCATGGTGGGTCCACCAGCGCGCCCGCCGGCGGTTTCCGGGGGAGGCGGTCGAGGCCGCTGGCGTCGGCAACATGATCGGCCCGGATGGCCGATCGCTGGTTGTCCGCTGCCCCGACGGTCATGACTGGATGATCGACAGCCGAGCGAGCAACTGCACCATGAAGGAAGACGACGCTCACCATTGCTGGGTGCGCCACGGCCGGCCCGAGGACGGCACACTTCACGTCGACAAGGCAGGCAATACCTGCGCTGCCGGCGCCGGCTCGATCCAGACCGACAAGTGGCACGGCTTCTTGCGCAACGGCTTTTTGGTTGAATGAGACGAGGCATCGATGAGCAAAACGATCTACGCACACACGGCCCTGAATCCACTTTACCCGGGCTACATCAACTTCACGCGCGAGGATGACGGCACGGTTTCCGTTCACCTGCGCGGCGACCCTCGATCAGTGGAGGCCTCGTACATCTGCGGATATGCGGCGGACAAGGGGAAGCCCGGCCGCTGCACGGCCGGCGACGATCGCTGCAACAACTACTGCAACATGGCCCCGTCAAAAGGACCGATGCAGCGGTCGCCGGCAGCCTGCGTCCAGGTCATCTGCAGCGAGGTCGTTAAGCTCTCGCTCTCGTCGGCCGAGTTCGAGCAGCTCGTCGCCGCTTTCGAGGAGATCGGCCGGCAACCTGAATTCGTCCGAGTTTAACCTCCCGGACGAATGCCGAGCCGCTGGGGGCGGCTCGGTCAGCCCGGCGCGCCATGACCCGGTGCGCCGGGTTTTCTTGTTACGAATGAAAAAAGCCCGCGAGCGTGAGGGGGAGGGCGCTTGGACTGCAAAGCCGACTAGCGCTGTCTTCGCTCCCGCATCCTGCGGGTGAGCCTGTCAGCCAGTATGGCGGCCAGAAAGCAAGCCGCCAACATCCCGCCCGAAAACAGAGCCAAGAACCAATTTTGGATCATTTCTCAACTATGCCTATTTGGTCCGCGACGCTTCGATACCAGGCCCTGGAGACCCATGCGGCGTGGCGGGGTTGTTACTTGCCGGTCTGCAAAGCTGACCGCGTTTTCGGAAGCAACAGCTTTGCCAGCAGTTCAACCCGGGGGCCGGATTTTTTGTATCTCCTTCATCAGCTGTAGGCGCGGGTCGTCATTGTCTTCGAGGTGTTTCTCGAATGACATCAGGTTGGTCCGAGATCTCCTAGCCTGCTGGTCTTCGTAGCCCTCGTTGCCGGAATATTCACAGTACTTCTGTAGCGCGGCGAGCGCGTTGTTGGCGGTTTCGCGCCATCGCTTCAGTCTGCTTATGGCTAACGGTTTGCTTGCGTTCCAGGTGGATAGTGCCCGCGCGTCCTGATGCAGTCTGCCGATGTCGGTCTTTAGATGTCGCGACATGATCGCGATTTCTGTGTAAATCGCTTTCAATTCCGGGTCGATCTCCCAGCCCAATTTGGCGTCGATCTCGTCGACGATGCGCTTCAGTTCGTTGTCGTCGTCCACTGTTTCCACGGCCGGTGGCGTGATCGGCCATGGCGGAGGATGGTCTAGTCGGACCTCGGCATCTCGTCCGTACAACCAGATGCTTTGAAGAAGCGATTCTGAGATGAAGAACATCGTTTCTCTGGCAAGGCGGCGTTGCAGTACGGCCTTGTCGGAAGCTGCCGATGGGCTATTGATAGTGACTGGCCCGGCGTAAATCGTTCCCGCATTGCTACCGATAGCCATCGCCGTGTTGTTGGCGCCTTGTGCGCTCGCGTTGTTTTGAGGCTTTGCTGAGGCCTCTGGCTCCGGCTTGAAGCGGAGGATCGCGGTCGGACCAAATACGCCCAAGAGCCCCGCGATCCCTGCAAAAGCGACGAGGCGCAATGCCCAGTGGATATCGACGAGCAGGGCGGAGATCTTGAAAATGTAGTCCATCAGGGGATCAAAAACTTCGCGACGGGGTGCAACCAGTAGCAGAATACAGGGCCAGCGGCCTCTTTGTCACCAATGGGTTGCCGGCAAACAGGCGCAACGTATCCAGTATCCAAAAGGTACCATGTTGCAAAAGAAACGCAGTAAAAACAAAGGCTGACCCTCGCACCATCCGGGGTGCGCCGGGCCTTATTTGTGCGCGTCCATCACCCGGGTGAATGCTGGGTGCGTGCGGTTCTTGACCTTGATCCAGTCCTTCGACCGGCCGCCGCTGTAGCGGCGATCGCGGCGCTTCGACACCAGGCCCTCGAGGCCCATGCGGGCGGCGGCGCCGAACAGCTCGCTGCCGATCTCACCTGGCTCGAACGGCGCGACGAACATGCCGTCAGGGCGGCCGCGCAGCAGCCGCGCCAGATTGGTCTTGCGCATCGAGAGCGGCAGTGCACGAAGATCCTCGCCGCCAAGCGCGAGGACGTCAAAGGCGTAGAGCTGCACCTCGTCGTCGTGCTTGCGCGAATGCAGCGCGTTGAAGTCGGACACGCCGTCGACGCCGAGCACCACGGCCTCGCCATCGATGACGAACTGCTGCTCGCGGTTCTTCAGCGCCGCTTCGACGATCCAGGGGAAGCGCGTCGTCCAGTCATGGCCGTTCCTGGTGATCAGCCGCACGGCCTTGCCCTGGCGCTCGACGCGCAGGCGATATCCGTCATATTTAATTTCGTGGATCCAGTCGGCGCCGTCAGGCACGACCTTGGCGGCCGTGGGCAGGCAGAACTCGAACGATTTGGGCATGGCTGAAAGATGGGCATCGGCAACGCTTATTGCGAATCTGGAACCCGCGCGCCGAGCGGAAATGGGTGGAGGGTACGCGTCGCGGTCGAGGTTGTCAGAACGCCCGCGGCGCGGACCTAAACGCCAGCTAAGATGCTAAAAGCGCTTGAGATTGCCGTGTGACGTGGCTGCAGCTCGACCATACCGTCGCGAGTGACCAGCTTGGTAAATAACCCAAAGTGGCATTGCATCGACGGCGGAGTAAGCGTAACGATTCATTTACTAATAAAATCAATGGGCTGGAAAAATGAAAATGCACAAGGTTATATCGAGGACAATCGCGGCCTTAGCGATTGTTGGGTTTGGCTTCATCTCTGCCGCGCAAGCTGCTCCCGTTGTTACCTACAGTTGGACAACGACGAGCCAAGGTTTTGGCCCCCATGTGGGCCAGCCGTCCCTCGCCACCTTTGACGTTCCGTTGAGCGATGTGCTCGCGGGAATGATTCCCATGTTCGACGTGACAAATATCCAGGTCGCGTATCCCGGAATTACGTTGAACGCCTTCACCGTCAGCGGTACCGGCTTCGACTTCGCTGCCTACGTGAATCCTGTCAACGGCCAGTTTGTTTTTCACGATAATCAGCAGGGATTCGCGATCTTTGCCTACGACAGCAGCGATCCGAATTTCACGACCTTTGTGTCTATCCTTGCTGACAATCCCGTCTCGGGCATTGTGAAAGATCAGTTCAACGCACTCAACCACGGGACCCCTTATGCCGGGTTCCCGACCGCCGGATATTGGACCGCGAGTTTCCCCGTCGTCGCGGCGGTGCCTGAACCTTCAACTTGGGCGATGATGATGCTCGGCTTCGCAGGTGTCGGGTTCATGGCCTATCGGCGCAAGTCGAAACCAGCGCTAACGATCAGCTGATCCGACGCGGCCATAATTGAACTGAAGAGCCGCCTCGAGCGGCTCTTCTCATTTGACGGGAGAGGTCGGACTAGCTCCGCGGCTTCCGACGTGGCTTTCCAGCCGGGTTCCGCAGCAGCTGGCGCATGATCTCCATGTTGGTGAGGCCGGGGTCGAAGCCCTTCGGCAGCACGGGCAGCTCGTCGTGCGCGGCATCGTTGCAGTTCGGGCAGGGCTCGCCGGCGCCGCCACAGCCGCAGGCCTTGGGCCCGTCCCAAGGCCGATCGGGATGGCTCTCGCAAACCCAGTGAGTGCCGTCACAGCGGGCGCATGCCACGTCCGGTCCTCCGTCAATGTGCCGTGGGCTCTTCCTCGATCTCCTGGCCGTGCAGATGGTCGAGCACGTCACCCAGGTCGCGCATGTCCAGCATCTTGCCGCAGACCGGGCATCGGATGAAGTGCTCGCGTTCGTCTTGCGGCGCAGGACCTTGCGGCTTGCCCTCCCGGAACATCAAGCCGCGCCCCGGAGCGGCAGCGTATTGCGGTCGAGGCGATCGGCCGGCACGATCGAGGGCGAGGAACGCATACGCTTACTCCATACTATCGCCCCCGACGGAGACACGGCCCCGGCTTCAGGGGGCTTTTGAGGTTAGGCCGGGGCCGCTCCGCCAGCTCGGGCGGTGAGCCGGCAGCGGTTTAACCTTCGACCGAATTCCACGTTCCTTGTCTTTATCGGTGCCACGGGCGCCGGCGGCCCTGGATCTCGCGTGCCTTCCTGATGTCATCGTAGCTGATCTGCCCGTGCAGATCGTCCCACGCGGTGCGGAAGCGGGCCTTGGCCTCGGTGAGGCTGCCGGCGCCGCCGCGGTGCTGGTCGCGCTGGGGCACGTTCGGCAGGAAGACCGACCAGGACCACCCGTCGCTGCCGCCGACGCCGACGCCGCGCAAGATCCGTCCGATCGAAAGCTCGTCCCAGATTACCTCGTAATCATCAGGCACGGTTTCGCCGCCGATCACGGTGCGGCGCATAGTGAGGTCGTCTGACATGTGAGAACGAATAGAGAATTTTTCCTCACCCGAAAAGGGTGCTCAAAAGGTGAGAAAACCACGCCATTTTTTGTCAGCAAAATCAGCGACGCTAAAAGCGCTGGCGATCCCGGCAGGAATCGAACCTGCAACCCTCAGAGTAGAAATCTGATGCTCTATCCAGTTGAGCTACGGGACCGTCTTGAGCCGCCCTGGTTTGG
Organism: Bradyrhizobium sp. WSM1417; assembly: GCF_000515415.1. NCBI lineage: Bacteria > Pseudomonadati > Pseudomonadota > Alphaproteobacteria > Hyphomicrobiales > Nitrobacteraceae > Bradyrhizobium > Bradyrhizobium sp. WSM1417. The sequence goes on from NZ_KI911783.1 coordinate 4,824,320, forward strand.
GGCTGGCTGTTCATCTACCATGCCAATATGAAAAATATCGCCTTTCGCCAAGCCTGAACCGAACCGTTTTCCGCGAAGCCGCGACAAAGCGGAACGGTGGGGTGTCAGGGTGCCGGGTTGAGCGGCAGCGGACTGGACGATGGATCACATCGCCGGGAACGCTGGAAAGCTTCCGGGACACGGCCGCCGGACGACTGGTCGGGTATTGCTGCGCCATCAGGACGGCGTGCGTGGCGGTAGCTTGATTGGTCTCCTCTGGGCGTGCCTTGTCATGGCGAATGCGACGGTTTGCACCTTTGGTTCCATCGCCTTGAGTCCGTCACCTTTCCGCGCATTTCATGCGACAAGCGGCGTTCGTCCGCGATTTCCGGGAGTCCATCCATGATCGGTCTTGTTCGCGCCGTCACACTCTGCGCCACGCTGGCGTTCGGCCTTAGCGTTGCGCAGGCCGCCGACAAAGCCTTCAAGCGGGACGACCTCGCCGATTCCGCGATCAAGCTGGAGGCGCAGATCAAGGGCGAGGCGGGGCCGGTCGCCAAGAGCGGCGCGAGCTTGCGCACCGATGCCGATGCTGCCTTCCGGCGCAACGACTATCGCACCGGCCTGTCGGTGCTCGGCCAAATCGCGGCAACCACGCCGGAGGATGCCGGCAACTGGCTGCGGCTGGCGAAAGTCATCTTCCAGATATCGCCGAAGAGTTCGAGCGAGCAGACCTTCCTGCTGGAGCGCGCCTCGACTGCCGCCTACATAGCCTATCAGCGCGCCGGCAATGCGGGCGAGGAGGCCGACGCGCTCGCGGTGCTCGGCAAATCGCTGTCCGAACGGAAACTGTGGCGGCCGGCGCTGGATGCGCTGCGGCTGTCGCTCGACATGCGCGAGGTCGCCGATGTCCGCGGCCAATATGAGAAGATGCGCGACGAGCACGGGTTTCGGCTGCTCGACTACACCGTGGATTCGGACTCCGCCAGTCCGCGCGCCTGCTTCCAGTTCTCGGAGGAGCTGGCAAAACGCACCGATTTCGCGCCGTACCTCGCGCTGGCGGGCCAGGACAAGCCGGCGCTGTCGGCCGAGGGCAAGCAGCTCTGCGTCGACGGGTTGAAGCATGGCGAGCGCTACAACATCAATCTACGCGCCGGCCTGCCGTCCACCGTGAAGGAGGGCCTGCCGAAATCGGCCGAGTTCAACGTCTATGTGCGCGACCGCAAGCCGTTCGTGCGCTTCACCAGCCGCGCCTATGTGCTGCCGAGGACAGGCCAGCGCGGCATTCCCGTCGTCAGCGTCAACACGCCAGCCGTCAACATCAACGTGTTCCGGATCGGCGACCGCAATCTGATCAACACGGTGGTCGACAGCGATTTCCAGAAGACGCTGTCGAAATACCAGCTCAGCGATCTCGGCGGCGAGCGCGGCGTGAAAGTCTGGACCGGCGAGCTTGCGACCGCGATGACGCTGAACCAGGACGTCACCACCGCATTCCCGGTCGACCAGGCGCTGGGCGAACTCCAGCCCGGCGTTTATGTGATGACGGCCGCGGCTAAGGGGCCGGGCTCGGACGACGACTATCAGCTCGCCACCCAATGGTTCATCGTCTCCGATCTCGGCGTCACGGTCTATTCCGGCAATGACGGCATCCATGTCTTCGTGAATTCGTTGGCGTCGACCGATCCGGTCGGCAAAGCCGAGGTGCGGCTGGTCGCGCGCAACAACGAGATCCTGGCCACCCGCAAGACCGATGACAGCGGCCATTTGCTGTTCGAGGCGGGGCTTGCGCGCGGCGAGGGCGGCCTGTCGCCGGCGATGCTCACCGTGACCGGCGAGAAGGCCGACTACGCCTTCCTCAGCCTCAGGTCTTCCGCCTTCGATCTGTCGGACCGTGGCGTTTCGGGCAGGGCTGTGCCTGCGGGAGCCGACGCCTTCGTCTATGCCGAGCGCGGCGTCTACCGCTCCAGCGAGACCGTCTATCTCACCGCGCTGTTGCGCGACGGGCAGGGCAACGCCGTCACCGGCGGGCCGATGACCCTGGTGATCGAGCGCCCCGACGGCGTCGAATACCGCCGCGCCATGCTGGCCGACCAGGGCGCCGGCGGGCGCACCCTGTCCGTGCCGCTCAACTCGGCCGTTCCGACCGGGACCTGGCGGGTGCGCGCCTTCACCGATCCGAAGGGCTCTTCGGTCGGCGAAACCACTTTCATGGTCGAGGACTACGTCCCTGATCGGATCGAATTCGACTTATCTGCCAAGGACAAGCTGATCAAAGCTAACGCTCCAGTGGAGCTTAAGGCGGACGGTCATTTCCTCTATGGCGCGCCGGCCTCCGGGCTGGCGCTCGAAGGCGACATGTTGGTCGCGCCCGCGTCGGAGCGGCCGGGCTTTGCCGGGTACCAGTTCGGCGTCGCCGACGAGGAGACCACCTCGAACGAGCGCACGCCGCTGGAGAACCTGCCGGAAGCTGACGCTAATGGCGTTGCGACTTTCCCGGTCACGCTCGACAAGCAGCCGGCCTCGACGCGGCCGCAGGAGGCGCAGATCTTTGTGCGCATGGTCGAGACCGGCGGCCGCGCCGTTGAACGCAAGATCGTGCTGCCGGTCGCGCCTGCTGCTGCCATGATCGGCATCAAGCCGCTGTTCGGCGATAAGAACGTCGCCGAGGGCGACAAGGCCGAGTTCGATGTCGTGTTCGTCTCGCCCGAGGGTGAGAGGCTTCGCCGCGATGGCCTGCGCTACGAGCTCCTGAAAATGGAGTCGCGCTACCAATGGTATCGCCAGAGCAATTACTGGGAGTACGAGCCAGTCAAATCGACCTCGCGCGTCTCCGACGGCGACGTGACCGTCGCCGCGGACAAGCCGTCGCGGATTTCGCTGAGCCCAAAGCCCGGCCGCTACCGGTTGGACGTGAAGTCGAACGACGCCGACGGGCCGGTGACCTCGGTGCAGTTCGACGTCGGCTGGTATTCCGACGGCAGCGCCGACACGCCGGACCTCCTGGAGACCTCGGTCGACAAGCCGCAATACGCCTCGGGCGACATGATGACCGTGTCGGTCAACGTCCGTAGTGCCGGCAAGCTGACCGTCAACGTGCTCGGCGATCGCCTGCTGACGACGCAGACCATCGACGTCAAGGAAGGCACCGCGCAGGTGAAGCTCCCGGTCGGCAAGGATTGGGGCACCGGCGCCTATGTGGTGGCGACGCTGCGCCGTCCGCTCGATGCGGCCGCGCAACGCATGCCGGGCCGTGCCATCGGCCTCAAATGGTTCGGCATCGACAAGCAGACCCGCACGTTACAAGTGAAGCTGACGCCGCCGGCTCTGATCCGGCCGAATGGGATGTTGAAGATCCCGGTCAAGCTCGACGGGCTCAATCCGGGCGAGGACGCCAAGATCGTCATCGCCGCGGTCGACGTCGGCATCCTCAACCTCACCAATTACAAGCCGCCGGCGCCGGACGACTATTATCTCGGTCAGCGCCGCCTGAGCGCGGAGATCCGCGATCTCTATGGGCAACTCATCGACGGCATGTCGGGCACGCGCGGGCAGATCAAGTCCGGCGGCGACGCCGGTGCCGCCGAGCTCCAGGGCTCGCCGCCCGCCCAAAAGCCGCTCGCGCTCTATTCGGGCATCGTCACCGTTGCCGCCGACGGCACGGCAGAAGTGAGCTTCGACATTCCGGAGTTCGCCGGCACCGCGCGCGTGATGGCGGTGGCGTGGACCGCGACCAAGCTCGGTCGTGCCAACACCGATATCGTGATCCGCGACCCTGTCGTGCTGACCACGACCCTGCCGCGCTTCCTGCTCAACGGCGACCACGGCACGGTCAATCTCGAGATCGACAATGTCGAGGGGCAGGCGGGCGACTACGTCATCAACGTGAAGACGGGCGGGCCGGTGAAGATGACCGGCAATCCCGCAACCACGGTCAAGCTCGCCGCCAAGCAGCGCAACTCCTTCTCGCTGGCCATCGATGCGACGGCGGCGGGGCAGGCGACGCTCGACGTAGACATCAAGGGGCCGAATGGCCTGGCGCTGGCGCGCCACTATGCGCTCGACGTCAAGGCGGCGACGCAAGTTCTGGCGCGGCGCTCGATCCGGACGCTCGCAAAGGGTGAGAGCCTGACGTTGACCTCGGATATGTTCGCCGATCTCGTGCCGGGTACCGGCAGCGTCTCGGTCTCGGCCAGCCTGTCGACTGCGCTTGATGCGGCGACGATCCTCAAGGCGCTCGATCGCTATCCCTATGGCTGCTCGGAGCAGATCACGAGTCGGGCGATGCCGTTGCTCTATGTCAACGATCTCGCTGCCGGCGCGCATCTGGCCATGGACACCGAAGTCGACCAGCGGATCCGCGACGCAATTGAGCGGCTTTTGGCCCGTCAGGGCTCCAATGGCTCGTTCGGGCTGTGGTCGGCAGGCGGTGACGACGCGTGGCTCGATGCGTATGTGACGGACTTCCTGACCCGCGCCCGCGAAAAGGGGTTTGTGGTGCCGGATGTGCTGTTCAAGACCGCGCTGGATCGTATCCGCAACTCCGTCGTCAACGGTAATGAGCCGGAGAAGGACGGCGGCCGCGATCTCGCCTACGGCCTCTATGTGCTTGCGCGGAACGGCGCGGCGCCAATCGGCGACCTCCGCTATCTCGCCGACACCAAGCTCTCCAACCTCGCAACTCCCATCGCGAAATCGCAGCTCGCCGCCGCGCTCGCGCTGGTCGGCGACCGCAACCGCGCGGAGCGGGTCTATGGCGCAGCCCTCGACAGTCTCGCCCCAAAGCCGGTGCTGGAGTTCGGCCGCACCGACTATGGCTCGCAGCTCCGCGATGCCGCAGCGCTGGTGTCGCTTGCCAGTGAAGGCAACGCGCCGAAGGCGACGCTGACGCAGGCGGTGTCGCGGGTCGAGACCGCGCGCGGGCTGACGCCCTACACCTCCACGCAGGAGAATGCGTGGCTGGTGCTGGCGGCGCGCGCGCTCGCCAAGGAGAACCTGTCGATGGAAGTCGACGGCCAGCCGGTCAAGACCGCGCTGTACCGCAGCTACAAGGCTGTGACGCTGGAGGGCAAGCCGCTGAAGATCACCAACACCGGCGATGCACCAGTGCAGGCGGTGATCTCGGTGTCGGGCTCGCCGGTGACGCCGGAGCCCGCGGCGTCGAACGGCTTCAAGATCGAGCGCAGTTTCTTCACGCTCGACGGCAAGCCCGCCGATATCAGCAAGGTCAAGCAGAACGACCGCTTCGCCGTGGTGCTCAAGATCACCGAGGCCAAGCCCGAGTACGGCCACATCATGGTGTCCGACTATCTGCCGGCGGGCCTCGAGATCGACAATCCAAAACTGGTGTCGTCGGGTGACAGCGGCACGCTGGGCTGGATCGAGGATGGCGAAGAGCCTGAGGATACCGAGTTCCGCGACGACCGCTTCACGGCGGCCGTCGACCGGGCCTCGGATTCCAAGGCGGTGTTCACGGTGGCCTATATCGTGCGTGTGGTCTCGCCCGGCAAATACGTGCTGCCGCAGGCCTACGTCGAGGACATGTACAATCCCTCGCGCTACGGCCGCACCGGGACCGGCACGGTCGAGGTGCGAGCGGCGAAGTGAGTGATGGCAAGATGAGCGGGAGAGAAAATTTGGATGGCCGGGATGAGCCCGGCCATGATGGAGCAAGGAGCAGGGGCCATCGCCTCCTCTCCGGCCTCGCGCTCACGCTCATCGTCGCCATCGTCGGCTTCGTCGCCTGGGCTTACTCCCTCGGTCCGCTGCCTTTCGATGAAGCCCGCCAAGTTTCCACCACCATCGTCGACCGCAACGGCAAGCTGCTGCGCGCCTATGCGATGGCGGACGGGCGCTGGCGGCTACCGGTCGAGACAAAAGCGAACGTCGATCCGACCTATCTGAAGCTGCTGCTCGCCTATGAGGACCAGCGCTTTTACGCACATGACGGCATCGACCCGCTGGCACTGGGGCGCGCTGCGTTTCAGCTCGCGACGAGGGGCCACATCGTCTCGGGCGGCTCGACCATCTCGATGCAGCTCGCGCGGCTGATGGAGCCGCGGCGGCAACGCTCGCTCTATGCAAAGCTGCGGCAGATGGTGCGTGCGATCGAGATCGAGCGCAGCTTGAGCAAGGAGCAGATTCTCGACCTGTATCTCGCGCTCGCGCCGTACGGCGGTAACCTCGAGGGCATTCGCGCCGCCTCGATCGCCTATCTCGGCAAGGAGCCGAAGCGGTTGTCGCTGGCTGAGGCCGCGTTGCTGGTCGCGCTGCCGCAATCGCCGGAGACCCGCAGGCTCGATCGCTATCCCGATGCGGCGCGCAAAGCGCGTGACCGCGTGCTCGACCGCATGGTCGAGGAGCAACAGATCAGCCTCGATGATGCCAAGCAGGCCAAAGCCGTTCCCGTGCCGAAACTGCGCAAGCCGATGCCGCTCCTGGCGCCGCACGCCTCCGATGCGGCGCTTGCGACGGTCAAGGACGCGCCCGTCATCAAGCTGACGCTCGATGCCAACCTCCAGAAGGTGCTGGAGCCGCTGGCGCGCGACCGTGCCATTGCGCTGGGACCGAACATCTCGGTCGGGATCATCGTCGTCGACAATGAGAGCGGCGACGTGCTCGCGCGCGTCGGCTCGGCGGATTATTTCGACGAGCGCCGGGCAGGGCAGGTCGACATGACCCGCGCCATCCGCTCGCCGGGCTCGACGCTGAAACCGTTCATCTACGGGCTCGCTTTCGAGGACGGCTTCGTTCATCCCGACAGTCTGATCGACGATCGGCCCGTGCGCTTCGGCTCCTACGCCCCGGAGAATTTCGACATGACGTTCCAGGGCACGGTGCCGGTAAAAAAGGCGCTGCAGCTGTCGCTGAACGTACCCGCGATCGTCCTGCTCGACCGCGTCGGCGCGAGCCGGCTGGCCTCTCGGCTTCGCCAGGCCGGTGGCAATCTCGTTCTGCCCAAAGACGAGGCGCCGGGACTAGCCATGGGCCTTGGCGGCGTCGGCGTGACGCTGCAGGACCTCGCCCAGCTCTATGCGGGCTTCGCCCGGCTCGGCACCACCAGGCCACTGCGCGAGATCATGAGCGACAGGGACGACCGCGAGCCGCTGCGGCTGCTCGATCAGGTCGCGGCCTGGCAAGTGGGCAATGTGCTGCTCGGCACCCCGCCGCCGGAGAACGCAGCTCACAACCGCATCGCCTTCAAGACCGGCACCTCCTACGGCTACCGCGACGCCTGGTCGATGGGCTTCGACGGGCGCATGACCATCGGCGTCTGGGTCGGCCGGCCCGACGGTGCGCCGGTTCCAGGCCTGATCGGGCGCGTTGCCGCCGCGCCGATCCTGTTCGACGCCTTCGCCCGCACCGGCAAAACGCTCCTCCCGTTGCCGAAGCCACCGAGAGGAACTCTCGTTGCCAGCAACGCCAAGCTGCCGTTGCCCTTGAGGCGCTTCCGCCCGGTCGGGGATCTGGTGCGGACCGGGGGCGAACAGGCCCTGCACATCCAGTTTCCCCTGAACGGCTCGCGGATCGACGTCGATCGCACAGGTGGCGAGGGGGACGCAGCCATGCCGGTCAAGGTCGCCGGCGGCGTTCTGCCCATGACCGTCATGGTTAACGGAACGGCGCAGGGTGAGATCGACGGACGTCGCCAGCGTCTGATCGATCCGCCCGGTCCGGGCTTCGCGCGGCTGACCGTCATCGATGCCACGGGCGCCGCGGACACAGTCGTCATTCGAATTCAGTGACGCTGCCTCAAGCGGTTGTGGCGATGGCGGTTTCAGCGTAAGCGGAACCGATGGCCGAAACCTACCCAGCACCCCGTTTTGGAGCTCCCCGCGAGCCGAAATCCCCGGTGAATCCGGGCAGCCGGCTCGTGTCCATGTTCGACATCGCCACGGCCAGCCACGTCCGCGCGGTTGCCTTCCTGCTGCTGTGCGCGTTGCTGCTATTCCTGCCGGGCTTCTTCACGATTCCGCCCGTTGACCGCGACGAGGCGCGCTTTGCGCAAGCGACCAAGCAGATGGTCGAGAGCGGCGATTATGTCGACATCCGCTTCCAAGAGGACGTCCGCTACAAGAAGCCGGTCGGGATCTACTGGCTGCAAGCGGCCGCGGTCGAGACCGCATCGGCGCTCGGTCTGCCGCGGGCCGAACTGCGCATCTGGGTCTATCGGCTGCCGTCGCTGATCGGCGCTATTGGCGCCGTGCTCATGACCTATTGGACGGCGCTCGGCTTCGTCACGCGGCGCGCCGCGGTGCTTGCAGCCCTTCTGATGTGCGCCTCCGTGCTGCTTGGTGTCGAGGCGCGGCTTGCGAAGACCGACGCCATGCTGCTGTTCTGCGTGGTCGCCGCGATGGGCGCGATGGCACGGGCGTATCTGTCGTGGCAGCGCGCCGAGGACGAGACGCATCCGCCCTGGAGCTGGCCCGCGATCTTCTGGACGGCTCTCGCTGTCGGCATCCTGATCAAGGGCCCGCTGATCCTGATGTTCGCAGGCCTGACCATCATCGCGCTCGCGATCCAGGACCGCGATGCCTCCTGGCTGTGGAAGCTGCGCCCGCTCTGGGGCCTGATGTGGATGCTGGTGCTGGTGCTGCCCTGGTTCGTCGCGATCTTCTGGCGCGCGGGCGACGCCTTCTTCGCCGACTCTGTCGGCGGCGACATGTTGAGCAAGTTGGGCGCGCAAGAATCCCACGGCGCGCCGCCCGGACTATATCTGGTGCTGTTCTGGATCACGTTCTGGCCCGGCGCGCCGCTCGCGGCGATGGCGGCGCCCGCGGTCTGGCGCGCGCGGCGCGAGCCCGGCGCGCAGTTCCTGCTGGCCTGGCTGGTCCCGTCCTGGATCGTGTTCGAGGTGGTGCTGACCAAGCTGCCGCATTACGTGCTGCCGCTGTACCCTGCGATCGCGATCCTCACCGCGGGCGCGCTCGAGCGGCGGGTGCTGTCGTGGTCCTGGCTGATGCGCGGCTCGGCCTGGTGGTTCGCGATCCCCGTTGGCGGCTCGATCATCGCGGTCGTCGGCACGGTGATGCTGACGCGGCAGCCTGCTTTCGTGGCGTGGCCGTTCATCGCGGCCTCGCTGATCTTCGGCCTGTTCGCCTGGTGGCTCCACGACAACAATCACGCCGAGCGCTCGCTTCTCAACGCGCTGGTCGCAGCCCTGATGCTCGCGGTGACAGTCTACGGCATCGTGCTGCCGTCTCTGACGCCGCTGTTTCCGAGCATCGAGATCGCACGCGCGCTTCGCAACGTCACCTGCGTCGGCCCGAAGGCGGCCGCGGCCGGCTATCACGAGCCAAGCCTCGTCTTCCTGACCGGCACGCAGACGGTGCTCACCGACGGTTCGGGCGCGGCGGATTTCCTGCGGCAGGGGAGTTGCCGTTTCGCGCTGATCGAGCAGCGTTCGGAGCGCGGCTTCGTGCAGCGCGCCGAGGCGATCGGGCTGCGCTACAAGGTTGGTACGCGCATCGACGGCTACAATTTCTCGCAAGGGCGTGCGATCTCGATCTCGATCTTCCGCTCGGAAGGCACCGAGTAGGATGTCGGCACCCACCGACATCGCGCCGCGCGCGAGCTATCCCGCGCAATTGCTCGCGCTGTCGGGGCGCGCCCTGGCGCAGCTCGTGCGTACGCCCTCGCATTCGCGCCGCGCCGAGGCCGCGCGAAAGCTGGCGCGGCATTCGCTGTGGCTCAGTGCGGCAGGTGCAGCCCTCGTCATCGCGCTGATGGTCGTGTTCGACCTGACCGAGATCCAGCTGATGCCGGCGCGCGGCACGCCGGGCCTGTGGCCGATCCGCATCCTGACCGATTTCGGCAAGGACGAGTATGTGCTCTCCGCGCTCGGGGGCGGGCTGGTGGTGCTGGCGCTGGTTGCTGCGGGATTGCGCGGCAGAAGCCGCGCGTTGCTGCTCGGCCTCGGCACGCGGCTGCAGTTCATGTTTCTGTCTGTTGCCGTGCCGATATTCGTCGCCGAGATCCTGAAATATCTCATCGGTCGAGGACGTCCGTTCGTCGGCGGCAAGGCCAATCCGTTCAACTTCATGCCGTTCGAGGGGACCGGGGCCTATGCCAGCCTGCCGTCGGGTCATGCGGTGACGGCGTTCGCGCTGGCGTTCGCGGTCTCGGCGCTGTGGCCGCGCCTGCGCGTGTTCATGTTCACTTACGCGATCGTGATCCTGCTGACGCGACTGGTGCTGCTTGCGCACCACCCGAGTGACGTGGTGGCCGGCGCCCTGGTCGGCATGGTCGGCGCCATGGCGGTGCGCTACTGGTTCGCGGCCCGCAGGCTCGGCTTTGCCATCCGTGCCGACGGCACCATTGTGCCTCTTGCAGGGGCGGTCTCGGGCCGCCTCAAAAGGGTTGCCCACGGGGCATCCGCCCCATAAAAGCGGCTGCCTGCCGGGCCCGCCGGTTCCCGAGCCAAGCCAATTCCAACCACGAGCTTCGATTTGTCGTCTCAGCCTTCGGTTTTCCAGCCCTCGGTTTCCATCGTCGTTCCCGTGCGCAACGAAGCCGACAACATCGTGCCGCTGATCGAGGAGATCGGCGCGGCGCTCGACGGCCGCTGGGCCTATGAGATCATCTACGTCAATGACGGTTCGACCGACGCGACCGGCGAACGGCTCGGCGCGGTCATGAAGCAGCGGGACAATCTGCGCCAACTGCGCCATGCCAAATCAGGCGGCCAATCCGCGGCCGTGCGCAGCGGCGTGCGTGCGGCACGTGGGGCGATCGTGGCGACGCTCGACGGCGACGGCCAGAACAATCCGGCCTTCCTGCCGGACCTGATCGCGGCCGTCGAGAACGGAAGCAAGGTCGGACTCGCCGCCGGACAACGCGTCGGCCGCAAGGATACCGGCTTCAAGAAATTCCAGTCGCGCGTCGCCAACGGCGTCCGCAACGCGATCCTGAAGGACGGTACGCGCGACACCGGCTGCGGCCTGAAGGCGTTCCGGCGCGAGGTGTTCCTGATGATGCCCTATTTCGACGGGCTGCATCGCTTCCTGCCGGCGCTGGTGCGCCGTGAGGGTTTTGAGATCGCCTATGTCGACGTGATCGACCGCCCGCGACATTCCGGCGTGTCAAACTACGGTTTCTTCGACCGGCTGTGGATCGGCATCATGGATCTCGTGGGCGTGTGGTGGCTGATCCGCCGCAAGAAGCCGACGCCGGATGTGACTGAGGTGACGGCATGATCATCCAATACGGTCAGGCGCTGAGCAATTATTTCTACGACGTCTTCGTGGCCAAGTTCGACTTCTGGCTCGCGTTCGGCCTCGTCGCGCAGCTGTTCTTTACCGCGCGCTTCCTGGTGCAGTGGATCGCGAGCGAGCGCGCCGGCAACAGCGTGGTGCCGATGGCGTTCTGGTTCTGCTCCATGGGTGGCGGGCTGATGACGCTGGTCTATGGCGTCGTCAAGCGCGAACCCGTGATTATCCTCGGCCAGGCGCTGGCCACGGTGATCTACATCCGCAACATCATGCTGATCGTGAAGAACCGCGGCCGCGCGTCAAAAACGCTGGAGCGCTGATCCAAGGCGACTAGCGCGGCAACGCTGACGCCGCGCCCGTTGCGGGCAGGGCGGCCGTCTCCGCCTCGTGCCTGCGATGGGGCTCGCCGGCCGCGTCGAGCACGGGATAGGCGACCGAGCAGATGTGCGAATGGATGCGGCGCAGGTCTCGTAGCACGTCGAGATGCAGCGAGGTGGTTTCGATGGTCTCCGGGCGGCCCTCGCGCAGGCGGTCCAGGTGGCGCTCGACGGCGGCAAGCTCGGTGTTGCGCAGCGCCGTTTTCTCCACCAGCAGCTTGCGTGCCTCGTTGGCGTCGCCCGACATGAAGACGCCGAAGGCGATGCGCAGCGAATCCATCGTGCGCTTGTGGAAGGCGGCGAGCTCCTCGGCGCCCTCGGGCGAGAACTGGAAGCGGCGCTTGATCTTCTTGGTCGCGAGCTCGCTCAGGCTCTTGTCGATGATGTCGCCGATATGTTCCAGATTGATGGCGAAGGAGATGATCTCCATCGCGCGCCGGCCCTCGCTTTCGTCGAGGCTGCCCCGCATGAGTTTCGTCACGTAAAGCTTGATGGCTTCGTCGAGGCCGTCGACGATGTTGTCCATCTTCGAGACCTGGTCGACCAGCGCGCGGTCGCCGCTCATCATCGCCGCCATCACCTTGCGCAGCATGATCTCGACGAGATCGCCCATGCGCAGGGTTTCGCGGCCGGCATCGGCCAGTGCCAGCGACGGCGACTCCAGCGCGGTCTCGTCGAGATAGCGCGGCCGGGCCGGATCGGCCTCCTGAACACGATCGGGCAGGAGCCGGGTCAACAGGCGCGACATGGTGTCGAGCAGGCCGATGAAGATAATGGCCGTGCCGACGTTGAAGGCGATATGGAACGCCGCCGTCATCCTGGCGAGATCCGGCTGCCAGGCGTGCATGTGCTCGGCGATCGGGCTCAGGAAAGGCAGGACCAGGGCGATCCCGATCACGCGATTGACGAGATTGCCCACCGGCAGGCGATAGCTGGCGGGATCGTCACGCTTGGCGCCTTCGAATACGGGATTGATGGCGCTGCCGAGATTGGCGCCAAGCACCAACGCGAGCGCCGCGTAAGGCGAGATGAACTGCGAATAGGCGAGTGACATGATCAGCAGCACGCTGGCGACGCTCGAATGCACCGCCCAAGTGACGAGCGCCGCGATTACGATGCACAGAACGGGATCGCCGGTGATGGAGGACATCACGACGCGGACGCCCGGTGCGTTCTCGGCCGGCGCCAGCGTGTTGAGCAGAATATGCAGCGACAGCAACATCAGTCCGAGACCGATCAAGACACGGCCGACATCCTTGATCCGCGAGCGCGGGCCCACGCGGAAGGCGACCAGTCCGAGCACGAACAGGACCGGCGCAAGAGCGGCGATGTTGAACGACAGCACCTGCACGATCAACGTCGTGCCGACATTGGCGCCGAGCATGATGGCGAGCGCGGTGACCAGGCTGAGCAGGCCCTCGGCTGCGAACGAACTCGTGAGCAGCGCAGTCGCGGTGCTGCTCTGGAGCAGCGCAGTGAGGCCGAGGCCGGCGGCGAACGCGTTGAAGCGGTTACCAAGCGCCTTGCCGAGCAGCCGTCGCAGGTCCGGGCCAAAGGCGCGCAGAATCCCGCTGTGGACCATGTGCAGGCCCCACAGCAACAGCGCCACGCCGCCCATCAGATCGAGCAGTACCAACGTTCCCATGCTCCGAGTCCGGATTGGAGTCGATTGGTGAGGCTAGCGCCAAATGCTTGAGGTTCAAACCATTTGTTGGCGCGTCGGCGTTAACGTTTGCGGCTTCTGCACGTTCCCCCGGCGCGATGCCTTGTGAGCAGGCTCACATTGCTGCCTTGAGGGCAGCGAAGCCGCGATCGAGGTCGGCCTTGAGGTCGTCGACGCTTTCGAGCCCGATATGCAGGCGCAGGGTGGGGCCGCCCGGCGCCCACTTGGTCGCGGTGCGATAGGCGTCGCAATCGAAGGGAATCACCAGGCTCTCGAAGCCGCCCCAGGAGAAGCCCATGCCGAACAGTTTGAGCGTATCGAGCATGGTGTCGACCGCCTTCTGCGGCGCCGGCTTCAGGACGATGCTGAACAGGCCCGACGCGCCCGTGAAGTCGCGCTTCCAGATCGCATGGCCGGGATCAGTCTCGAGCGCCGGATGCAGCACACGCGCGACCTCGGGACGGCTCGCAAGCCAGCGCGCCATGTCGAGCCCGGAGCGATGATGCTGCGCCAGCCGCACCGACAGCGTACGCAGGCCGCGCAGTGCCAGGAAGACGTCATCGGGACCGGCGCAGACGCCGAGCAGGCGGATGCCTTCGGCGATCTGCGGCCAGGCCCTGGCATTAGCCGAGATGGTGCCGAACATGATGTCGGAATGGCCGCCGATATATTTGGTGGCGGCCTGCATGCTGATGTCGACGCCCTGTTCGAGCGAGCGGTGATAGAGCGGCGTCGCCCAGGTGTTGTCGTCGATGACGAGCGCGCCGCGCCCATGCGCGACCTCGGCGATGGCGCGGATGTCCGGCATCTCGAACGACTGCGAGCCGGGCGCCTCGACCAGAACGGCGCTTGTGTTGGGCCTGAACAGCTTGTCGATGCCGGCGCCGATCATCGGATCGAAGTAGGTGGTCTCGACGCCGTAGCGGGTGAGCATGCCGTTGCAGAAATTGCGCGAGGGCCGATAGACGTTGTCGCAGACCAGGATGTGGTCGCCGGCCTTCAGCACCGAGAGCAGGGTGGTCGAGATCGCCGACAGCCCCGACGGCACGATGCCCACGCCGGCGCATTGCGGCCCCTCCAGAGCCATCAGGGTCTCCTGGAACGCACGGGTCGTCGGCGTGCCGTGCCGGCCATACTGGAACTCGCCGCGATGGGCGTGCAGGTCCTCGGCGGTCGGATAGAGCACGGTCGAGCCGTGGAAGACCGGCGGGTTGACGAACCCCTTCTGCGCCTTGGTGTCGCGGCCGGAGGTGACCAGCCGGGTCTCGGCATGCTGCTCGGAGGGGTGTGAGGAATCCATGCGTCTGCTTTCAAAACCGCGTTTCCACCAGGCGCGCTGCGCCCGCGGGCTGGCCGAAAGGCCGCTGTCGTTAATAACAGAACACAGAAGAGTCCCGTCAACCCCTTGACCCGGCACGCCAGCCGTTCTGTTATCGCAGGTGCTATTCAGTCGCCGCATGTTGAGGGGCCTGCCGCGACCTTCGATCCATCGCCTGACCGGACCATGCGCCACAGCCGTAACGGCGGGCGCCTTTCGGCGAGGATTAAGGTAGGGCCTCCCGGGATCGGCGGGTGATCGGCAAGGTTTTTCAGCATGACTCTTGCAGGGCTGCTTTTGATACGGCTAGCCCTGGCAGAGACGATCGCAAAGACAACGTTCCTGACCTTGAGACGACTTTGAAAGGCCCAAAGCCCATGAAACGCGTAACCCTGGCTCTCACTCTCGCTCTCGCCGCCGGCCTGACTGCCCAAGCCGCCGATGCGCAAACGCTCAAGACCGTCAAGGACCGCGGCATGCTGTCCTGCGGTGTCAGTCAGGGCCTGCCCGGCTTCTCCTCGCCGGACGACAAGGGCAACTGGACCGGGCTTGACGTCGACGTCTGCCGCGCGATCGCCGGGGCGATCTTCAACGATCCGACCAAGGTCAAGTACGTGCCGCTCTCCGCCAAGGACCGCTTCACGGCGCTGCAATCCGGCGAAGTCGACGTGCTGTCGCGCAACACCACCTGGACCATCTCGCGCGACACCTCGCTCGGCGCCAACTTCACCGGCGTGACCTATTATGACGGGCAGGGCTTCATGGTGAAGAAGTCGCTCAAGGTGAACTCGGCGCTCGAGCTCAACAGCGCCTCGGTCTGCGTCCAGACCGGCACCACGACCGAGCAGAATCTCGCCGACTACTTCAAGGCCAACAACATGAAGTACGAGGTGATCGCGTTCGGCACCAACGACGAAACGGTCAAGGCCTACGAGGCCGGGCGCTGCGACGTCTTCACCACCGACCAGTCGGGGCTGTACGCCAACCGCCTGAAGCTTGCCAATCCCGGTGATCACATGGTGCTGCCGGAAATCATCTCGAAGGAGCCGCTCGGACCAATGGTCCGCCACGGCGACGACCAATGGTTCGACATCGTGAAATGGACGCTGTTTGCCATGATCACCGCCGAAGAGCTCGGCGTGACCGCGAAGAACGTCGACGAGAAGACGAAACAGGAAAATCCGGAGTTGAAGCGCGTCCTCGGTACCGACGGCAATTTCGGTGAACAGCTCGGCCTGAGCAAGGACTGGGTGGTGCGCATCGTGAAGGCCGTCGGCAATTACGGCGAGGTGTTCGACCGCAACGTCGGCGCAGGCTCGCCGCTCGGTATCAATCGGGGGCTCAACAATCTCTGGAACAAGGGTGGTCTCCAGTACGCGCCGCCGATCCGCTGACCCCGCCTGACCCGCGCTCGCGGCGATGAGCATCGAGGCCCGCAAACCCCCGCCCCAGATCGCGCTGAAGATCAGGCGCGTGCTGGGGGGCAAGACAGGCTGGAACGGCATCGCCGTCCAGTTTGCCTTCGCTGCGATTCTGGGCTGGATCGCCTATGAAATCGTGTCCAACGCCCGCGCCAACCTCGAGAACCAGCACATTGCCGCCGGCTTCGGCTTCCTCGCGAACAATGCCGGTTTCGACGTCAATCAGACGCTGATCTCATATACCGGCTCGGACACGTTCCTGCGCGTGTTCCTGGTCGGACTCCTCAACACGCTCGTGGTCTCGGTGGTGGGCATCGTCTTTGCCACCGTGATCGGCTTCATCGTTGCGCTGTGCCGGCTGTCGCCCAACTGGCTGCTCGCACGCATTGGCGAAATCTACGTCGAGGTCATCCGCAACTTGCCGGTGCTGTTCCAGATCCTGTTCTGGTACCTGGCGGTGCTCGCGGCGTTGCCCAATCCACGACAGAGCATTTCGCTGCTCGGAATCGCCTTCGTCAGCAATCGCGGTCTCGTCATTCCCCGTCCAATCGGCGAGAGCGGCTTCGAGGCGTTTCTTGCGGTGCTGGCGCTCGGCATCGTGGCTTCGGTGGCGCTGCGCATCCATGCGCGCCGGGCGCTGTTCCAGCGGGGGCAGATGATCCGGATCTGGCCCTATGTGCTAGGCCTGCTGTTCGGACTGCCGCTCGTCACCATACTGGTAGCGGGTCTGCCCTTCAGCTTCGAGCTGCCGCAGCTCAAGGGCTTCAATTTCGCCGGCGGCTCGCGGATCATCCCGGAGTTCGTGGCGCTGACGTTGGCCTTGTCGACCTATACGGCTGCCTTCATCGCCGAGATCGTGCGCGCGGGCATCCTCTCCGTCCATAGCGGGCAGATGGAGGCGGGATCGTCGCTAGGCCTGAGCCGCGGCACCACGCTGCGCCTGGTGGTCGTGCCGCAGGCGATGCGCGTCATCGTTCCGCCGCTGACCAACCAATATCTCAACCTCACCAAGAATTCGTCGCTGGCCGTCGCGATCGGCTATCCTGACCTCGTCTCGGTGTTCGCCGGCACGTCGCTGAGCCAGACCGGGCAGGCCATCGAGATCATCGCCATGACGATGGGCGTCTATCTCCTGATCTCGCTGATCACCAGCGCCGTCATGAGCGTCTACGGCTGGCGCATCAGCCGGAGTCTCGGCGCATGAGCGATATCACCTCGTCCAGCTTCGTCCGCCAGGATCTTCTCGATGAGCGTCCCGCGCCGGTGAAGACCACGGGCTTCGTCGGCTTGGTGCGGACGCGCCTGTTCAACTCGCCGACCAATATCCTGCTCACGATCGTCGGCGCCTTGCTGCTGTGGTTCACCATCATTCCTTCCGTCAGATTCCTGATGGTCGATGCAGTCTGGACGGGCAAGGATCGCACGGCCTGCCTCGCCGAGAACGCCGGATTTGCGGTCGGCGCCTGCTGGCCCTACATCCAGGCCAAGCTGCCGCAACTGATCTACGGCTTCTACCCCGAGGCCGAACGCTGGCGGGTCAACCTCACGCTGGTCCTGTCAGTGGTCCTGTTGGTGCCGTTGCTCATTCCGCGGCTGCCGTCGAAAGGATTGAACGCAGGCCTGTTCTTCTTTGCGTTTCCAGTGGTCGCATTCTTTCTACTGCATGGCGGCGGCATCAAGGGATTTGGCCTGAGCTGGACCGCTGACCTGCTGCAATTGTTCGACGACAGCATCCTCGGCGCCGGGCAGGCTCTGCTCGGTCTCGGCAAGACGTCCACTGCCGCACCGCTGCTGTGGGTCGTCGGCAATGTCATCGTGCTCGTGGGGACCGTGATCTACTGGCTGATCTTTCCGCTGACCTGGCTGCGTGACCAGCTGCAGGGGACGGGCCAGTCGGTCTGGACCGATTTCGCCGTCACCGCCGCGGTCGTCTCGCTGATCGCCTTCGTTCTCGGCGGCGGGCTCCGCACCGGGGGGCGGGCCCTGACATCCAGCATCGCCACCTTCGTCGCCATCGCAATCGTGATCAAGCTGATGGGGCTCGATCACGGCGGACTGCCGATCGTGCAGACGAACCTGTGGGGCGGACTTCTGGTGACGCTGGTGGTCTCCGTCACGGGCATCGTCACCTCCCTGCCGATCGGCATTGCGCTGGCGCTTGGCCGCCGCTCCAGCATTCCGCTGATCCGGATCTTCGCGATCGCCTTCATCGAGTTCTGGCGCGGCGTGCCGCTGATCACCGTCCTGTTCTTCGCCACCTACATGCTGCCGCTGTTTCTGCCGGGCAATTTCACGGTCGACGGGTTGGTGCGTGCGCTGATTGGCATTTCGCTGTTCACGGGCGCCTATCAGGCCGAGAACGTCCGCGGCGGGCTGGCTGCGATCCCGCGCGGGCAGGGCGAGGCGGCCGCGGCTTTGGGGCTGTCCTGGTGGAAGACGACCTCGCTGATCGTGCTGCCGCAGGCGCTGCGCCACGTCATTCCGAACCTCGTCAACAGCTTCATCTCGCTGTTCAAGGACACGTCGCTGGTCTCGATCGTGGCGCTGTTCGATCTGCTGGGCTCGCTTCGGGCGTCGTTCTCGGACCCAAAATGGTCGTCGCCGTCGACCGCTTTCACCGGGTTCGCCTTCGCCGGGATCATCTACTTCATCTTCTGCTTTGGAATGTCGCGCTACTCGCTCTTCGTCGAGCACCGCCTCAACGCTCACCGCCGCAACTGATCGAGGTCACCATGTCCGACCCCATCGTCAAGATTTCCGGCCTGAACAAATGGTACGGCGAGTTTCACGTGCTGCGCGACATCGACCTTGCGGTCGAGAAGGGCGAGCGCATCGTGATCTGCGGCCCCTCCGGCTCGGGCAAGTCGACGCTGATCCGCTGTATCAACGCGCTCGAGGAATTTCAGGAAGGCGAGATCGTCGTTGACGGCATCGAGCTCGGGCCGAACCTGAAGCACGTCGATGCGGTGCGGCGCGAAGTCGGCATGGTGTTCCAGAGCTTCAACCTGTTTCCGCACCTGTCCGTGCTGGACAATTGCACGCTGGCGCCGATCTGGGTGCGCAACATCCCCAAGAAGGACGCCGAAGCGGCGGCGATGAAGTTTCTGGAGCGGGTCAAGATTCCGCACCAGGCCAACAAGTTTCCGGGACAGATGTCCGGCGGTCAGCAGCAGCGCGTCGCGATTGCCCGCGCACTGACGATGAACCCGAAGGTGATGCTGTTCGACGAGCCGACCTCGGCGCTCGACCCCGAGATGGTCAAGGAGGTGCTGGACACCATGGTTGACCTCGCCGAGGAGGGCATGACCATGCTGGTCGTCACCCATGAAATGGGCTTTGCCCGCGAGGTCGCCAACCGCGTGGTGTTCATGGACGCGGGCCAGATCATCGAAGCCAACACGCCCAACGAGTTCTTCGCGGCCCCGCAGCACGCCCGCACAAAACTGTTCCTGAGCCAGATCCTGCGCTGAGTACCTGCAATCCGCTGGCGTCGCCGGTCTAACCGACCCGCCAGCTTGGCACGAGGCCGGTTACCGAAAGTTCTGGCGCGACTATTGTGCCGCCGCCTCGAATGACGCCGACGCCGCGTAGGCGAGGCCTAGTTGGGCACCAGCATCTTCCGGAAATCGCGGGGCCGCCTAAACCGGCGGCCCTGGCCGCGAATCAGCTAGAATCGTCCCGGGTATCCTCCGGAGAGAATCCTTGCAGAGCAGCGGCGCCGGGGCGCGCGCGTTCCAGAACGCGCGATTGCAGAAGAAATTGAAGAAGCAGGCGGACGCGATCATTTCGAGCGCGAATGCGGCCTATGGCCAGGGGCGGTATGCGGAGACCGAGGCGCTCTGCCGCCAGATCCTGAATGAACTTCCGGAGCATTTCGGCGCCTTGCACCTGCTTGGCTTGGGCGCATTCGCAAGCCGACATTTCGAGGCAGCGAAACAGGCACTCAAATATGCCGTGACGGTCGACCCACGCTCCGCACAAGCTTTTTCCGATTTGGGAGCCACGCATTTCGCACTTGGGGAATATGAGGACGCGCGTACGTCCCTGGAGCGGGCCATCGCGTTGAAGCCCAGCTTCCCGCTGGCCTTGGCCAACCTCGGCAATACCTTGTTGCACCTAAACCGCGTCGAGCAGGCTATCGAAATGTACGATCGCGCAATCGGGCTGAAGCCCGATCATGCCGATGCGCTCTGCAATCGCGGACTGGCAGAGCTCGCGCTGCGCCAGCTTGATCGCGCCAAACGGAGCTTCGAGCGCGCACTGTTGTTTCAGCCGCGAAACGTGGAAGCGCTCGTCGGCAAAGGTCTGGTCAATATCGAACTCAGAAACTTCGAAGAGGCCAAAGGTGCGCTGGAGGCGGCGCTCGCGATCAGGCCGGGTTCGGCGAAGATCCTGGCGAACCGTGGACGGCTCAATCTTGAGACGTCGAGGTTGGATCAGGCGGCGGCAGATTTTGACGCGGCCCTTGCGCTTGCGCCCAAGCTCGAGGTGGCCTTGCAGGGGAAGGCACAAGTCGCGCTCGCCATGGGAAATACGGCGCAAGCTATTCTGGCCTGCACCACGCTGCTGGAGGAATATCCGCGCTCCGCGGTCGCTATGGCGCTCTTGAGCGCTTGCTTTGCAAACCAGGGAGAGATCGCATCAGCGATCGAGCTACTCGATGCGGCGCTGGCCATTGTACCGGATGCCTCCTTGATCGGGCGGAAGATCTTCTTTCTCGACTATCTCTCCGACGCCGATTTCACGGTCCAGCAGGCCGCACGAAAGCAGTGGTGGGACGCGATCGGCTCGAAGTTGCCGCGAAGGACTCTTGCCCCCCGGCAGCTCGATCCCGACAGGCGGATCGTGGTTGGCTATGTTGCTGCCGAGTTTTGGCACCATTCGGCGGCGTTCACCCTGTTGCCGGTGCTCAGTCGTCACGATCACGCCAAATTCGAGATCATCTGCTATTCGTGCTCGCCGGTAAGAGATGAGATGACCGCCGCATTCAGGTCCTCGGCGGATCTCTGGGTCGACGCCTGGCAGCTTTCGGACGACGAACTGGCCGATCGCATTCAGACCGACAAGGTCGATATCCTGATCGACGTGTCCGGGCACACGACCGGCAACAGGCTCCACGTCTTCGCCCGCAAGCCAGCTCCCATCCAAGTCTCGGGGTTTGGTCACGCCACGGGCACGGGCCTTCAGACCATGGACTACGTGCTCGCGGATCCCGTCTTCATTCCGGAATCGGCGCGCCATCTGCTGGCTGAAAAGGTCTACGACCTGCCGTGCCTGATCACGATCGATCCCATTTTGGATGTACCTGCATCGGAGCCTCCCATGCTCCGCAACGGCCATGTCACCTTCGGCGTGTTCAACCGCATCTACAAGATCTCGGACGAGGCCATCCGCGTGTGGTCGAACGTGATGCGCGAGGTGACCGGATCGAAGATCGTCATCAAGCATACCCTGCTCGACGATCCCATGCTGCGCGATAGTCTGATGGCGCGGTTCGTGGCACAGGGCGTTGCCGAGGAGAATGTCATCTGCCTGGGCTCGTCACTACGCCACGAGCACCTGCGGGCGTTTGCGAACGTCGACATATCGCTCGACACGTTCCCGCAAAACGGCGGCGTCAGCACCTGGGAATCGCTCTATGCAGGCGTTCCGGTCGTGGCCAAGCTCGGCAACGGCGCCTCATCGCGTGCCGGCGGTTCGATCGTGGCTGCGGTCGGTCTCGACGACTGGGTCGTCGAGCATGACGAGGGCTATGCGGCGATCGCCTGCAAATATGCGGCGCAGCCGGCGCATCTGGCGAAGTTGCGCAGCGAGTTGCCGGCTCGGATCGCAGCGTCCCCCGCCGGCAACGTCGAGACCTACACGCGCAGCGTCGAGGCGGGTTACCGCCAGTTCTGGCGCGACTATTGTGCCGCGGCTGCCGATGCCAACGAGGGCGCCTGACGCTGCCGGGTGGGGCGAAGCCTCGAATTTCGCCGGCCAGCTTAGTCGTCCGGAAACCATGCGCCGGTGCGCGACCGTGCCGGTTCATGGCTCCGAAAGCTATTTCTGGGCATATGGCGCCAAAAGGGTGCGCCAATGCTCGGTTTCCTCTTCGGCTTGAACGCACGGCTCGGGCGATTGCATTTCTTCCTCGCCACGGTCGCGCTTGCGATCGTGATGACGGCGATCTGCTTTGCAATCGCAATGGCCGTGCTGCGCAACACCTCGCCCGGCGCGATCCGGCCTGAGGACCTCACCAGCAGCTGCGCGATGATCGCTTCGATCGTCTTCTTCGGAGTTGCGACCTTCACGCTGCAATCGATGCGCATCCGCGACATAGGCTGGGATCCGGTCTGCGTGGTGCCTGCCTGGTTTGCGCTCATGATCGTCGACCATGTGGTCGCGGGCCGGTTTCCGGCCTGGGCGATCGGGCAGGAACACCAGGCAACGACGGTCGGCGCGCTCGTCAACCTCGCGCTGATGCTTGCGCTCGTGTTCTGGCCGAGCGGCGACGGCGAAGGCTCCTACGGCGCTCCCCTCCCGCCGCGCACACGCGCGAACAAGCCCTCGCTATCGAACGAGCGCCTCGCGCGGGTGTCGCAGGGATCGTCGCGGCCGACCTGGAGTTAGACGGCCGGCTTCCGGAACGTCCTAGACGAAGGGCAGCTTGATGTTGCTGCGCTTCTCCAGCCATTCCGGCACAGGAAGGCTCTTGGCGCGCATGAAGTCGGCGTTGAACAGCTTCGACTGGTAACGGCTGCCGGAATCGCAGAGCACGGTGACGATCGTCTTGCCGGGCCCGAGCTGTTTCGCGAGACGCATCGCGCCGGCAACGTTGATGCCGGTCGAGCCGCCGAGGCACAGGCCCTCGTGCTGAAGCAATTCGTAGATCACCGTCACCGCTTCGGCATCGGGAATGAGATAGGCGTCATCGACCTTCGCGCTCTCGACGATTGCGGTAGCCCGATTGAGGCCGATCCCCTCGGTGATCGAGCCGCCCGGCGTTGCCTTGGCATCGCCCGTTCTGAAATATTCGTACATGCCCGCGCCGTGCGGGTCGGCGCAGGCGATCCTGACGTCCTTGCTCTTCTCTTTCAGGAAGCGGCTAGTGCCGGCGAGCGTGCCGCCGCTGCCGACCGAGCAGACGAAACCGTCGATCTTGCCGCCGGTCTGCTCCCAGATCTCGGGACCTGTGGACTCGTAATGCGCCTTCGCATTGTCGAGGTTGTTCCACTGGTCGGCGAACAGCACGCCGTTCGGCTCCGTCTTGCGCAACTCGTCGGCGAGGCGGCGGCCGACATGCTGGTAGTTGTTCGGATTGGAATAGGGCA
This sequence comes from Bradyrhizobium sp. WSM1417, assembly GCF_000515415.1. NCBI lineage: Bacteria > Pseudomonadati > Pseudomonadota > Alphaproteobacteria > Hyphomicrobiales > Nitrobacteraceae > Bradyrhizobium > Bradyrhizobium sp. WSM1417. Next base: position 4,847,601 of record NZ_KI911783.1, read on the forward strand.
GGGCCGGCGATTCCAGCAGCTCGGCGCCGCACAGCTTCAGAAAATCCTTCTTCTCCTGGCTCTGCGTCTCCGGGATCACGATCAGGGTGCGGTAGCCGCGCGCGCTGGCCACGACCGCAAGGCCGATGCCGGTATTGCCGGCGGTCGATTCCACCACGAGACCGCCGGGCTTGAGCTCGCCGCGCTTCTCGGCCTCGAGGATCATCCATTTGCCGGCGCGATCCTTCACTGACTGGCCGGGATTCATGAACTCGGCCTTGCCCAGGATGGTGCAGCCGGTCAGTTCGGAAGCGCGCTTGAGCTGGATCAGCGGAGTGTTGCCGATGGCTTCGACAACGTCGTTTTTGATGGTCATGTCAGGGGAAATCACTGGCAAAGGGGTTGATCAGGTTGGCCAGAACCTAGTGCTTGGGCGGTCAAAGGGGAAGGCTTTTGCGCTGCGGCGAAACCGGCGAAATTGCCCGTAGGCAGAGAAAATTTGGAAGGAGAGAACGCCCATGCTGCTGCTGTGCTACGCCGCGGGATTTCAGTAGGAGGATGTGGCCGGCCTCTGCCAAAACATGGAAGATAAGGATCGTCACCAGCGCATTTTCGCCGTGAGGCGTCGCCGTCGAAGAGTGCGGATGGTGCGCGGGAGGCGGTCGCCATATCGGCATGACGAACGCCTGTTCGTTTCGGACAATGGACGACCTCGCGAGAGTGGCCGGGCCCGGTTTCGAGACCGGACTGAAGCCGCAGCGCGGGCGTGCAGGCGGATTGAAGGGGATTGGCGTCGGTGTGGCGGCAATATCACATGAAATCTTGGTAAGCTCGAACACACTCGGGGACGGCCCTGAAATTCAAAAACCGCCTGCAGGACAGCATCCTTTTGTATTTTCCTAGTTCTAAGATCGTCGTGCTTTGGCGGGCATCTCGCAACTGCGGGACTGTCGCGCAGTTGCGCGCCCGGCTAGTATGGGCGACAGGTTCCGCAGAAAGCATCACCTCCGTGAAAGAGTTGTCCAAAGCCCCCCGACTGTGCCGCCGCGAATCGGTTACTGCGGCGGCGCCGTGGCGGCTCGATCTGCCCGGCGGGGGGTGTGTGTGACACAGGATGTTCCTGCGACCGCCGTGCGGCGGTCTTCAGGCGCCACGTCCCGGACGCGACGTGCGGCGCGCTGGCTTGCGGTCGCTTGCCTCGCCGCCGGCTCGGGCGCGTGCGTGCTGACACAGGATCTTCCTGATCCCGCGCTCGACGTTCCCACGCAGTACAAATACGCCGGCAAGGCGGATGCGCCGCCATCGCTGGATTGGTGGCGCAGCTTCCGCTCCGCGGAGCTGACACAGCTGATGGAAGAGGCGCAGACCGTCAATCTCGACATCGCCGCCGCCGTCTCGCGCATCGTCGAGGCCGACGCGCAGGCGCGGCAGGCGGGTGCGGCGCTGCTGCCGAGCCTTTCCGGCACCGGGCAGGAGGCCTATTCACGCACCTCCGGCTCCTCCGCCTCCGGGCTCACCAATGGCGGCCGTGAGGTCGTCAACTACCAGGCTTCGCTGAGCGCAAGCTACCAGCTCGATTTCTGGGGTCAAAATCGGGACGCCCTGCAAACGGCGGAAGAGACGGCAAACGCCAACCGCTTCGATCGCGACGTGGTTGCGCTGACGACGCTTGCAGGCGTCGCCAACGCCTATTTCCAGGTGCTGGCCTCGCAGGATCGCATCCGGACCTCACAGCGCAACATCGCGAGCGCACAGCGCATCCTCGATGCCGTCAGGGAACGGCGTAAGGCCGGCACCGGCACCGACCTCGACGTCGCCCAGCAGGAGAGCGTGCTCGCAAACCAGAAAGCACTGGTGCCGCCGCTGCGTCAGACGCTCGACCAGAACGTCAATGCGCTTGCAGTCCTGGTGTCGCGGCCGCCGGAGAGCGTGCGCGTGCTCGGCGGCTCGCTGAACCGGATCGCAATTCCCCGCGTGACGCCCGGCCTGCCGTCGGAGCTCCTGACGCAGCGGCCCGACATTCGCCGGCAGGAGGCCCAGCTCGCCTCCGCGACAGCGAACGTCGGCAATGCCCGCGCGCAATTCTTTCCGACCATCCAGCTCACCGGCAATGGCGGCTATCAGAGCTCGGCCCTGGTCTCGCTGTTCCAGCCGCATGCGGCGTTCTTCCAGCTGGTTGGCAGCGCGACGCAGCCGATCTTCGACGGCGGCAAGATCCTCGGCAATTTCGAGTTTGCCAAGGCGCGGCAGGACGAATTGCTGCAGACCTACCGCAAGACCATCATCCAGTCCTTTGCCGATGTCGACAATGCGCTGTTCTCGATCAAGCAAACCACGATCAGGCTGCAATTGCAGCGTGACGTCCTCAACGCCTCCCGCCGCGCCTTCGATCTCTCCGAGCAGCAGTTGCGCGCGGGCACCGCCGACATCGTCACCGTGCTCAATACGCAACTGACTCTGTTCCAGGCGGAGGACGCGCTGTCGCAGGCGCAACTTGCCCGCCTTCTTGCTATCGTCAGCCTGTATCAGGCGCTCGGCGGCGGCTGGGAGCCGAGGATGGAGAAACCGGTCAATGCTCTTTAAGCCGGATACGAAGCAGGGCGCGAAGGAGGGAACGGCGAAGACGTCGCGCGGGCGCGGCTTCGTCATGACCCTGATCACGCTGGCGATCCTCGGCGGGCTCGGCTACTACGGCTGGACCACCTGGCACCAGCAGCCGCAGCAGGCGAACGGCCGCAATCAACGGCCGGATCTGCCGGTACCGGTGCTGGCGGCGACGCCCCGCATCCAGGACGTTCCCGTCTATCTCGACGGCGTCGGCGCGATCCGCGCACTCAACACCGTGACCGTCCGCTCGCAGGTCGACGGCAAGCTGATCGCGGTCAATTTCACCGAGGGACAGGACGTCAAGAAGGGCGACGTGGTCGGCGAGATCGACCCGGCGCTCTACCAGGCGACGTACGATCAGGCTGTCGCCAAGAAGGCGCAGGACCAGGCCCAGCTCGCCAACCAGCGTATCGACCTCACGCGCTACGAGCAGCTCGCCGCATCCAATGCCGGATCCAAGCAGCAGGCCGACACCCAGCGCGCGCTGGTCGCTCAGACCGAGGCCCTTGTGAAGGCCGATCAGGCCGCGATCGACAATGCGGCGGCGACGCTAAGCTACACCAAGATCGTGGCGCCGATCTCGGGCCGCGCCGGCCTGCGCCAGGTCGACCAGGGCAACATCATCCACGCCTCCGACACCACCGGTCTCGTCGTGATCACGCAATTGCAGCCGATCGCGGTGTGGTTTAGCCTGCCGCAGCAGCAGATCATGCGGATCAACGCCGCGGCGGCGAAGGGCACGCTCGCGGTCGACGTGTTCGGCAATGACGGCCTCACCGTGATCGACACCGGCAAGCTCACCGGCATCGACAACCAGGTCGACCAGACCACGGGAACGCTCAGGCTCAAGGCCGAATTCCCCAACGCCAATTACCAGCTCTGGCCTGGCCAGTTCGTCAATGTCCGCCTCAAGGTCGAGACCTTGACACAGGCGCTGGTGGTGCCGACCTCGGCCGTGCAGCGCGGACCGATCGGCACGTTCAGCTATGTCATCGGCGAGGACAACGTGGTTGCGGCCAAGCCGGTGACGGTGACGCAGCAGAACGAGCATGACGCCGTGATCGCCAGCGGCCTCTCGGCGACGGACAAGGTCGTGACGACGGGCTTTGCCAATCTGTCCGATGGCTCCAAGGTGGTCATCGGCCGCGACGACCAGACGCCGTCGGCCGATCTCGCGCCACGCAAGCGCTCGCGCGGCCCGGATGGTCAGAAGAAGGATGGCGCCAAAGACGGCCAGAAGGACGGGCAAGATAAGGACGGCGAGTTCCGCGCGAAGCGCAAGAGCAGCGAAGGCGACCAGAAGGGCCAGACCGGACCGGCACCAGGGCCGGGTGCATCGGGAAGTGGAGCCAAGCAGCCATGATCCCGACAACAGCCGCCTGAGCGGCAGGCGCATCCCATGGGCGTCTCCGAACCCTTCATCCGCCGTCCCATCGCGACCTCGTTGCTCGGCATCGCGCTTCTGATCGGCGGGCTGCTCGGCTATTTCGCGCTGCCGGTGTCCGCGCTGCCGCAGGTCGATTTCCCGACCGTGCAGGTGACGACGCAATTGCCGGGCGCGAGCCCCGACGTGATCGCCTCGCTGATCACCGCGCCGTTGGAGCGGCAGCTCGGCCAGATCCCGTCGCTGTCGGCGATGAACTCGACGAGCTCGTTCGGCGTCAGCCAGATTTCGCTCCAATTCGATCTCAACCGCGACATCGACGGCGCGACCCAGGACGTCCAGGCCGCGATCAATGCCGCGGCCGGCGTGCTGCCCAAGACGCTGCCTTATCCGCCGACCTACGCCAAGGTGAACCCGGCCGATGCGCCGGTGATGACGTTGGCGCTGCGCTCCGACACGATCTCGTTGCGGGCGATGAGCGACATCGCCGACACGCTTCTGGCGCAGCGGCTGAGCCAGGTTTCCGGCGTCGGACGCGTCTCTGTGCTCGGCGGACTGAAGCCGGCCGTCCGCATCCAGGCGGATCTCGCGCGGCTGGCCGCCTATGGCATCGCCATGGAAGACCTGCGCACCGCGATCGCCAGTGCCAACGTCTCCGGGCCGAAAGGCTCGCTCGACGGCGCGCAGCAATCCTACATCATCGCCGCCAACGACCAGATCGCCGCCGCCGACGCCTACAAGCCTGTCATCATCGCCTACCGCAACGGTTCCCCCGTCACCATCGCCGACGTCGCGCAGATCGTCGATGGCCTCGAGAACGACCGCACCGGCGGCTGGTACCAGGGCTCGCCGGCCGTCATCATCGACATCCAGCGTCAGCCCGGCGCCAATGTGATCGACGTTGTCAGCCAGATCCGCGCGGAAATCCCAAAGGTCCAGCGCGCTATTCCGGCCGGCGTGAACCTCACCATCGTCTCCGACCGCACCGTCACCATCCGCGCCTCGGTCCGCGACGTGCAGTTCACGCTGATCCTGAGCGTCGTGCTCGTGACGCTTGTGGTGCTGCTGTTCCTGCGTTCGCTGCGCGCCACGCTGATTGCCGGCGTGGCGCTGCCGCTGTCGCTGATCACGAGCTTCGGCATCATGTATTTCGCCGGCTTCAGCCTCGACAATCTGTCGCTGATGGCGCTCACCATCGGCACCGGCTTCGTCGTCGACGATGCCATCGTGATGATCGAGAACATCGTCCGCCACATGGAGAACGGCGACAGCGCGATGGAGGCGTCGCTCAAGGGCGCCAGCGAGATCGGCTTCACCGTGATCTCACTGACGGTGTCGCTGATCGCGGTGTTTATCCCGCTGCTGTTCATGTCGGGCCTTGTCGGCCGCATGTTCCGCGAATTCGCGCTGACGCTGACGATCGCGGTCGTGACCTCCGCCGTGGTCTCGCTGACGCTGACGCCGATGATGTGCTCGCGCCTGCTGAAGCATGCCCATGAAGAGCTGGCAGTGCCGGGTCTTGCCGCGGTCAGCCACTTCATCGATCGCACCGTCGGGTTCTATCACCGCACGCTGCTCTGGGTGCTGGAGCGCCAGCGCGCGACGCTGGTCGTGACCTTCGCCACGCTGATCGCGACCCTGGCGCTCTATGTCGTCGCGCCAAAGGGCTTCCTGCCGCTGCAGGACACCGCCTCGATCACCGCGGTGACGGAAGCCGGTCCGGACGTGTCGTTTGCGGAGATGCAGAAGCGGCAGGCCGACGCGGCCGACGCCATCAAGGCCGACCCCGATGTAACAGGCGTGGTCTCGGTGATCGGAGCAGGCTCGGTCAATCCGACCACCAATGTCGGCCGTCTGGTCATGACGTTGAAACCTCGCGGTGAGCGGCGCGACGACGTCAGCATCGTCATCACCCGGCTGAAGGAGCGAGTGGCCGCCATCCCCGGCATGACCGTCTATTTCCAGCCGGTGCAGGACGTGCAGATCTCGACCCAGTCGAGCCGCTCGCAATACCAATACACGCTGACCGGCACCGACGCCGCTTTGGTGTCGGAATGGGCGCGCAAGCTGGTTGCCGAGATGCGGCGCGATCCGCTGTTCCGCGACGTCTCCTCGGAGGCGCAGGAAGGCGGCCTGCGGGCGCAGCTCACGGTCGACCGCACCCGCGCCGGCCAGCTCGGCGTCAGCCTCCAGGGCATCACCGACACGCTCAACGACGCCTTCGCGCAGCGCCAGATCTCGACGATCTACGGCCAGGCCAACCAGTACCGCGTGGTGCTGGAAGCGCTGCCGATGTACCAGCGCGATCCCTCGATCCTGTCGAAGCTTTATCTGCCGGGCGCGGCGAGCGCGACCGCCGGCGCGCCCAACGCACAGGTGCCGCTCTCCGCCGTGGCGACGCTGACCCGCACCACCGCGCCGCTCGCGATTTCGCACCAGGCGCAATTCCCGTCGATCTCGCTCAGCTTCAATCTCGCCCCGGGCGCGGCGCTCGGCGACGCTGTCGAGGCCGTGAAGACCATCGAGACGCGGATCGAGATGCCCAACAGCATCGTCGGCGTCTATGCCGGCGATGCCGCCGAATTCGCCAAGGCACTCGCCGGCCAACCCTGGCTACTGCTGGCCGCGGTGATCACGATCTATATCGTGCTCGGCGTGCTCTACGAGAGCTACATCCATCCGATCACGATCCTCTCGACGCTGCCTTCGGCCGGCGTCGGCGCGATCCTGGCGCTGATGCTGTGTGGGCAGGACCTCTCGGTGATCGGGCTGATCGGCATCATCCTGCTCATGGGCATCGTCAAGAAGAACGCGATCATGATGATCGATTTCGCGCTCGAGGCCGAGCGCGGGCAGGGGATGTCGCCGAACGAGGCGATCGTGCAGGCTTGTCTGCTGCGCTTCCGTCCGATCATGATGACGACGCTGGCCGCGCTGTTCGGCGCGCTGCCGCTGGCGATCGAGAGCGGCACCGGCGCCGAGCTGCGCTTTCCACTCGGCATCTCCATCATCGGCGGCTTGTTGCTCAGCCAATTGCTCACGCTCTACACCACGCCGGTGATCTATCTCGCCCTCGACCGCATCAACCGCCGCCTCGAGCAGGCGCTGCCGCCGGTCGAACCCGGCGGTCCGCCGGTCGCGGGCGCGACCGAGGGGATGCAGTGATGGCATCGATCTCGGAGCCCTTTATCCGCCGCCCGGTCGCGACGACGCTACTGTCGATCGGGTTGTTCCTGCTCGGTGTCGTGGCCTACGAGTTCCTCCCCGTCGCCTCGGTTCCGAACATCGATTTCCCCGCAATCTTCGTCTCGGCCAGCCGTCCCGGTGCCGACCCGTCCGTGATGGCCGCGACGGTTGCCTCGCCATTGGAGCGTCGGCTCGGCGAGATTGCGGGCATCAACCAGATCACCTCGACCTCGTCGCTCGGCACGACCAACATCCAGCTCCAGTTCGACATCGGCCGCAACATCGACAAGGCCGCGCGCGACGTGCAGGCGGCGATCAACGCCTCGCTGGTCGATCTGCCCAGCGATTTGCCGACGCTGCCGCGCTTCCGTAAGGCCAACACCGCCGGCGCTCCTGTGTTCGTTCTGGCGCTGACCTCGAAGACGCTGTCGGCCAGTGCGATCTATGACGTCGCCGATACGGTGCTCGCGCAGCGCATCTCGCAGGTGCCGGGGGTGGGCAATGTGACGATCTCGGGCGCCGACCAGCCGGCCGTGAGGATTCAGCTGAACCCCGTCGCGCTGTCGAACGCCGGCATCGCCACGGATGACGTGCGAACCGCGATCATCAATGCCAACCCGCTCGGTCCGGTCGGCATCTTCAACGGCGAGCGGCAGAGCGAGACGCTGTCGCTCAACAGGCAGATGCGCACAGCGAAGGAATTCCGCGATATCGTCATCAAGAGCGCGAAGGGCAATTTCGTCCGGCTCTCCGATGTTGGCGACATCCAGGACTCCGTCCGTAACGCCCGTTCCATCGCCTGGTTCAACAAGCAGCCGGCGGTGCTGATCCAGATCACCAAGCAGGGCGATGCCAACGTCATCGACACCGTCGACCGGGTAAAGGCGCTGATCCCCGCGTTGAAGCAATGGATTCCGGCCGGTGTCGATATCTCCACCTTGGTGGACCGCACCAGCACGATCCGCGCCAGCGTGCTCGACATGCAGTGGACCTTGCTCGCGACCGCCATCCTCGTGATGGTGGTGGTGTTCGTATTCCTGCGGCGGATCACGCCGACGATCGCGGCCGGAATCTCGGTGCCGCTGGCGCTGGCCGGGACCTGCGCCGGCATGTGGGTCGCGGGCTTCTCGATCGACAATCTGTCGCTGATGGCGCTGGCGATCTCCGTCGGCTTCGTGGTCGACGACGCCATCGTCATGATCGAGAACATGTACCGCAATCTCGAGCACGGCATGCGGCCGCTCCAGGCGGCATTGGACGGCGCCCGGCAGATCGGCTTCACCGTCGTATCGATCAGCCTGTCGCTGATCGCGGCCTTCACGCCGCTGATCTTCATGGACGGCATCGTGGGCCGGTTGCTGCGCGAGTTCTCGCTGACGCTGACCTTCGCGATCCTGGTCTCGACCCTGGTGTCGCTCACGGTGACGCCGATGATCTGCGCCCATTACATCCGGCAGACCACGTCCGGCACGGCGACCCTGTTCGACCGGATCATCGAAGGCTCGCTGTCGCGGATCGTCGCTTTCTACACCCGCACCTTGCGTACCGTGCTGGAATATCCGCTGCTGACGCTGCTGGTCTTCTTCGCCACCATTGCGTTGACGGTGACGCTCTACATTAAGATCCCCAAGGGATATTTCCCAACCGACGATTCCGGCTTCGTCATCGGGGCGACGCGTGCCTCGGCCGACATCTCATTCCAGTCCATGCTGAGCCTGCAGCAGCGGCTCGCCGACATCGTGATGCAGGATCCGGCCGTGGCCGGCATCGGCTCCACCGTCGGCAGCGGCGGCGGTCCGGGCGGCGCGACCTCCAATCGCGGCACCATGTTCATCAGCCTGAAGCCGCCGGAGGAGCGCGATCACGTCTCGACCCAGGTGGTGATCGACCGTCTCAGGCGGGCGTTATACCCGGTGCCCGGCATCCGCCTGTTCATGTTCGCCGCCCAGGACGTGCGCGCCGGCGGACGGCAGAGCGATTCCGACTACCAGTACACGCTGACCAGCACCGATCTCAGTTTGCTCCAAAAGTGGGCGCCGATCGTGGCCAAGCGCATGGAGAGCGTCGAGGGCATCACCGACATCTCCAGCGACCGCGATCCCGGCGGGCTTCAACTGACCTTGTCGATCGACCGCCAGAAGGCCTCGGCGCTCGGCGTCCGCGTCCAGGATATCGACAACGCGCTCAACAACGCCTTCTCGCAGCGGCAGATCGGGATCATCTACACCCAACGCAACCAGTACATGACCGTGCTGGAGATCGACCCGAAATTCCAGGTCGATCCCTCCAACCTCGAACGGATCTATGTCGCCGGCGCGGGCGACGCGCAGGTGCCGCTGTCGGCCGTGGTGCATGCGACGCGCGGGCTCGCCGCGCTCGCGGTCTATCATTCGCAATCGTTCCCATCGACCACCGTGTCATTCAATCTGTTGCCGGACGTGCAGATCCAGGCTGCAACGCAGAACATCCAGCGCGCGGTCGAGGAATTGCACATGCCGGAAGGCATCCGCGGCAGTTTTGACGGCAATGCCGGCGATTTCGCCAAGACCAGCGGCCGCCAGCCGCTCCTGATCCTCGGCGCGCTGGTGGCGATGTATATCGTGCTCGGCGTGCTCTATGAGAGCCTCGCCCATCCGCTCACGATCATCTCGACGCTGCCCTCGGCGGGCCTCGGCGCGCTGCTGGCCTTGCAGCTCACCAATACGCCGCTGACGGTGATCGCCTTCGTCGGCATCATCCTGTTGATCGGCATCGTCAAGAAGAACGGCATCATGATGGTGGATTTCGCGCTCGATGCCGAACGCCAGCGTGGCCTGTCGTCGGCGGAAGCGATCTTCGAGGCCTGCCAGGCGCGCTTCCGGCCGATCCTGATGACGACGATGGCGGCATTGTTCGCCGGCATTCCGCTGGTGGTCGCGACCGGGCCCGGCACGGAACTGCGCCGCCCGCTCGGCATCACCATCATCGGTGGGCTGTTCGTCTCGCAAATCCTGACGCTCTACACCACGCCCGTGATCTACCTGCTGATCGACCGTCTGCGCCGCCGCCGCGAGCCGCGCCCGCTGGCCGCGCCGGCGGAATAGGCGGGTTGTTGAACCGCCTTGCAAAGCGTATAGCGGCGACCATGTCGAACCCCACCGCCGCCGCGCCGGCCGATCCGATCCCCGAATGCCCGCACTGCCAGAAGCCGATGCCGCTGTGCATCTGCGACAGCGTCACGCCGCTCAAGAACCGCCTTAGACTCCTGATCCTTCAACATCCGCAGGAGCAGGACAGGGCGCTCGGCACTGCCCGGCTGCTTGCGAAGCATTTCGCCGGTGCCACCTTGCGGGTCGGCTTGTCCTGGCCGAGCCTATCCAAGGCGCTGGGGCAACCGATCGAGAACGCCTCGCACTGGGCCGTGCTCTATCTCGGCTCGGCGCACGCCGCCGATCTCGAGGCTGAGGGCGAAATCCTGGCACTCAACCGCAAGGGCGAGATCGCGGACAACCAGCGCGCGCGCCTTGGCAAGCTCGAAGGTGTGGTGCTGCTCGACGGCACCTGGAGCCAGGCCAAGGCGCTGTGGTGGCGTAACCCGTGGATGCTGAAATGCCAGCGCGTCATCCTCAACCCGGCCGCCCCATCGCGCTACGGGCGCCTGCGCAAGGAGCCTCGGAAGGACGGACTATCGACCATCGAAGCCGCAGCGACCATCCTCTCCGCTCTGGAGAAACGCCCGGACATCGCCGAGACGCTGAATGCCTGTTTCGAACGGATGTTAACCCGCTATCGCGAGGTTCAGACCGAGATGCCCGAATTGGCGCCAAAGCCGCCGGTGAAGGACCGCCGGCGCGGTGTTCGGCGGGGCAAGCGAGCCTGACTCCAGTCGGATCATCCGTACGGCCGATTGTCCCGCGAGAGGCGGGCGGATAGAGACCATCGGCCAACAGGCCGCGATCTGCTATCCTGTCGCACCATCGGAACGCCGGAAGCGGAAAGGGCCGTCGCATTCAGCTTGCAGCCAAGGAGATCCTTGCCCAGGCGGCGCGGTTCGATCGTTGGGGCACGCTTGCCCTGATGGACATTTCGCTGCGCTACCGGCGCACAGTGATCGGCCCGCTCTGGATCACGCTGACGCTCGCTGCGACCATTGCCAGCGTCGGCACGGTCTATGCGGCACTGTTCAGGCAGGACATCGCGAGCTTTCTGCCGACCTTCGCCGTCGGCCTGATCGTCTGGACGCTGATCGCGACCACGCTCCAGGAAGGTTCCAACATCTTCGTGGCTTCAGGCCATTTGATCAAGGCGGTGCCGGCGCCGCTGATCGTGCATGTGCTCCAGATGATCGCGCGCAACGTCCTCATCTTTGCGCATCATCTGGTGATCGTCGTCCTGCTCTATCTCGTGATGCCATGGCCGCTGCATGCGAGCATGCTGCTCGCGGTGCCGGGCATTGCGATCCTGCTCGTCGTGCTGCTCGGCGGCTCGGTTGCGCTCGGCATGCTCTGCGCGCGGTTTCGTGACATCGGCTCGGCGATCGTCAGCGGCCTGCAATTCGTATTCTTCCTGACGCCGATCATCTGGACCGAGGACACCATGCGCGGCACCGCATTTTATTGGCTGATCCGCGCCAATCCGTTTGCAACGCTGCTCGATCTGGTGCGCAGGCCGCTGTTGTCGCAGCCGACCGATGCGGAGCAGTGGCTGCTCGGGATCATCTATGCGGCCCTCGTGGCCGTCATCAGCCTTGGCTGCTACGCAAGATACCGCCGTCGCGTGGCGTATTGGCTGTGAGGCGCGAGCTATGACCCCCGCAGCTCATATCGCGCTTCGCAACGTCTCGGTGAGGTTTCCGGTGCTGTCGTTCCGAGACCGCTCGCTGCGCAGCCGGTTCGTTAGCGCGGTGACGCTGCGGCGGACCACAGCGACCCCGCACATCGTCTCCGCGTTGAATGACGTCAGCCTCGACATCCGTGCCGGCGACCGCGTCGCTATCATCGGCGCCAATGGCGCCGGCAAGACCACGCTGCTGCGGGTCCTCGCCGGCATCTACCATCCGACGTCGGGCAGCGTGGACGTGCTGGGCCGCTGCCTGCCGCTGTTCGATCTCTCGGCCGGATTCGACGAGGAAGCGACCGGCTATGAGAACATCATGCGGCGGGGCCTCGTGATCGGCGCGCGGCGCTCCGAGATCGACGCCAAGCGCGCGGAGATCGCCGCATTCACCGAGCTCGGCGACCGGCTCGACCTGCCGCTGCGCACCTATTCCAGCGGCATGATGCTGCGCCTGATCTTTGCGGTCGCAACCGCCGTCGAGGGCGAGATCGTGCTGCTCGACGAATGGATCGGCGTCGGCGACCAGCAGTTCCGCAAGAAGGCGCGGCAGCGGCTCGACGAGATCGTCGTGCGCGCCGGCATTCTGGTGCTCGCCTCGCACGACATCGAGCTGATCAAGAGCACCTGCAACCGCGCGATTCTGCTGGGGGAGGGGCGGATCGTGGCAGCCGGCGCAACCGACGAGATTCTCGGCCAATATCTCGGCGGCAGGAAGGCGTAGCTGCCCGGTCGGGGTTGCCTAAACCCGTGATCCCCTATATTGCTCCGCCCTCGTTGGGGCCACGTGGCGGAGTGGTTACGCGCCGGTCTGCAAAACCGTTTACTCGGGTTCGAGTCCCGACGTGGCCTCCATCACAACCTCCTGATATCTCAGCAATATTTGATTGCACCGCGGCTGCTATCGGCCCGCGCGGGCGATGCATGCTGACCGCGCACACCGGGTTTGCCCGGGGCCCGGCGGAAACCCGCCATTCAGCCCGCTGGCATAGTCTTCGCATCTGCGAAGTGATGCATCCCAACGATCGAGCGCTGGAGAGCACGTGAGCGAAATCGTCCGATTTGTCCCGAAATCCGAGCTGGAGCGGGCTCGCCTCATTCGCGAGGCCCGCGCGATCTATGACAGCATCTTTCCGGCGGCCGCACCCGACCAGGCGCCGCAGGACGGCGGAGAGCGCGTCAAGACCTGATCGCGGGCACGCCGAATCTCGCGGCCTAGGGCCCATAGCAAAACGCCCGCAGAGCGCGGGCGCATCGGCCCACGGTGAAATTGGCCTTAGCAGGCCGCGTACCAGCCGTCCGGAAACGGCAGCAGGGGCCAGGCGCCCTCGTTGTCATTGGCGGCCTTCGGCTTCGCGGAGGCGTTGGGCTTCGCGTAATAGGTCCACGAGCGCGGCACGAAATCCTCCCCCGGCACGAACGCCAGATCGTCATGGACCATGGCGTCCTGGACGGCATCCAGCAGCAAGTTGAATTCGGCTTCGCTCATCACACCCTCCGGACCGCGGATGGCGCAATGTCGCAAAGCCGGCTTGTTACCCGATTGAGCCGATCGTTCGCATTTTAACGATCGGCCAATCGGGTCCCGATTGGTTAGCGATGATGAAATCCCGTTGGGAAACTTAGGTTCCTGCCGGGTGCCCCCAGTGTGAAGGAGGTCACATCTTCGGCTGTTTTTTTCTCCTACCCCTTTGCACACCGGCCAAGACAGGCCGGCGGGCAAGGCAGACGGGAGACTGGTCATGAAGGCGAGGTTCTTGCGGTTTGCGGGTGTGAAAAGCCGGGCGCGTCGCGCCTCGACGGTCGGGCTGTTCCTGACGCTGTTTGCCTCCGCCGCCCATGCGCAGCAGGGAACGCCCGAGCAGCGCCGGGCCTGTACCCCCGACGTCTACCGGCTCTGCGCCGGCGAAATCCCCAACGTTCGCGCCATCACAGCGTGCCTGCGCCGCAACAGGCCAAGCTTGAGTGAGGCTTGCCGCACCGTGTTCGATCAGGCCGGCAGCTGACATACCGGCCCTGTGGGTTTGTGCGCAGCAAGTGGCTCGCGCGGGCTCGCGAATCCGGCATTGTCGGCCTGTGGATAGGCCTGTGGGTATGCTGCGGACAGGCTTTGGGCAGCGGTGATGCGCTTCGGATATCGGCCGCATGCGTCCGTCGATCGTCCTATCTCTGTCAAATGACCTCACCGAATGATTCCCTGATCGGGCGGACCGCTGCGTCACGTAAGATCATTTGGTTCTCCCGAATTCGGAAATAGATGCCGCGAGGGTTCCTCACGAGCAGGTCTTAGGACGCACTGATCGAGATCGGACCGGTGTGTCGGAGGCCGTGAGGCGACAGCCGATAGCCCGCGAAGCAATGCGGGCTACAAGACCCTGCGTTGCCCGACGGGCAAAACACACAAACCTCAGGTCAATCTGACCTCACAAAAACATTCCACTTTACCGAAATTCGGCTTTGGCGTATTCCTTCGCCACCTCATCCCGGTCAGAGGGGCGTATCGCGATCGTCACGAAACGTGGGATGAGCTGCGGTGGACGCTAGTCACATCGGCGCGAAGGACTTCGCAGGGCGGGAAACCGTGAGCGAAGGCATCGCGCACACGACCGATGCGACAACGTACGGCAAAACCGTGTCGTCCTGACGCCCGGGGTCTGTGCGTCAAGTCTTGTGGTGATGTGGGCTGCCCGACCGGGCAGGCGCATCAGCCATCCGCAAGGCGACGGGGCAATAGTGCATCGCTCCCCGGGGAGAGCTCGGCATAAGCCGTCAAACCACTGCGCAGGGAAGGCCGTGTGTTGGGCTTCACCTGTATGCCGCTGTGCAGCCTCTTGGAGCGCAACTTTCGCACAGTGGACCGTGGGTGCCAGCCGGCACCCGGTCTTCCCTGCGCCCTCTGACGAAGAGGGTGGACGAAACAAAGCAAAACTCGGGCGAGCCTCGCCGCGAGGACGCGAAGTTGTGCCTGCGACAAAAATCACATTCCGCGGGCCAGCGCCCACCCCGGACAACAAACCCCGCCGATCTATGAATGCCGGTTCATTGCTGCGGAGAATTCGAATCGATAAGAATTGGCTCGTTGCGCGGCTCGCGTCGTGCAACGCGCCGGAGCGCGGATCGATCGCGCCTTGAACCTTTCGATTGCGCCTCCGACGAATCCTTCAAGGCAACGCCATTGGTTGCCGCGGCGCCTGCGCCGATCGACGTCAGGCACCGAAAGCCCGTTTCGATCGGGGGAATTTCATATGAAGTATTTTTTGTCTGCACTGATCGCGATCGGTCTATCGATCGCCGCCGCGCCGTCGTTCGCGGCTGACGCGCGCAACGTCACCGTCGTCAACGAGACCGGCTATGCCATCAAATTCCTGGGCTTCAACGCCCCGAACGATGGCATGGACGAATGGGACAACGAGTTGGAGAAGGTTTTGCAGAACCAGGCGAGCACCTATGTCGAGTTCGATGATGACGACGATGGCTGTGTCTGGAACATCCGCGTCGACTGGCAGAACTATGACGAGACTGTGCTCTGGAAGAACGTCAACCTCTGCAAGTTCACCGCGCTGCGGCTGCGCTACGATTCCGGCACCAAGACCACTTCATTCGTTGCCGAGTAATTCGACCTGAGGCCAGGCGGAGGAGGGGCCACGCGCCCTTACTCGCAGCAATGTGCGAGATGGCGAATTCGTCCTTTGCAAGCGCAAGCGGCTTTGTTATACGCAGCCGCGCGCGAACGACGGGTTCGCCCTTTTCCTCGGTAGCTCAGCGGTAGAGCATCCGACTGTTAATCGGATGGTCGCTGGTTCGAATCCAGCCCGGGGAGCCAAATTCCGCTTCATCTTCAACGGCTTGCGGCCAGACGCTGATCTGGCGCGTGATCCCGTTGCGCCAAATCTTCAAATAGATGTGTACCGTCGCGAGCTCGCATCCTCCGCCGCGACGCCAAAACGACTCAATTGAAATCGAGCTTCCATAGGCCGGTCCTTTACGGAGCTGATTCCCATGCGAGACATCCAGGTCGACCGTTCCCCGCTGGCTCCCTCCATTCTGCCGGCGGATATCCCCGAACTCAGCGACGACGAATGCCTCGCCTGTCTGGCGCGCGCGGTCGAGACCCACGATTCGGCACGGCTGGATGAAGTCGCCGCATTGATCGGCCGCCTCGCCGTCACGATCGAATAGGCCGGCTCACCCTCGACGTTGCGAGTTGCGGAAGGGCCCGGCTCGCGGGCCAAAGCCATGTTGCGTTTTCGCAGGGCCTGTTCCAAAGATGCCGCCAACTTTCGTCCGCGGCATCGTCCGCCTTGCAGGGTCCGCAAATGTCCGTTTTCTCGACGGCGCGCCTAAAAATGGTCGATGGCCAGGTGCGCACCAGTGATGTCACCGATCGTCGTGTTCTCGACGCCATGCTCACGGTTCCGCGCGAGGCCTTCGTGCCGGCCAGCCGACAGGCATTGGCGTATCTCGATCTCGATCTCGACGTCAGCGAGGGCGGCGCCAAGCGGTACCTGATCAAGCCGCAGCTGACCGGCAAGCTGCTCCAGGCTGCCGAGATCGGCGAGGATGACAACGTGCTGGTCGTCGGCTGCGCCACGGGCTATCTCGCTGCGCTGACCGCCAAGCTCGCACGCCAGGTCACCGCGACGGAATGCGATTCGGCGCTGGCCAAGAAGGCCAATGACGCCTTCGCCGCCCTCGGGCTTGCCAACGTGGCCTGCAAGGCCGCGGCCTGCGCCGAGGGTGATGTCGCTGCCGGCCCCTATGATGTGATCGTCCTCAACGGCGCCACCGAGGTGATGCCGGCAGGGCTGCTCGGGCAGCTCAAGCAGGGTGGGCGCCTGGTGGGGGTTTCGGCCGAATCCAGGCCGCCGCGAGCCATGATCGTGACCCATACCCACGGTGAATTCGGCCATCGGGCGCTGTTCGATGCCGCGGCCCCGGTCCTTCCGGGGCTGGAACGGGCCGCCGCCTTCGTCTTCTGACGGCCCGATAGCGGCTTTAGCCCGTTAAATCCCGTTCTGAATCAGAAGTGTGGCCGGGATGCTGCACGTGAAGAGTTTCCACTGAGAACCACCCTCAGGTAGTTCCGTCGCGCTTGACCGCGTCCTATGTTGCGGCGGGGCAACGACTCCACTCGTAGACGGTAACCCAGCTCGCGGGCACGAGCCGGGCGTTAGAATGAACGGAATTTTTGGATGCATGGGGTGAAGCTCTTCACCGGAGCAGCGGTTTCGGTCCTGCTGCTGGCGCTTGTCGCGCCGACGCCTGCCTTGGCGGATACGATCGAGGCCGCGCTGGTGCGCGCCTATCAGAACAATCCGCAGCTCAACGCGCAGCGCGCTCAGGTGCGCTCGACTGACGAGAACGTGCCGCAGGCGCTGTCGGGGTATCGCCCGAAGGTCGGGATCAACCTCAGCACCGGCTATCAATATCAGGATATTCAGCAGCAGCAGAAGGGGCCGTCGATCCACAGCTCCGAACCCCTTCAGCCCAACAGCGCCAGCCTGACTGTCAATCAGACGCTCTACAACGGCAACATCACAGCTAACAGGACGCGCGTGGCGGAGAGCCAGGTCTCGGGATCCCGCGAGGCGTTGCGTGTGCTCGAACAGACGGTCCTGTTGCAGGCTGCCACCAGCTACATGGATTATCTGCGTGACTCCGCCACCCTCGAAGTTCAGCGCAGCAACGTGCGCGTGCTCGAACAGACGCTCAAGCAGACCCGCGATCGCTTCAATGTCGGCGAGGTGACGCGCACGGACGTGGCGCAATCCGAAGCGCAGCTCGCGGCCGGCAGGACCCAAGCCCTGACTGCCGAATCGAATCTCACGACGACGCGCGCCAATTTCCGCAGGATCATCGGCAACGAGCCGACGAACCTTGCGCCGGGCTCGCCGGTCGATCGTTTCCTGCCCGGGACGCTCGCCTCCGCCGTCGGTCTGAGCCTGGTGGAGAACCCCAACGTCACGGCCTCGATGTTCGGCATCGACGTCAATTATCTCCAGGTCAAGATCAACGAAGGCGCGCTGCTGCCGACCGTCTCGCTCCAGGCCGGCATTACCCAGTCGTACCAGCAGACCCTGACCGTCTTCCGGACGACGACCGCTTCCGCCATCGCGACCGCCTCGGTGCCGATCTATCAGGGCGGCGTTGAATATGCGCTCATCCGCCAATCGAAAGAGAACCTGGCGCAGCAACGCTTGAATCTCGAAACCACCCGCGATCAGACCCGCGCCAACGTCGTGCAGGCCTGGGGCCAGTTGGAAGCCGGCAAGGCGCAGGTGCAATCTGCGCAGGCGCAGGTCACGGCCTCCGAGATCGCGCTGAATGGTGTGCGCGAGGAAGCCAAGGCCGGCCAACGCACCACGCTCGACGTGCTCAACGCGCAGCAGGCGCTGGTCAACGCGCGGGTGGCGCTCGTCACTGCCCAGCATGACCGCGTGGTGGCGTCCTATTCGGTGCTCAATGCGGTCGGTCGTCTCGCGCCGCAAGTCCTCGGCCTCAACACCACGGTCTACGATCCCAGCGTTCACTACCAGCAGGTTCGCGACAGCTGGGCCGGCGTGCGCACGCCTGACGGACGCTAGAGTCCCGTAGTCATCCGGTCGGCCTCGCAAATTGCCGAGGCCGACCGGTGCTTTGCTTGCAATCAGCAAAATCCCTGACATAGCCTTGCCAAGAAGATGCGGGCCGATTCGCTCTGCATCCGATGCCGTGTGCGTAAAGCATGAGTGCCGAGGGCAGGGGCGCACCGCTGCACGTTGAGCCGTCATCTGGGGACAAGTCGGGCTGCCGCGACGAAAATGTCGGGGCCACCCATCCGGAACCGGCCAATCCTGTCGTGCTTGGTGTAAAACAGCGCATGCGAGGGCGTTGATGATGTGGAGTCGGAGATGACGCAGCCTGCAAAGGTCACAGAACCCTCGATGGAGGAGATTCTGGCCTCGATCCGGCGCATCATTGCCGACGATGAGGCCAAGCCGCCGCCGGCGGATGCTGCCAAGCCGGAGAAAGCTGCCGCCCCCGCCGCGCCACCGAAGCCTCAGGCGATCAACGATATTCCGCCATCCAAGGTCGCGCCGCCCAAACCGGCCGCCGAGAAGCCCGCACCGGCTCCGGCCGCAAAGCCGGCAGCGCCGCCGGCGCCGGCACCCGAGGCTGATGCATCCAACAATCAGGATGACATCGACGCGCTGCTAGCGGGCCTCGACACGGCCACCGCTGCGCCGGAAATCCGTGCTCCCGAGCCGGAGCCCGAACCTGAGCCCGACGTGCTGGAATTGACCGACGATATGGCGCTGGCGATGGAGCCAACGCCGTCTCCGCCGCCGCCGAGCTTCCGCAAGGTCGAGCCGCGCGACGATCTCGAATTCGCCGAATCGCCGCCGCCGCGTCCGACGCCGGCATCCTATGCGCCGGTGGACTTCGATGCGCCGCCACTGCCGCCCCAACAGCCGATCCTGGCGCAATCGACGGTCTCCGCGGTCGAATCCGCCTTCAATTCCCTGGCCCACACGGTGCTCAGCAGCAATGCGCGAACCCTGGAGGATCTGGTCAAGGAGATGCTGCGTCCGATGCTGAAATCCTGGCTGGACGACAATTTGCCCGGCCTCGTCGAACGCATCGTGAAGGCCGAAATCGAGCGGGTATCGCGCGGCGGCAGGTAGATCGGGCCGCAGAGCCCTCATAAAGCCCTGCTTGTCCGTCATATTCGGCCTCCCGACCGGACCGGAAAGCTTTGTTGCCGCCTGGCTTTCCTTTGACCCTTCCGTTGACTTGTCCGTTGACTTGGACCCCGTGCGCGGCTTTCTAACAGCGCCATGATCGAGAAAAATTACCAGCCCGCCGATATCGAAGCCCGCATGTCCGTCGTGTGGGAGGACAGCCTTGCCTTCAAGGCCGGCCGCCCGGACCGCCGTGACGCAGTGCCCTTTACCATCGTGATCCCGCCGCCGAACGTGACGGGCTCGCTCCACATGGGCCACGCCCTCAACAACACGCTCCAGGACATCCTGTGCCGGTTCGAGCGCATGCGCGGCCGCGACGTGCTGTGGCAGCCCGGCACCGACCATGCCGGCATCGCCACCCAGATGGTGGTGGAGCGGCAGCTGATGGAGCGCCAGCAGCCCAGCCGTCGCGAGATGGGCCGCGAGAAGTTTCTGGAACGGATCTGGCAGTGGAAGGCCGAGAGCGGCGACACCATCATCAACCAGCTCAAGCGGCTCGGCGCCTCCTGCGACTGGTCGCGCGAACGCTTCACCATGGACGAGGGCCTGTCCAAGGCCGTGGTCAAGGTGTTCGTCGAGCTGCACCGCGACGGCCTGATCTACAAGGACAAGCGGCTGGTGAACTGGGACACCAAGCTGCTCACCGCGATCTCCGATCTCGAAGTGCAGCAGACCGAGATCAAGGGCAGCCTCTGGTACCTGCGCTATCCGATCGAGGGCAAGACTTTCAGCCCCGAGGATCCCTCGAGCTTCATCGTCGTTGCCACCACGCGCCCGGAGACCATGCTCGGCGATACCGGCGTTGCCGTGCATCCCGACGACGAGCGCTATCAGAAGCTGGTCGGTAAGAACGTGATCCTGCCGCTGGTCGGCCGCAAGATCCAGATCGTCGCCGACGACTATTCGGATCCGGAGAAGGGCTCGGGCGCGGTCAAGGTGACGCCGGCGCACGACTTCAACGATTTCGAGGTCGGCAATCGCCACGGCCTCGCCCGGATCAGTGTCATCGACGAGGAAGGTTGCCTCGATCTCCTCGACAACGAAGATTATCTGCGCGACCTGCCGGCAGGTGCCGCGCAGTTCGCCGAGGAGTTCAACAAGCTCGATCGCTTTGCAGCGCGCAAGCGCATCGTCGAGCGGCTGGAATCGTTCGGGTTTGTCGAGCGGATCGAGCCCCATACCCACATGGTGCCGCATGGCGACCGCTCCGGCACGGTGATCGAGCCCTATCTCACCGACCAATGGTATGTCGACGCCAAGACGCTGGCGAAGCCGGCGATGGCCGCCGTGCGTTCGGGCGAAACCACTTTCGTGCCGAAGAACTGGGAAAAAACCTATTTCGAGTGGATGGAGAACATCCAGCCCTGGTGCATCTCGCGCCAGCTCTGGTGGGGCCACCAGATCCCGGCCTGGTACGGTCCTGATGGCAAGGTGTTCGTCGCCGAGACCGAGGAGGAGGCCGTCAGCCACGCCCTCGGCTATTACGTCGAGCAGGAAGTCATCACGGTCGAGCAAGGGCGCGAGATGGCGCTCGACCGCAACAAGCGTGACGGCTTCATCACGCGCGACGAAGACGTGCTCGACACCTGGTTCTCCTCGGCGCTGTGGCCGTTCTCGACCCTCGGCTGGCCCGCGGACGCGCCGGAAGTGCAGCGCTACTATCCGACCAACGCGCTGGTGACCGGCTTCGACATCATCTTCTTCTGGGTCGCCCGCATGATGATGATGGGCCTTCACTTCATGAAGGAGGTGCCGTTCTCGACGATCTACATCCACGCCCTCGTCCGTGACGAGAAGGGCGCCAAGATGTCGAAGTCGAAGGGCAACGTCATCGATCCGCTCAGCCTGATCGACCAATATGGCGCCGACGCGCTACGCTTCACGCTGGCCGCGATGGCCGCGCAGGGGCGCGACATCAAGCTCGCCACCAGCCGCGTCGAGGGCTATCGCAATTTCGCGACCAAGCTCTGGAATGCGTCGCGCTTTGCGGAGATGAACCACTGCGCCGTGCCCGAGGGTTTCGAGCCGGCGAAGGTCAAGGAGACGCTGAACCGCTGGATCGCGCATGAGAGCGCGCACACGACGCGCGAGATGACCGAGGCGATCGAGGCCTATCGCTTCAATGACGCCGCCGGCAGCATCTACCGCTTCGTCTGGAACGTCTATTGCGACTGGTATCTCGAGCTCGCAAAACCCGTGCTGCTCGGCCCCGACAGCCCTGCCAAGGCCGAGACCCGCGCCATGGTGGCATGGGCGCGCGACGAGATCCTGAAACTGCTGCACCCCTTCATGCCCTTCATCACCGAGGAGCTGTGGGAGGTCACGGCCAAACGCGACGGTCTGCTCGCGCTGGCACCGTGGCCGCTGAAGCCGGCGGGGCCGACGCCGGAGCAGCTTGCGATGCTCGCGGCGACGACGGGGCCGACTGACGCGCTCGTCTCGCCGGTTTGGGTGCTGCCGATCTTCGACCATGCCGACTTCACCGATCCCGCGGCCGAGGCCGAGATCGGCTGGGTGATCGATCTCGTCACGCAGATCCGTTCGGTGCGCGCCGAGATGAACATTCCGCCGGCGACCCTGACCGCGCTGGTGCTTGCAGGCGCCTCGGCCGAGACGAAGGAACGGGCGCCGCGCTGGAGCGACGTCATCAAGCGCATGGCGCGGCTGTCGGATATCTCTTTCGCCGACAGTGCACCCGACGGCGCGGTCCAGCTCCTGGTGCGCGGCGAGGTCGCCGCGCTGCCGCTGAAGGGCGTGATCGACGTCGCCGCCGAGCGCACACGTCTCGACAAGGAGATCGGGAAGGCCGATTCCGACATCAAGCGCGCGGAGTCCAAGCTGGCGAACGAGAAATTCGTCGCCAACGCGGCCGAGGAGGTCGTCGAGGAGGAGCGTGAGAAGCGCGAGGCTGCGCTGGCCCGCAAGGCCAAGCTGCTCGAGGCGCTGGAGCGGCTCAAGCAGGCGTCGTAACCTTATTTCGGAAACGGCTTGCTCAAAAACTTCGAACCCCTGACGCCATAGCGCCAGGGCAGTTCGATGGCCTTGGTGATGCCGATCCGGATTCCGGCCACGACCTCCAGATCCTCCGTCCGCGCATGCAGCGCGATCGGCGGACGGTCCAGCGGCAGGGCATTGTGCGCGATGGTGATGCCGAGCGCTTCGGTCAGCTTGCCCGGGCCCGAGCACAACGCGTGCAAATCCTGGAGATGGCGCCGCCGACGCATCGCGGCGATGCCGTGGGTCGGCTCCAGCGCGCGGATCAGCACGGCGCTGGCCGAGCCTTCTTCCTCGCAGACGAAGTTCACGCACCAATGGATGCCGTAGGAGCGGTAGACATAGGCAAAGCCGGGCGGGCCGAACATCACCTGGTTCCGCGGCGTGGGGCCATTGTAGGAGTGCGCCGCCGGCTCGGTATGATGATAGGCCTCGACCTCGACGATGATCCCGCCGACGCCGTCGACAAGCATGGTCGCACCGATCAAGTCGGGCGCGACCTCGTGGACGCTGCGCGCGAAAAAGGCACGCTTCAGGGCTTTGCCGAGCCGGGGTGTGGAAGGTTTCGAAACTGGAGCCATTCGAGGTGAGAATCGCCAGAGAACAGAGCAGGATATTGCCCATATCTGCCATGTTCCCTGAAGCGGGGCGAGCCGGGTTGCGATGCCCGGCCAGACCGACTAGGTAGGACTTGGTCAGACCGGACACCCCATGGTCGTTATTGTCGATACCATCTCGAACCCGCTGCGCCCACGTCACCCTGAAAAGGTGAACCGGCCCGATTCCGCTTCGCCGCCGAAGCCGGACTGGATCCGCGTACGCGCCCCCAACACCCGCGGCTATGCCGACACCCGCAACATCGTGCGCGCCAACGGCCTGCATACGGTGTGCGAGGAGGCGGGCTGCCCGAATATCGGCGAGTGCTGGGACAAGAAGCACGCGACCTTCATGATCATGGGCGACACCTGCACCCGCGCCTGTGCGTTCTGCAACGTCAAGACCGGCATGCCGAACGCGCTCGACGCGGCCGAGCCGCACAACGTCGGCGAGGCTGTGGCCAAGCTCGGACTTGCCCATGTCGTCATCACCTCCGTCGACCGCGACGATCTCACGGACGGCGGCGCCGAGCATTTCGCCCAGACCATCCGCGCGATCCGCGCTGCGTGCCCCTCGACCACGATCGAGATCCTGACGCCCGATTTCCTGCGCAAGGAGGGGGCGCTCGAGGTCGTCGTCGCGGCGAAGCCCGACGTGTTCAACCACAATCTCGAGACCGTACCGTCGTGCTATCTCACGGTGCGGCCGGGCGCGCGCTATTTCCATTCGATCCGGCTGTTGCAGCGGGTCAAGGAGCTAGATCCCACCATCTTCACCAAGTCCGGCATCATGGTCGGCCTCGGCGAGGAGCGCCACGAGGTGCAGCAGGTGATGGACGATCTGCGTTCCGCCGACGTCGATTTCCTGACCATCGGGCAATACCTCCAGCCGACCCGCAAGCATCACGCCGTGATGCGCTACGTGCCGCCGGACGAGTTTTCGTCCTACGAGAAGGTCGCCTACACCAAGGGCTTCCTGATGGTGTCGGCGAGCCCGCTCACCCGTTCGTCGCATCATGCCGGCGAGGATTTTGCGAAACTGAAGGCCGCGCGGGCCGCACACGCCCGCTGAATCGCCATGCCCAAATTTTCGAGCAAGCGCCGTGTCGATCACAGCGCGTCCGAGATGTTTGATCTGGTCGCCGACGTCGAGCGCTACCCGGAATTCGTGCCGCTGTGCAGCGCGCTGAAGGTCCGACAGCGCATGGCGAAACCCGACGGCACCGAGGTGCTGGTCGCGGACATGACGGTGTCGTTCAAACTGGTCAGGGAATCCTTCACCAGCCGCGTGACGCTCGACCGCGCCAATTTGAAGATCCTGGTCGAATATCTGCAAGGTCCCTTCAGCAATCTGGAAAACCGCTGGACGTTCGAGCCCAAAGGCGAGAGCGTTTGCGATGTCGGTTTCTTCCTCGCCTATGAGTTCAAGAGCCGCATGCTGGCGCTCCTGATGGGCTCGATGTTCGACGCCGCGTTCGCGCGATTTTCCATCGCGTTCGAGAAGCGGGCGGATGCGATCTACGGACGGCGGAAGCTGGCGTCGTCGTAGTGGTTGCGGACGGGCACGCTCTCTCCTTCGTCATTGCGAGGAGCCCTTGCGACGAAGCAATCCAGTATCCCTCCGCGGAGAGACTCTGGATTGCTTCGCTGCGCTCGCAATGACTGAGGAGGCGGCGTCGACGCTCTCCAACAACTCTCGTCCTCCGTCGCAGACACGGGTGTGCAGCCCCGCGGCGTGTCTCGCCCGAGCTTGGCTTTTGGCGTGGCCCCCAATTGTCAGAGGGCGCAGGGAAGACCGGGTGCCGGCTGGCACCCACGGTCCACTGTGCGAAAGTTGCACTACAAGAGGCTGCACAGCGGCATACAGGTGAAGCCCAACACACGGCCTTCCCTGCGCGGTGGTTTGACGGCTTATGCCGAGCTCTCCCCGGGGAGCGATGCACTATTGCCCCCGTCGCCTTGCGGATGGCTGATGCGAATGCCCGGTCGGGCAGCCCACATCACCACAAGACTTGACGCACAGACCCCGGGCGTCAGGACGACACGGTTTTGCCGTACGCTGTCAGCACCGGTCGTGTGCGCGACGCCCTCGCTCACGGTTTCCCGCCCTGCGAAGCCTTCGCGCCGATGCTGCCAGCGTCCACCGCAGCTCACCCCGCGTTTCGTGACGATCGCGATACGCCCCTCTGACCGGGATGAGGTGGCGAAGGAATACGCCAAAGCCGAATTTCGGTAAAGCGGAATCTTTTTGCGAAGTCAGCTTGACCTGAGGTTCGTGTGTTTTGCCCGTCCGGCAGCGCAAGGCCTTGTAGCCCGGACGGAGCGAAGCGTCATCCGGGCCCTGTATGCGCGGAACGAATCCCGGATTGCGCTTCGCTCCATTCAGGCTACGGGAGTCAGCTCCGCGGCGACCGCGGCGGCCTGCGCTTCGCCACATGTCGGCGCGGGGAGCGTGTCACGCGGGGACGCAGGCGGGTGACCGCGGCTTCACGGCGCGGCTTGGCCTGGGCTGGACCGCGGGCGAGATCCATCAGCATGCGCAGCGCCTCGACCACGGAGCGCTGGCGCACGGCGGTGCGGCCGATGGCGCCAAAACGATGCTCGCGGTGCACGATGCGGCCGTCGCGCGCGGCGGCGGCGAAATGCACGAGGCCAACCGGCTTGCCGGGCGTGGCGCCGCCGGGGCCGGCAATGCCGGTGATAGCGACCGCAAGATCGACGCCGGCACGCTCCAGCGCGCCGACCGCCATGGCCGTTGCGGTCTCCCTGCTGACGGCGCCGAAATTGGTGAGCGTGCTTGCCTCGACCCCGAGCATCGCGCGCTTGGCGCCGTTGGAATAGGTGACGAAGCCCCGATCGATGACGTCGGAGGAGCCGGGAATGTCGGTCAGCGCGCCCGCAACCAGGCCGCCGGTGCAAGATTCAGCGGTCGCAATCGTCAGCTTGCGCATCCGGCACAGGTCGAGCAGCGAGCGGGAGAGGGCGCGTGCGTCGCTGCCGGCCATGGCCTAGCCGCTCCAGGGCAGACGGATGGTAGCGCTCGCGGTGGCCGCGATGCCTTCCTCGCGGCCGGTGAAGCCGAGCCGCTCGCTGGTGGTCGCCTTGACCGCGATCCGGGAGATGTCGACGCCGGAGATCTCGGCGATGCGCGCGCGCATGGTGTCGCGCAAGGGACCGATCTTCGGCCGTTCGCAGATCATGGTGACCTCGAGATTGGCGATGCGGCCGCCGCGCTGGGTGACGCGCTCGATGGCGTATTTCAAAAACTGGTCGGAGGAGGCGCCCTTCCACTTCGCGTCGCTGGGCGGGAAGTGCGAGCCGATATCGCCATCGGCGAGCGCGCCGAGGATGGCGTCGACCAGCGCATGCAGGCCGACATCGCCGTCGGAATGGGCCAGGAAGCCCTTGGTGTGGGGCACGCGCACGCCGCAGAGCATGAGATGGTCGCCCTCGCCGAAGGCGTGGACGTCATAGCCCGTACCGGTCCTGATATCGCCGAGCAGGCTGGCCAGCCGCGCTTCCTCGCGCACGAAATCCTCGGGAGTGGTGAGCTTCATATTGGCAACATCGCCTTCAAAGGTTGCAACCGTCAATCCCGCCCATTCGGCAATCGCGGCATCATCGGTGAAATCGCTTCGCCCGTCCTTGGCCGCGCGACGATGCGCCTCAAGGATGACGTCGAAGCGAAAGGATTGCGGTGTCTGTGCGATCCGCAACCGCGCCCGGTCCGGCGTGTCCTCGACATTGCCGTTCTCGCCGGTGACCTTGATGGTGTCGGTGACGGGAACGACGGGGATCGCGGCGCCGGTGCGGCTGGCCGCATCGATCGCGCGGGTGATCACGCCCTCCGAAACGAAAGGGCGCGCGGCGTCGTGGATCAGCACGATGTCGGGCTTGTGCCTGGCGAGCGCTTCGAGACCGGCGAGCACCGAGGCCTGCCGGGTTGCGCCGCCATTGACCGGAGCCTCGTGGCTGAGCCCTGCGACCGCTGCCGTGAACATGGCGCCGTCGTCGGGGTTCACGACCGGCTGAACCGCGAACACGTCCGCATGACGGCTGAAGGCCTCCATGGCGCGATAGATCACCGGCACGCCGCCGATCTCGCGATATTGCTTGGGGCCACCGGCGCCTGCGCGCAGGCCGCGTCCGGCCGCGACGAGAACGACTGCGGTGCGCTGTGATTTCGCCATAGGACTCAAATACTCATTTGATGATGAAGAGAGTCGGGGGTGGGGGTGATTGCCGCATGCCTCTAGCACGGCAGGCCCGCAAAAAAAGGGGGTTTCCCCGGATTGTGGGAAACAGCATTTTGCTGCACTGCACTTGAAGGATTGCCAGAACTGTCTAAACTGTAGGCATGACGCTTGACTGCACAAGAATTGTGCGCAAGATAGGTCATGGCAGGCGCGATGAGGCGCTGCCAACTTAACGAGACCCCTGTGACCGGCTCGGCAGTATCAGGCTCTAAGCCATTGAAGATAGGCGATATTGATGTCGCCACCCCGGTCTTCCTGGCGCCGATGTCGGGGGTGACTGACTCGCCCGTCCGCCGGCTGGCCGCGGAGTTGGGGGCGGGTCTGGTGGTCTCCGAAATGACGGCCAGCGACGAGCTCGCCAATGGTCATCATATGTCCCGGTTGCGCTGCGAAGCCACGGGTATCGGTCCACACGTGGTCCAGCTCGCCGGTTGCGAGACGCATTGGATGGCGGAGGGCGCCCGGATTGCCGAAGCCGACGGCGCCGACATCATCGACATCAACATGGGCTGTCCGGCCCGTCACGTCACCGGCGGCCAGTCCGGTTCCGCCTTGATGCGCGACCTCGACCACGCCGTCAGTCTGATCGAAGCCACGATCGCGGCGGTGAAGGTACCGGTGACGCTGAAGATGCGGCTCGGCTGGGACGACCGCACCCGCAACGCGCCGGAACTGGCGCGTCGCGCGCAGGCGTCAGGCATCAAGCTCGTCACCGTGCACGGCCGCACCCGCTGCCAGTTCTACAAGGGCGAGGCCGATTGGGACGCGATCCGCGCCGTGCGCGAGGCCATCTCCATTCCGCTCGTCGTCAATGGCGACATCACCACTTTCGAGAAGGCGCTCGCGGCGTTAGAGGCCTCCGGCGCCGACGCCGTGATGATCGGCCGCGGCGCGCAGGGCCAGCCCTGGCTGCCCGGCCAGATCGGCCGGCGCTTGAGGGGCGGGGCGGCGGAAGCCACGCCGTCGCTCGAGACGCAGCTGCATTACGTCCGCACGCTTTACGAGGGCGTCTGCGCGCTCTACGGCCTGCGCATCGGTCTGCGGCATGCGCGAAAACATCTGGGCTGGGCCCTCGACGTCGCGGCTGATGTGAGCCGTGCGCCGGCCGAGAAGCTGAAATCCTGGCGCCAGAAAATCCTCACCTCGGAGGATCCGCGCCTCGTCCACCGGTCACTGCAAGATGCCTTCGACGACTTCGCATGGAGCGCCGCTGCATGAGCTCAGTTGCTGAACATCGTCGGCCGTTTCCGTCCGACAGCGATGCCATCCTGGATGCACTGCCCAATCCCGTGCTCATGATCGGGCCGGACGGCAAGATCGTCGCCGCCAACATCGCAACCGAAGCCTTCTTCGATATCTCGACGCAGTTTTTGAAGCGGCAGTCGCTGAAAGAGCTGGTGCCGTTCGGAAGCCCCTTGCTGGCGCTGATCGACCAAGTGCGTTCGTCGAACGCACCGGTCAACGAATACAAGGTCGATCTGGGCACGCCACGCATGGGCGGAGACCGCCAAGTCGATCTGCACGTTGCCCCCGTCACGGAACGGCCTGGCCATATCGTGGTGATGCTCCAGGAGCGCTCCATCGCCGACAAGATGGACCGCCAGCTCACCCATCGCAGCGCCGCGCGCTCGGTGATCGCGCTCGCCGCGATGCTGGCGCATGAAATCAAGAACCCGCTCTCCGGCATCCGTGGCGCCGCGCAGCTCCTGGAGCAGCAGGCCTCCTCGGAAGACCGCATGCTGACGCGGCTGATCTGCGACGAGGCCGATCGTATCGTGACGCTGGTCGACCGCATGGAGGTGTTCGGCGACGAGCGCCCCGTGGTGCGCGGCCCCGTCAACATCCATTCGGTGCTCGATCACGTCAAACGGCTGGCGCAGTCCGGCTTTGCCCGCAACATCCGCTTCGTTGAGGACTACGATCCCTCGCTGCCGCCGGTGCTGGCGAACCAGGACCAGCTCATCCAGGTGTTCCTCAACCTCGTCAAGAACGCCGCCGAAGCACTGATCGACGTTCCCGACGGCGAAATCCAGCTCACCACCGCGTTTCGCCCCGGCGTGCGCCTGTCAGTCCCCGGTCAAAAATCCCGTGTATCCCTGCCGCTCGAATTCTGCGTGAAGGACAACGGACCAGGCGTGCCGGACGATCTTCTGCCAAATCTGTTCGATCCCTTCGTCACCACCAAGCAGACCGGCTCGGGTCTGGGCCTCGCGCTGGTCGCAAAGATCATCGGGGACCACGGGGGCATCATCGAATGCGAATCTCAGCCGCGGAAGACCACCTTCCGCGTGCTGATGCCGATGTATTCCACATCGGTGAAACATGCCGATCAAAGCAGTCGCGACGGCTCTGCCGGGAAGTCGTCGTCTGCGTCACAGGGGGCAAAATGAGGATTAACGATGCCCGCAGGTAGCATTCTCGTTGCTGATGACGACACCGCCATCCGCACGGTTCTCAATCAGGCACTATCCCGCGCCGGCTACGAAGTGCGGCTGACCGGCAATGCCGCGACGCTGTGGCGATGGGTCAGCCAGGGGGAGGGCGATCTCGTCATCACCGACGTGGTGATGCCCGACGAGAACGCGTTCGACCTGCTGCCGCGGATCAAGAAGATGCGGCCGAATTTGCCGGTCATCGTCATGAGCGCGCAAAACACCTTCATGACGGCGATTCGCGCCTCCGAGCGCGGCGCCTATGAATATCTGCCGAAGCCCTTCGACCTGAAGGAGCTGATCGCCATCGTCGGCCGCGCGCTGGCCGAGCCGAAGGAGCGGGTCTCGACGCCGAACGAGGACGCCGAGATGGAGGCGATCCCGCTGGTCGGCCGCTCGCCGGCGATGCAGGAAATCTATCGCGTGCTGGCGCGGTTGATGCAGACCGACCTCACGGTGATGATCACGGGCGAGTCCGGTACCGGCAAGGAGCTGGTGGCGCGCGCATTGCACGATTACGGCAAGCGCCGCAACGGCCCGTTCGTCGCGGTCAACATGGCGGCGATCCCGCGTGACCTGATCGAGTCCGAACTGTTCGGCCACGAGCGCGGCGCCTTCACCGGCGCCAACACCCGCGCCTCCGGCCGCTTCGAGCAGGCCGAGGGCGGCACGCTGTTCCTGGACGAAATCGGCGACATGCCGATGGAGGCGCAGACCCGCCTGCTGCGCGTGCTTCAGCAGGGCGAATACACCACGGTCGGCGGCCGCACCCCGATCAAGACCGACGTGCGCATCGTCGCGGCCTCCAACAAGGATCTGCGCGTCCTGATCCAGCAGGGCCTGTTCCGCGAAGATCTGTTCTTCCGCCTCAACGTCGTGCCGCTGCGGCTGCCGCCGCTGCGCGAGCGCATCGAGGATCTGCCCGATCTCATCCGGCATTTCTTCGCGCTCGCCGAGAAGGACGGACTGCCGCCGAAGAAGCTCGACACGCTGGCGCTGGAGCGGATGAAGCAGCACCGCTGGCCGGGCAACGTGCGCGAGCTCGAGAACCTCGCCCGTCGCCTCGCGGCGCTCTATCCGCAGGACGTGATCACGGGCTCCGTCATCGACGGCGAGTTGGCGCCACCCACGGTCAGCCCGGGTGCCGCAGTCCAGCATGGCGTCGACAATCTCGGCGGCGCTGTGGAAGCGTATCTCTCCTCGCATTTCCAGGGCTTCCCGAACGGCGTGCCGCCGCCGGGCCTGTATCACCGCATCTTGAAAGAAATCGAGGTGCCGCTGCTCACGGCCGCGCTCGCCGCCACCCGCGGCAACCAGATCCGCGCGGCCGATCTGCTCGGCCTCAACCGCAACACGCTACGGAAGAAGATCCGGGATCTCGATATCCAGGTGTATCGGAGCGGGGGCTAGCATCCGCGCAGCGGACGCTGGCTCAGCTCCCCCTACCAAGCGGAGCTGAGCCTGTCCGGATCGCGCTGGCCGTTGTGGCTGACGCGGTGAGCAGAAGTCCGGACCGGACTGAAATGTTCCGCAGGAACATTCAGATGATGATTTCAGCCGCGGAGCGGCCTCACACCTATCTGACAAACCGGCCTGCTACCTGTATCGCGCTGGCGACGTTCGCATTGGGCTCCTGCACCCCGAGACCATTGACCAGCAGGTCCGCCGCCACGATCAGCAGCAGCACGGCCGACACCATCATTGCGAGAAAGAACCTGTGCATGCTGGTCAAGCCGTGAGGGCCGGAATGCGTTCCCGGCTCCGGCATGTCGCTGTGGATGCGCGGGTCGGTCGCGGCGGGGGCGCCGCGGAATTGTCGCAATTCGGCAACAATGTGGTACGAATACATCAGTATCCGCCCGCCGCGGACCCCGTTTTTCAGCACCCATTGCCGGAATGACCAGCGCAGACACCTCGGCCGCATCCTTTGACACGGCCCCAGCAGAAGAGCCCCGGCGTTGGTCGGCGCGACGCTGGCTGGCGCCCTTTGCCGTGGCGCTGGCGCTGCTGTCGGCCTTGCTCACCTTCCTGGTCCTGACCGGCCTCACCAGCATCGAACTGACGCCGCAAGTTGTCCGTTCGTTCTACCTGAGCAACGCAGCCACCATCCTGCTGCTGGTCGGCATCATCATCCGCGAGCTCTGGCAGTTGATCCTGGCGCGACGGCGGGGCAGGGCGGCGGCGCGCCTCCATGTCCAGATCGTCAGCCTGTTCTCGATCGTGGCGGTGCTGCCGGCGGTGCTGGTCGCCGTCGTCGCCAACGTCACCATCGAGCGCGGCCTCGACCGCCTGTTCTCCGGCCCGACCAAGGAGGTGATCCAGAATTCTCTGACGATCGCGCGGGCTTACATGCAGGACCACGCGCAGCTGATCCGGGGCGACATTCTCGGCATGGCCAACGACATCGCCCACGCGCGGCCGCTCTACGACCAGGATCGCCGCTCTTTTCGCGAATTGCTGACGTCCAGCGCCGCCTCGCGCAATTTGCCGGGCGCGATGATCATCGACAAGAACACCAACATTCTCGAATCCGCCGACACCGGCATGCGGCTGGCCTATTCGCCGCCGGCGCCGGACTTCCTCAGCAACGTCAACGAATCCGAGCCCGAGATCGCGGTGCTGCCGGATGCGAGCTTCGTCGCTGCTGTGATCCGCTTGCGCGCCTTCAGCGACACCTTCCTGTATGTCGCACGGCCGCTCGATCCGAATGTCGTTCAGCAGCTCAAGCAGACCGAGGTCAGCGTTGCCGAATACGCCCAGATCGAGTCGCGCCGGCTCGGCATCCAGGTCGCGTTCGCGCTGATGTTCGCGGTGATCGCGCTGACCATCCTGATGGCCTCGGTGCTGATCGGCCTCAACTTCGCCAACTCGCTGGTCTCGCCGATCCGGCGGCTGATGAACGCGGCCCAGACGGTCTCGACCGGCGATCTCCATGTGAAAGTGCCGGTGCACCAGTCGGAAGGCGACCTCGCCCAGCTGGGTGAGACCTTCAACAAGATGACGGAGGAGTTGCGCAGCCAGCGCGACGAGCTCGTCAACGCCAGCGACCTCATCGACAGCCGCCGCCGCTTCATCGAGGCGGTGCTGTCGTCCGCGAGCGCCGGCATCATCGGCGTGGATAATTCAGGCAACGTCGGCATTCTCAACCGTTCCGCCGAAAAGCTGATCGGGCACTCCGAAGCCGAGACGCTCGGCCACCCGCTTGCCGACGTGCTGCCCGAGCTCGAGGAGATGATGAAGACGGCGCGGGAAGGGACCCAGCGCCTGGTGCAGGGACAAATCACGATCACGCGGGACGGACAGGAACGCAATCTGTCGGTCCGCGTCAGCGCCGAGAAGACCAGCCAGCCGCACGACAGCTACATCATCACCCTCGACGACATCACCGAACTGGTCTCGGCGCAGCGCACCTCGGCCTGGGGCGACGTCGCGCGCCGCATCGCGCATGAGATCAAGAACCCGCTGACCCCGATCCAGCTCTCCGCCGAGCGCATTCGCCGCAAATTCGGCAAGGACATCGCCGAGGGCAAGGACAAGCAGATCTTCGAACAGTGCACCGACACCATCGTGCGTCAGGTCGACGATATCCGCCGCA